>CAZFOA010000106.1:0-12135 GCA_964520205.1 uncultured Verrucomicrobiota bacterium | reverse complement strand
GTGCGCTCGGAATGCGTGGTGAGCATGCCGTCCTGGATGTTCATGCCGGGATTGAGCGCCAGTTCATTGACTTTGCGCAGGATGATGCCCTGGTCGGCGGCTTGTTGCGCGTCCTTGCCGATGATCATGGTCCAGCCCGTGTCGAGCGCGGCGTAGAAATCGTCGTGGCCGCAATGCACGTTCAGGGCTTGCTTGGTCAGGGCCCGGGCCCCGACTTCGAGAACCATCGTCGAGAACTTTCCCGGCGCATGGTAGTATTGCTCCATGGCATAGACGATGCCCTGGCCCGAGGTGAAATTGACCGTGCGTTTTCCGGCGACGGCAAAGGCGGTCGCGCCGCCTTGCGCGGCATGTTCGCCTTCGCATTCAACGGCAATCTTCTGCTGGCCGAACACGTTGAGCTCGCCCTGCGCGTAGGATTGCTGATAGATCTCGCCGCCTTCGGTGGAAGGAGTAATCGGGTAAAACACACCGCCCTCGGTGATGCGGGTTTCCACATGTTGTGTCACCAACTGATTGCCGTTGCACGTGACACGGATGCCCGGGTATTTGGGCGCGCGAGCAGCAGACTCCGGCTTCCGGCTGGCCCCGGCCTTCATTGGGATTGGCTGACTCATAATTTAATTGATTCACTCCATCGCCCTGGTGAATTGTGGACCTACCACCCTTTACCAAGCCGAAAACAAAATATGCAAACACCATAACCCGCCTGGGCCGGAGACTCAAAGGAAAAGAAAGGGTAATTTAACGACCGGGCCGAGGCGGAATGATAAGTTTCAAGCCCGGCGGGCGTGGTTTCAGTTCGACTGTCTTATTCTCCCGCCGGCGGCCCGCTGGCATGGCTCTGATCGGGGAACCGTCACCGGCACGATTCCCGTTCCAGGAAAGGCCGGCTCGCCGAATGCCCACTGGAAGATTTCGCTCGCGCTTGCCTGCCCGGGGAGGCAATCCCCCCGACAACCGGGTTTGAATGCTGCAAGCCACAGCAGGCCGGCGGCGGAATTGAGACGATTTTTTCGGGCTTGCTCCGTTTGTGGAATGTGGGTTGCTGTGATTCGCGTTGCCGGAACGCGCGCCGTGCTTTTGTGGGGCGCACGGACCGTTTTCAAGACCTAAATTTTCCGTTCGCGGTTTTTACTTCTGGCAACCGCTGTGCTGTGAGTGCAACGTGACCGATGGTGGCAGGCGACTGGGAATCAGCCGGCTTGCGAAAAAAAATGTGGAAACAATTCCAACCCGCGGTGGGTGAGCCGGCCGAATGGCTGGGCGACTGCCATCCGTTGGTGGAGCAACTCGGCTCGACCCACGGTCTGGCCGCCTTGGGCAATGTTGCGGCTTCGCTCGATCTGTCGCAGGTCCGGGATCTGCCGTCCCTCCGCCGCTTCCTCCACGAGTATTACCATGAGATTTTATTGCCGGTGGAATTGCCGGCCATTCGGCGCGCTTTCGACCACGTATGCCGCCACGAAGTCCGCGAACTGGTCGAATTCGACCGGCAGCTGGCCGGCGAACCCGTGGTGAAACCTTTTGCCGAAGCCAGTCGCCGAATCGGGCAATGCCAATTGCAGAAGCTGCGCCCGTTGCGCGACGAGCGGATCGTCCGGCGCTATTTGGAGGCGGTCGAGCGCGGCAACGCCAACGCCTGGCACACGCTGGTTTACGGCCTCACGCTGGCGCTTTACTCGATGCCCCTGCGACAGGGGTTGCTCGGTTACGGATTTCAAACGACGCGCGGCTTCATTTATGCCGCGGCCAAATCCTTGCGGTTTTCGGAAAAGGACTGCGACCATCTCCTCGAGGAACTCTGCATCCCGCTCCGACCGGCTGTCGAAGGACTGATCGGGCAGCGCGCGGCCGCCTAGCCGCAGTCAAGGACCGCGGGTCTGCGACCCGCTGCAGGTTGAAGACCCATGCGACCTGCGCCCTTGGGGAGTTTTGCCAGGTCTCATTTCCGGCTGCCCCGCTGCGGCTCGCCGAGCCGGCACTTGCTCCGTTTTCTTTGGCCTGTTAGCTTCGCTTCACCGTGGAAAAACGATGCATCATTGGAGCGGGCATGGTGGCGTTCAGCATCCTGCTGGCTTCCTGCGGGCGAAATCCACCGTCCACCGTCTCCGGCACCATTGAAACCGACGAAGTCCACGTCGCTTCGCGCTATGGCGGACGGGTCGAAAAACTCATGGCGCAGGAAGGCGACGCATTGCAGGCCGGGCAAGAGATCGCTCAACTGGACGCCGCGGAACTCCATGCGCGGCGCGATCAAATGGCCGCGCAACTGGCCGAACTCGAAGCCGGCCCGCGCCAGCAGGAAATCGATGCGGCCAGGGCCGACTGGGAGGCGCAGGCGGCGAACGTGAGCCTCGCCGAAGCCGACGCGCGGCGCGCCGAGGAATTGTTCGCGCAAAGGACCGTTTCCGTCACCGAACGCGACCAGGCGCTGACCCGGGCGCAGTCGCTCGAAAAAAGTGTGGCCGCCGCGAAGAGCCGTTACGACCTGTTGCTTGCGGGGACGCGACCGGAACAAATTGCGCACGCCCGCGCGCAGCTTGCCGAAATTGACACCCAACTGCGCGAAATGGAAATCGTGGCGCCCTCGGACAGCGTGTTGGAGGTATTGAGTGTGAAAGTCGGCGATGTGCTTGCGGCCAACCAGCAGGTCGCCACTCTTTTGCTCCCGCAACACCTCTGGGTTCGGGTTTACGTGCCCGAGACATGGCTGGGGCGCATGAAATTGGGCGATGCGGTGACCGCGCGCGTGGATGCGTTTCCCGGAAAAGATTTCGCGGGTGCCGTCGAGCAGGTCAATCGGGAGGCCGAATTCACGCCGCGCAATGTGCAGACGGTCGAGGAACGCATCAAACAGGTGTTCGGGGTGAAAGTGCGGCTGGATAACCCGGGCCACGACCTCCGCGCCGGCATGTCGGCGGACGTGACGTTTCCAAACGGGGTGAAGTGAGAAGGGAGAGCCAGCGATGAGCGAACTCGAATCAGGTCCCGAGAGGCGAATCGCTTTGTCCCAGCGGAAAGAAGTCCGCCGCGTCATTCACAACCATGAGTGGGGTTTGTCATCACCGATAATGTCGCCGTGCCCACCAATCCCAGCTTTGGGCTGTATTCTCGCCGCTTTTCAAGCCGTCGTTTGAGTCATGCCTGCTGAACCCATGATCGAATGTGAAAACCTGACCCGGCGCTTCGGGCATTTCACGGCTGTCGACCGTGTCAGCCTGAAGATCAGCAAGGGTTCCATCTTCGGTTTTCTCGGCCCGAACGGCTCCGGCAAATCCACTGTCATCCGCATGCTGTGCGGGTTGTTGGAACCGAGCGACGGTTTCGCGCGCATCGCCGGCTTTGATGTCGCCAAGCAAACCGATGAAATCAAGACCCTCATCGGCTACATGTCCCAGAAGTTTTCGCTTTACGATGAGCTGACGGCCTTCGAAAACCTGCAGTTTTACGGCCGGCTTTATGGGATGCGTGGCGCGGACCTGGCCAGGCGCCGCGGCGAGCTGGTGGAACTTACCCATCTGGGACCGTATCTCAACCGGCGGGCATCCCAGCTTTCCGGCGGCTGGCGGCAGCGGCTGGCGATGGCCTGCTCGCTATTGCACCAGCCGACCGTGCTGTTTCTGGACGAACCGACGGCGGGCATCGATCCGGTGGCGCGGCGCGAGTTGTGGGATTTGCTGTTCGAGTTTTCGAGCCGCGGCATGACCTTGTTCGTGACCACGCACTACATGGACGAAGCGGAACGCTGTTCGCATGTCGGTTACATTTATGCCTCGAAATTGGTAGTGTGTGGCTTGCCGGACGATTTGAAGAGGCTGCCGGCGGTCAATCCGCCGGGCACGAAGCGGCTGGACATCACATGCGATCATGTGACGGTTGGCCTGCAGGCCATGCGTGATCTGCCGGGCGTGAAATCCGCCACCATCTTCGGCCAATCCATGCATTTGCTCGTGGAGGAAAACCTGTCCGAACAGTCAATCCGCTCCGAATTATCGCGCGCGGGCATTCCGCAGGTGGAGATCCATCCGATCGGGCCGTCGCTGGAGGATGTGTTCGTGGCGTTGACCACCCCCAACAACGGAGGCGTTTCGAAATGAAAACACCTTTCCGCGGTTTCACGGCAATTCTTTACAAGGAATTCCTGGTGGTCTGGCGCGATCCCATGACTTTGTTTTTTATGTTCTTCCCGCCGCTGATCCAAATGATCGCCTTCGGGTTTGCATTGGACACCGATGTCAAGAATTTGAGGATGGTGGTATTGGACGAAGACCGCACGGTTGAAAGCCGTCAGATTATCGAGCGCTTCGTCAATACGGGCACATTCAAGTCCGCGGGTGAAGTCGCCGGCGTGGATGAATTGACGCGGGCCGTTCGCCAGGGCAAAGCCTATGCGGGTCTGCAAATTCCGCCCGGGTTCACGCGTGACTTGCAGGCGGGCCGAACCGCGCGCGTTCAGCTCGTCATCGACGGTTCGAATTCGACGATCGCTTCCTCCGCGTTGAACACGGCCATCGGCGTCACCTTTCGCGAATCCATTTTGCGGCTGCTGGGCGCCTCGGGGGGACGCGATGTGCCGGTCGAAGTGCGGCCGCAGATTCTCTACAACCCCGCCATGCGCAGCCCAAATTTTTTCGTGCCGGGCGTCATCGGCATCATGCTGCAGATTGCGACCACTTTTGCGACGGCAATGTCGCTGGTGCGCGAGCGCGAGCGCGGCACGCTGGAGCAATTGCTGGTGAGTCCTTTGTCGCGGTGGGGATTGATGCTGGGCAAGCTGATGCCCTACCTGGTGATTGCCGCAGCCATGGCGGCGGTTCTGCTGGGGTTGATGAGGTGGGTCTTTCAAGTGCCGATCGCCGGCAGCCTGATGGCGCTGGCGGTTTCCACGCTGGTTTATATTTTCGCGTTGTTGAGCCTTGGATTGCTGGTTTCGACCCGCGCGCAAAACCAGATGCAGGCGCTGCTGATGAGCATGGTGTTCATCATGCCGTCCGTTTTCTTTTCGGGCTTCATTTTCCCGCGAGACACGATGCCCTGGATTTTCTACGCCATCGGTTCGTGCCTGCCGGCCACCTATTTCATCGAGTTGATGCGGGCGGTGGTGCTGCGCGGCGCGACCCTGGCGGACTTCTGGGTCAATCTGGTGGTGTTGAGCGGCATGGGCCTCGCGCTATTCGCGCTGTGCGCGCTTCGCTTCAAGAAAAAAATTGCCTGAACCCCGGAGCGCCGGACGGTCCCCGTCCGCAGCTTGTGTGAGAGGGGCGGGCGCATTTGAATTTCTGGCGTTTTTCCGCCGCCCGCATCGCTGCGATCCGGGACGGCTCGCAGTCCGTTAAGGGCAGGGCCCGGATGTGCCCGGCTCGGGGCGGCCCATATTTCTGCTTCCCATTGAATCGCGGAATTCATATAGAAGCAGCGTTGCCGGGCGATTGGGGATACTGACGGAACAGATCAAAGACAAAAATGAACCAGCGCAACCCACATCGCATTCTGGTGGTTGATGACAACCCGGATATTCACGGGGATTTCCGAAAGATCCTTTGTGCGGACCGGCTCCGCGGTTCCAAGCTGGAATCGATGGAAGCCGCTTTGTTCGAGGAAACGAGTTTGCTGGGCAAGCAGAGCGAATTCGAAGTGGATTCCGCATTCCAGGGGCAGGAGGGTTTGGCCCGCGTGCATCATGCGGTGCAGGAAGGAAATCCCTATGAAATGGCTTTCGTTGACGTGAGGATGCCGCCGGGCCTGGATGGCATTGAAGTGACGCCGATGCTTTGGAAGGCGGATCCGGACCTTCAGATCGTGATCTGCACCGCCTTCTCGGACTATTCCTGGGAGGAGATGTTCGCCAAGGTTGGCACTTCCGACCGCATGTTCATGCTCAAGAAGCCGTTCGAGCGCATCGAGGTGCTCCAGCTGGCGCACACCCTCGTCGAACGCAGGCGCTTGAACGGAGAAGCCAAAATGAAGCTGGAGAAGTTGCATGGCACAGTCCAGGCCCGGACGAAGAGCCTGGAAAAAATGAGTCGGGCACTGCAGGCGGAAATCGCCCAACTCAAACAAACCGGCACCCGGTAGTTTCAGACACCTTCATTTCATTTTCGGCCTTTTCGAAAGCGAGCAGGAAACGGCTGCGAATGCGCAGGGCGCCGTCTTTGGCGCGCCGCGTCAACACGCCTGACGGCAGAAAATTTGAATCCTAAGACCAACACGGTGAAAGGAACCCCGCGCTTGCGTTTGCGGGTCGGCGTGGCGGCAGAATCGGCTTTGCGGGCGGGACATCCCTGGGTTTTTTCCGAAAGCATCCGCGACCAAAACCGGGCGGGCCGGTCCGGCGAACTGGCGGTGATTTACGATCGAAAGGACGAGTTTTTGGCCGTGGGTCTGTTTGATCCGGATTCGCCGATTCGCGTGCGGATTCTGCATGCGGGCAAGCCCGAAACGATCGATCGCCGGTGGTGGTCGGCGCGGCTGGCCCAAACCGTGGACCGCAGACGCCGGTGGTTCGACGACCAAACCACGGGTTACCGCCTGATCCACGGCGAGAGCGATGGCTGGCCGGGTTTGGTCCTGGATCGTTACGGCACGACGTTTGTCCTGAAGCTCTACACGAGCGCGTGGCTGCCCCGGCTTCCCGAGATCGCGGAGCTCATTCAGGCGCAGCTTCAACCGGAGCGTGTGGTTCTGCGGCTCAGCCGAAACATGCAGCGCGCCGGGCCGGAAGCCGGCGCTCCCCGCGACGGCGAAATGCTCCAAGGTTCGCCGCCGGACGGGCCGGTGATCTTTCTGGAGACGGGTTTGCGATTTGAGGCGGACGCACTGCGCGGGCAGAAGACCGGATTCTTTCTTGATCAACGTGAAAACCGCCGGAACGTGGAACGGCTGGGGCACGGCCGGCGCGTCCTCAACGCGTTCAGTTTCTCGGGGGGCTTTTCACTTTACGCGGCGCGCGGCGGCGCGGATTCCGTGTGCAATCTCGACATCAGCGCCCACGCGCTGGCGAGCGCCCGGCGAAACCTGGCGCTGAATGAATCCCACCCGGCGATCGCGCGCTGCCGGCACGAGTTTCTTCAGGCCGACGCCTTCGAATGGCTCGACTCCCCGCCGGCGCGCCGGTTTGACCTGGTCATTTTCGACCCGCCTTCCTTGGCGAAGCGGAAGGTGGATCGGGCTGCGGCGATTCGCGCCTACGAAAAGCTGGCCCGCCTGGGAATCCAACCTCTGGCGCGCGGCGGAATCCTGATCGCGGCTTCCTGTTCGGCGCAGGTGACGGCAGGGGAATTTTTCGATGCGGTGCGGCGCGGCGCAATGAAAACGAAGCGCCCCTTTGCCGAAATGCAGACAACGGGACACGCGCCGGACCATCCTGCAACCTTCAAGGAAGCGGAATATCTGAAAGCGATTTACCTGAAGTTTGGCTGAGGACGCATTTCCCGTCCCCATCCCGCCGGCCGGGCCGGAACGATTCTCCGGAACCGGGCTAAAACAGATGCTGGACGGCAATCCCGAGCACGTCGAGCGGGCCCTGGTCTTCCAGGCCGTCGGTGGCTTTGTCGAGTTTCTGGAGTGTCAACTTGGCATTGTTGTAGAATTCGCGGTCGTTGATGATCTTGCCGATG
This sequence comes from uncultured Verrucomicrobiota bacterium, assembly GCA_964520205.1. GTDB lineage: Bacteria > Verrucomicrobiota > Verrucomicrobiia > Limisphaerales > BOG-1460 > CAZFOA01. Next base: position 4,516 of record CAZFOA010000106.1, on the reverse strand, counting down.
CTGCCCTGGCCCTGGTTGATCTTTTGCAGGATTTCTTTCAGGTTGGTCATGGAGGCGGTGGTTTCGTTGTAAAGGGTTTCGTCTTTGACCAGTTTGCCCACCGTGCCCTGCCCGGCATTGACCTGTTCGATCACCCGGCGGGCGTCGGCAATGGCGAACTTGGCTTCGTCACCGGCGGCTTGGAGGTTGGTGACGGTGGCCAGCGCGGAGTTGTAGAGCGTGTCCTCATAAATGAGTTTGCCGACCGTGCCTTTGCCTTGTGAAATCTGCGTCGAAATCGACCGCACATTGGCGATGGTCGCGGTCAGCGGATCGCGGTTCGCCTTGAGGAAATCGGTGAACGGCCCGAGCAAATTGTCAATTTTGTCACCGGTGAAACTCTTGGTGAGGTTTTCCACACCGCTGGCGACATTGTCGAGTTTGACCATGATCGCGCTCAAGTCCGGCTGTTCGACGGTGTTCAGGACGCTTCCGCTTTCGGCCCGGGGAGCATTGGGCGAACCGAAATCGACGGCGACAAAATTCTGTCCCAGGAGACCGGTGAACTTGATGGTGGCGGTGCTGTCGGTTCTCACATCAGCGCTGCGCCGGACTTTCAACCTGACTCTCACCTTGTTTTCAACGAGTTGAATGTCTTCGACCCGGCCGACTTCGACGCCGGCAATTTTGACGCGGTCGCCGACCTTGAGTTCCTGCACGTTGCTGAACAGGGCATAGAGCTGATAGCCGCGCGCGAACTTTTCCGGGCCGCCCACGATGTCGAAAATGAACACGGCGGCCAGCACGATGAGGGCGACAAAGACCCCGATGCGGGTTTCAAGTGAATTTCTCATAAGTTAGCTTTCGTTGTTGCGTTTGAAATCTGCATGAAGAAATTTCTGGATCAAGGGATCGGGCTTGCGCTTGACCTCCTCGGGCGTGCCGACCGTCAGGATGCGGCCTTCATTGATGACGGCGATGCGGTCGGCGATGTCAAAGGCCAGGTCGCGGTCGTGCGACACGACCAGCGAGGTCACGTGAGTGCGCTCTTTCAGCAGGAGGATTTCCTCGCCGATGACGACAGCCGACAGCGGGTCGAGTTCGCTGGTCGGTTCATCATAGAGAATCAGTTGCGGGTCGACCACCAGGGCGCGGGCGATGGCCACGCGTTTCTTCATGCCGCCGGAAAGTTCGCTGGGCATTTTGTTTTCGATGCCCTTCAGGCCCACGCTCTCGAGCTTTTCAGAAACGATGCGGTCGATTTCCTCCGGCGGCTTCAGGCGATGTTCGGTGAGATAAAGGCCGACGTTTTCGCCGACGGTAAGGGAACTGAAGAGCGCGCCGGATTGGAAGACAAACGCCACGCGATATTTGCTCATCACCCCGGGCAATTGTATGGATTCGCCACCGATGAGAATTTCCCCCGCATCGGGCTCTTCCAGGCCGACGAGGTGCTTGAGCAGCACGCTTTTGCCGCTGCCGCTCGGGCCCATGATGACGAAGATTTCACCGGGCTTGACTTCAAAGTCCAGACCCTTGAGCACTTCCTGGCCGTCGAAACTCTTGCGCAAACCGCGCACTTCGACGCTGACTCCGGATGGATGGGAAGCGGGCTCGTTCATTATTTCAGCAGCAATCGCGTCAGGAGATAATCCAGAATCACGATCAGCACGATGGAATTGACCACCGCTTTGGTCACGGAACGCCCGATGCCACGGGGGCCGCCGATGGTGATCAGCCCTTGATGGCAGGAGACGACGCCGATCACGAGCGCGAAGCAAAAACTCTTGAACACGCCGTTGGCGACGTCTTTGATCTCGACCACTTCGCGCAGGTTGGTGAAAAAAGCCTGGAAGGGAATGTCGATACGGTTGTTGGATGACGCGACCATCGCGCCGCCCAGCCAGCCGACGAGAATGGCGAAAACGACGAGCAGCGGGACGGCGACCGCAATGGCGACCATCCGGGGCAACACCAGGTAATAAATCGGATTGATGTTCATGGTGCGGAGCGCGTCGATTTCCTGATAGACGCGCATGGAGCCGATTTCGGCCGCCATCGCGGAGCCGATGCGGCCCGCGATGAGAATGGACATCATGACGGGCGCCAGCTCTTTGCACATGGAGATGCCGACGAGTCCTCCGACCGCGTTGTTCAGGCCGCGCTCGACCAGCACCGGTCCGGTTTGCAAGGCGATGACGCCGCCGATGAAGAACGAAAGGATGCAGACCATCAGCAAACTCGCGTTGCCGATTTCAAAGAACTGGTCGAACACCTTCTGGCGCTGCTGCCACGCGACGGGCAGCGCCACCAGGGTGCGCCAGAAAAGGATCACCATTTCACCGATGTTCTCGAACATAACGTTTCTTTATTTCATCCCGGCGACGGCAAAACACAAGTCTGTTGTCGCCGGCGCCCCCATTTCATTTCGAAGGAGCGGCCGCCGCCGGCCGGGTGTTGATCACTGGAACGTAGAACAAACGCAGGCATTTGCCAGCGGAACCGGATTGATACTGAAAAAGCCCGAAAAGTAGCGAGCACTTTCTGGATTCAGGGGTGGCATCGCGGCGGTACAGATTCCAAAGCAGAGATTGGCTGGTGGCGCCGGTCCGGGGATTTTCTTCCGCGCGCCAGACCGACCAAAGCGGCGAGAAATCGCGCTCGATGCTGGAGCTGAAGGGCACAAGCGGCTCCAGCGGGGCAAAGATTTGCAGGCGGCTCTTTCCGTTATAGTCGCGGCTGCGCGTGAAGAAAGGCCAGAAATCCGTCCGGCGCTGAGCGGCGCCGGTTTCCGTGTTCTTCCGAATTATATCCGAGTAAAGGAAGAACAAAATGCGGGTGCGCTCCCGATCCAGCGCGCCGGCATGCAACCGATTGTATTTGTAAACCGGCCAGAGGTAAAAGTCGCTGACCTGGTTCGTATTTTGCGCATGGCTGAAAAAGGGCCAGACGCGCGAAGTCGTTTTTCCCTCGCCCCGGGCAAACACAATCAAAGGCCAGGGTGTCTCCCACTCGCGGTAATGGTTCTCCCGGTCGGTGACATGGGTGAACAGGGGCCAAATCACCGTGGTGGAATCGCGGTGGGGTGACCGCAGATAACTGTAAAACGGCAGCAGCGTCTGTTCCTTCCGGGGATTTTCCGAGCCCACACCGGACGTTGTGTTGAAGAACAACGGCCAGAGCAGGAATTTTTCGTCGTAACCGCTGATCCGCTCCGTGTCGCCGAAACCATTGGTGCGGAGGGTCGGTTCTTTATGCTCGTGACCGGTCACGGGCCAGAATTGCCACCCGCGAAGCCCGTCGCCGGACCGCAGATGGAAGAGGGGATAAAGGTAATTGTCCGTCACCACGTCTTTTTTCCAGGTCTGGCTGTAAATGGGGAACATGACGAAGAAAATTTTGTCGCGCAGCAGCAGCCGGTTTTGAAGATGCCCGTAAACAGGAAACAGCGCGGTATAATTCCGGGCCGGATCCGCCGAGCGTTGTTGGAAATAAAGGGGAAACAAAGTCAGACGCCGGCTGTCTCTTTCCTGCTGATCCCGTCCACCCGCAAAGCTGAAGACTTGAACAAACTGCCAGCGATATTCCTTGCCGTAACGGCGGTAGGTCATCAACGGGTAACCAAAGTCGATTTCATCGAAGTCGGTTTCCGGATCCCAGGCACGGGAAAGCAATGGCGGGAAAGCCCAGACCCTCTGCGAACCCGCCTGCTCGGAATAAAAAACCGGCCCCAATACTTCCGTCCGGTTTCCCGACTCCAGCGTCAGAGGAAAGGTGTCGAACAACGGCCCGAGGTTCGGTCCATCGGCAGCGAACCCGCGCTCCACCGGCACCCACAGCAAATGAAGCAGGCAGATCGAAAGGCATTTAACCACCCGCCTATAATGGAAGGGCCGACGCAAGGCGCCTCTGAAAGCGGACCGGTCGCCGAAATAAGCGGGAACCTTGTCCCCCCGGCTCCTGCGACTGAAGGTATTGTTGAATGGGCTGTTAGGCATGGGTCACCCCTTCAAGGCAGTCGATCCTGATTAAATATCCTATTTCAGCCGATCCACATGGATAAACAGGATTAATCGGTAACGTTATCGAAATGGGTAAATGACCCCAATTTGGATCATTTTTGAGGCGATTGGGGTTAAAGCTCGCTGTTACCTGCTTTTTCACAAAGCTGATGTTGTTACCTCGAGTCCTCCTGGTTTGGAGTCGAGTATGGTTTATCGGTGCTGGGCTGTTTTGATCGCAACTGCTTCCGAAGGATCAAGTTAAGCACCGCCGGCAAAAATGTCAGCCCCGCAATCATACACGTCGCGATGCCGGTCGCCATCATGCAGCCGAGGCTATAAATGCCGCGATGCTGCGCAAGCATCAGGCTGCCGAATCCCGCGATGGCCGTCAACCCCGACACCAGCACCGCCTTACCGGTGCTACGCGCAAGGATGCCCGGCGTGCGCTCCTCGGCGTAGCGGTTCAAAATGTGAATGCCGTTGGTGACGCCGATGCCGATGACCAGCGGCAACGTCATGATGTTTGCGAGATT
>CAZFOA010000105.1:0-12203 GCA_964520205.1 uncultured Verrucomicrobiota bacterium | reverse complement strand
CGAGGCAGCGGGGGACGCAACCGGGCCGAGTCGGGATCAACTGGAGCTTCGGGCAAATGCGGACGGATCAGATGCCGCGCCGGTTGACGATGCGATTGCCTTTGCCGAGGACGATGACGCGCGGCGCCCAGTTTTTCGCTTTGGATTTGCCGACGGAGGTGAAGCTCATGATGGTGAGCAGGTCGCCCGGCTTGCCGAGGTGTGCGGCGGCGCCGTTGAGGATGATTTCGCCGGAGCCGGCCCGGCCCGGGATGGCGTAGGTTTCGAAGCGGCTTCCATCGGCCATGTTGCTGCAAAGAATGCGCTCGTAGGGCAACAGGCCGACCTTGTTCATCAGATCACGAGCGATGGTAAGACTGCCTTCGTAGTCGATATTGCCGCCCGTGACCGCAGCCCGGTGAATCTTCGATTTGAGCAAATAGAACTGCATGATTGTAATTGGCTTCCTGCCGCGCGACTGGCCCGCGTTCAACCTGGCCTCTGCGTCCGGGTTTTGACAGCCCACTGCCTGCCGGTTTCGGGAACAGGCGGTAATATAGGATTTTATGCGGCGGTTTCAACCTCTCTTTGCCGGTTCGTTTCCAGGCGCTGGGCGGCCCGAACCCGTCTGGCGCCCGCTATTTCGTCAGCCGTGCTGCCGGAAGGTAAATCGTGAAGGTGGTTCCTTCGCCCTGGCGGGTCTGCACGTGCAAAGCTCCCTTCGCTTCCCTGACCAGGCGTTGCACGATATTCAAACCGAGTCCCGTGCCCAGCTTCGGCCCTTTGGTTGTGAAGTAGGGTTGGAAAATTTTCGGCAGAATTTCCGCCGGAATGCCCGGGCCATTGTCGCGAACCGAAATCTGCAACAGCGGCGCGGTATTGTCGAAGTTTTCCACGTTGAGGAACCGGGCCTCCGGACCGTCTTTGAACGCGGTCAAATCCAGCGGCTCATGCCAAACGCTGCCTTCGATAATCACGCGATGGCTTTGGGTCGTGCACTGGAATGCGTTGACGGTCAGGTTGAGCAGAATCTGGATCACGTCCGTCCCGTTGATTCGGGCGCCGATGTCTTCGGTCAAGGGATGGAGGATTAATTCATTGTTCTGAAGGCTCGGATGGACTTTGACCAGATGGTTAAGATCGTTGAGGAGTTGATTGGCTCCCACGCGCGGGCCTTCGTCCGAGTGCCGACGCAGGAAACTCAGGTAGCGCCGTGAAATCTCGATGCAGTTGGTGACCTGGCGGGTGATGATTTTAAGCCGGTCCTTGATGAATTCCAGATCCTCCGTTTCAAGCCGCGTCGCGTCACCGAAGCGCTGGTTCATCAACTGGATGAAACCGGAGATGACGGTCAGCGGACCGTTGATATCATGGATGATGCTGGCGTAAATCTCGCCGCGGGTATTGGCGATTTGCTCCTCGATTTTCTGATTTTGCAGCTCGATGAGCAGTTCCTGCAATTTCTCGGCGTTATTATGAATCTCACCTTCGAGCGTGCGCCGCTGCATCGCGTTGGCTACCGCTGCCCGCATGGTGGAAATATCAAACGGCTTGTTGATGTAATCGCAGGCGCGCAACCGAAGCGCCTGGCGCATGGTATCCGTCGTCTCGAAAGCCGTCATCATGACCACCTCGATGGCGGGATCCACGTATTTCAGCCGTTCGAGCACTTCGATGCCCGACATGCCGGCCATGCGGATATCGAGCACCGCAACGTCGATTCGGTGCTGCTGGGCCAGTTCGATGGCATGCGCGCCGTCTTTGGCCATGAGTGTTGCGTAATCATCCTTGAAGATCACCCGCAGCGACTGACGCGGCCCCTCTTCGTCATCCACGATCAGCAACGTGCCCCGCCGTTTGGCCGCGGCCTGGATTTGTTCCGCATCCGCCTTCGCGTTCTTAGGTGGGAATGAAGAAGGCATAGTTTGTTTGCCCGGCATCAATCGCCCGTTTAATTGGATAAGCAGCCAGTACGGGGGCCATCTTATACCCGCCTCGGGGTTCTACAAGCAGAAACAAATGCCGCGGCAGCGCCATTGCCGGGGACCTTCCTGCCCCGCTGAAAGGGGCGGCTCTTTCAGAACCAGGGCATCGCGCGCTCCCGGTCCGAAGGCGGGATATCCCGGCGGTGCAATCAAGAAATTGATTGTCGCCTGCTTCCCGATGTGGAACCCTTATGACAGGCCATGAGTGAATTTAAATTTATGTGCCCGGTCTGCAGCCAGCACATCGCCGCAGATGCGAGCGCTGCCGGCGCGCAAATCGAATGTCCGACCTGCTTCCAGAGGATTATCGTTCCTGAAGCGCCCAAGGCTGACTCAAAGTTTATTCTATCGGCCACCCAATGCATCAAACCCCAGGTCGTTCCGCCGCAACCGGTGTCCCCCGGCGCCCAGGGCGCGCCTCGCAGGAGCTTTTCTCCGGCAATTCTTGCGTGGCTGGTTTCCTTGTGCGTTGTCGGCGCCGCGGTATACGTGCTGCGGACGGACCACGCTTCGTCGAACCCGGCGGTCCCGCCGGCCGATCCGGCCCAGCCAACCGGCTCAGCGGGTCAGAATGGATCCTGGAGTCTGAATCTTGTGGACACCGCGTTTCCCGACGCGGCCACCGCCGGAAAAATTCACGACAGGGATTTTACTTGTGAGCGCGCGACACTGCAGAACGGCTCGCTCATCCTTCGCCAGGGTTCGGGTCAGACTGAAGTGATCGTAAGCATAAATCTTTGCGCAGTCGATGCGCGCGAATCCGGCGGGAAATCCTACAACATTGGCACCAATTTCTCCGGCGTAACGCCGCAGATCGTGTTGCGCTGGCGGGAAGGCGATCTGCGGATCACCCAGGCGTTTACCAACGGCTACGCGATGAAGCTGCAGATTGAGCCGATCAAGGCCGATCAAGCGCCGGGGAGGATTTATCTCTGCCTGCCCGATGTCTTCAGGAGCTTCGTGGTCGGAACGTTCAACGCGCAGATCAAGAAGCCGTCTCCGCCCAAGCCATCCTAGCAGCCTGTTGAAAAATGCAGGAGACGACGTGAGGAGTCTCTGAATGAGGCTTTATTTCCGAAGAAATTTGAGTCTCGTCACCTCGACTCCTACAAGAAAGTAGAAATTTCAAGAGGCTGCCAGCCCGAATCGCAGGGCGCGAGCCGGACTCGCGCTTCCGGCGTCGGCCACTTTGGGCTTTGGACTTCGCCTTTCCGACTTTAGGCTGTGAACCCGTGATTGTGGAACTGGTCAACACCGGCACGGAACTGATGCTGGGCCGCGTGCTGAACTCGCACCAGCAATGGCTTTGCCGCCAGCTCGCCGACCTGGGTTACCTTGTGACCCGTCAGCTTGCCGTCGCCGATTCGTCGCCGGAGATCGAGCAGGCCGTCCGCGAGTCGTTGGCGCGGGCCGACCTGGTCATCACCACGGGCGGGTTGGGTCCGACTTCGGACGATCTGACCCGGGATCGGATCGCACAAATGCTGGGAAAGGAATTGCGTGAGGATCCGGTCGTATTGGAGCGGATCAAACAATTCTTTGCAGCGCGAAACCGTCCGATGCCGGTGCGGAACCGGGTGCAGGCTCAGGTGCCGGAGGGTGCGCTCGTATTGGCAAATCCGAATGGCACCGCGCCGGGGCTGGCCCTGGAAGCGCGGCCGAATCCGTTTCGCGACTCTGGAACGCCCAGCTGGCTGGTGCTGCTGCCCGGGCCGCCGCGCGAGTTGCAGCCGATGTTCAAGGACGCCGTGGTGCCGCTGCTGCAGCGCGTGTTTCCCCAGAAAGACTCCTTCATCTGCCATACGCTCAGGACCGTGGGCGTAGGCGAATCCGCTCTGCAGGAAAAAATTGAAGGACCCTTGGACCGGCTGGTCGAAGCCGGGCTGGATCTGGGCTATTGTGCGCGGCTGGGGCGGGTGGACGTCCGTCTGGCAGCGCGCGGCGGAAATGCGGCAAAGCTGGTCAGCGAAGCGGAGGCCATCGTCCGCGCGCAATTGGACCTCCGCATTTTTGGAACCGGAGACGAAGAATTGGAAGCCGTCGTGATCCGTTTATTGGCGGAACGAAGACAAACTCTCGCCGTTGCCGAATCCTGCACCGGCGGTTGTATTGCGGACCGCCTGACGGATGTGCCGGGCGCCTCAGCCGTCTTTCGCGCCGGACTGGTCACTTACGGCAACGAAGCAAAACAACGGCTGCTTGGGGTCCGCGCCGCGACGCTGGACCATCACGGGGCGGTCAGCGAAGCGGTTGCGCGTGAAATGGCCGAAGGCGCGCGGCGCGTGAACGACACCGACTACGCCATGGCCGTGACCGGGATCGCGGGGCCCGCCGGCGGCACTCCCGAAAAGCCGGTCGGCACCGTCTACATCGCATTGGCTTCAGGGCAGGGAACCCAGGTGGAGAAACGGTTCAATGCCTGGGACCGCCGGGCTTTCAAAGAGGTCACCGCCGGGCAAGCCCTCGATCAGCTGCGTTTGTTGCTGCAGGCGTCGAAATAAGCCTGTGCCATTCTTCCGCTGACGCGTCCGGCACGGGTAATCTGTAGAGAAACAAGACACTGAGGTAGCGCTAAAGCCCGCCCATTTCCCGTTCTTCCCGCAAATTGGACATCAGACCGCGAACGTCATCCGGGCATAGTAGCTGCTCTGAATTTCACCGGCAGAGACGTTGTTTCCAGGCATGGTGCAGACAAAAGCAAGAGGGTATGTGGGCTTGCACGTTGCATCCTTGGCAATGAACTGTTCCCGGAACTAGCGACAATCACTATGATTTCAAAGCAAGCGGCCAGACTGATCGCTTTGGTTTTACTAGCCATGCCGCATCATTTGGCGCTTGCAGCCGGAGACGACAACACTTCCGGGATCAGGGCTGTTTCCCCGACCAACGCCGCGATCCCGGTGGCCGGCACAAACCCGGTTTCGCGCGTTCGCGGGGACCAGTTGCCCATCTCCCCGGTCGGTTCACTCACGCGCAAGTTGGTCCACTCCCAAACCAATCTGCTCGTGCGAATCGAAGGGACCGTGCTGGACCAGGGATTGGGAGAATATGTGATCCTGCGGGATGAGACCGGGACGATTCGCGTGGAAACACGTCAGACCACCCCGCTCGGAGGCGGCGAGCGCGCCACCGCTTGGGGCCGGCTTTCCTGGGACGGGACTCATGTTTTTCTTCGCAGCGCCTCCGTCCAGCCTTTGGCCTGGGGTTCAATCGGCGAACGGCGAATTGTGCCGGCTCCCGGAAAGCCGGAGCCACTGCCCACCTTGACCCAAGTGTGCCAGATACGGGATTTGCCGCCGGCAAAATGTGTCTGGAAATATCCGGTTCAAGTGCGCGGTGTGATCACGGCGCTTTGGAAGGATGCCCAGGCATTGTTTGTCCAGGACGACACGGCCGGCATTTATGTCTCAGCGCCTGATCTCAAGCCGGATTCAAATTTGGAAATCGGGGACGTCGTGGAGCTGGACGGCGTGACCGCCCCCGGCGGGTACGCGCCCATTATTGAATTGGGCGCCGTAAAAGTGGTCGGTCGGGGAAAGCTCCCTGCGCCACGACTGGTCACCTTGTATCAAATGGCCATGGGACAATTCGATGGCCAATGGATCGAGGTGCGCGGCGTGGTGCGGTCCGCCCAGGTCAACCGGCGTTTCACCGATCTTCAACTCAGCGATCTCAATGGCCTCGTGCAAGTGGAGGTGCCGGGAGGCGACGCGTTCACCAACCTGCTGGATTCGCTGGTGCGAATTCGCGGGGTTTGCGGTTCGAGCGCCAATTCAGCCCGCCAGCTCACGGGAGCTTATGTCTGGTCCCCCTCCACCAACTTGCTGGTTGTGGAGGAACAAGGCGTTGCCGACCCGTTCACCCTGCCGGCACAACCCATTGTCTCGCTTTCTGAATACACTCAATGGCGGGCGATTCAGCACCGGGTCAAGATAGCGGGGGTGGTGACGTTCAGCCAGCCCGGTCGCCCGCTGTTTGTGCAGGATGAAACCGGCGGCGCGCCGGTTTATCTCGCCGAGGCGGCGGATTTCAAACCTGGGGACCGCGTCGAGGTGGCCGGATATCTTACCCCCAGCCATGACTTTGGATACGAGTTCCGCAATGCCAGTTGCCGCGTGATCGGGCGCTCCGCCATTCCCGTTCCAAAATCCATCCCTGCCGTTGACGCCCTGAATCAAAGCCTGCACGGCATCTGGGTGACGGTGGACGCCCGTCTCGTCGGTTCCAGTCGCCGCGAGAATGAGGACGTGATGACTTTGCAAGCGGGCAATTTGCTCCTTGAGGCCCTCCGCCCAAACCGCGGCAATCGTGCAGAGGATTTCATTCCACCTGCCGGGAGCCTGCTGCGGCTGCGCGGCGTTTACTCGATACTCGGGGACGAATCGCGAATGCCGCGCGCGCTCCGCCTCTACGTGCCGTCCACGGAACCGATCCAGGTGATGGAACAGGCGTCCTGGTGGGACGCCCAGCACACGGTGGCCGCGTTGGGAACCATGTCGTTGATTCTCCTGGCCGCCGCATTTTGGGGGATCACCCTGCGGCGGCGCGTCCGCGAGCAGACCCTTATTATTCGTGAACGCTTGGAAAAGGAAGCGGCCTTGCAACAAAGCTACCGCGAAATCTTCAACAGCGCCAATGACCTGATCTTCACGCTGGATTCGGAGGGACGGCTGACTTCGCTCAATCCGGCCGGCCAACGCGCGCTGGGCTACCAGGCGGAAGAAGTGAACCAGCTGACGGCCGACCTGATCCTGGCTCCCAGCACCCGCGGCATCGATCGCAGGTTGCTCGAAATGAAGCCCTCCAGCGGAAACGTCGCCACCTCCGATTGTGAATTTGTCACCAAGGATGGCCGGCGCCTTCTGGTGGAGACTTCGTTGCGGGTGACGTGGAAGGATGGCCGGCCCCAAAGTATTCAGGGCATTGGCCGGGACATCACCGAGCGCAAGCGCGCCGAAGAAGCGTTGCAACAAAGCGAACAGAAATTCCGATCCCTGGTTGAGCAATCGCTGGTGGGAGTTTACGTCATTCAGCACGGGCGCTTTGCCTACGTCAACCCGCGACTGGCCGAGATTTTCGGTTATACGTCCGAAGAAATGATTCGCGAATGCACCGTGGAGGATGCGGTGGCGGAGGAGGACCGTCCGCTGGTTCAGAGTCAGATTCACCAGCGCATCACCGGCGAATCCGGGACGGTTCATTACAATTTCCGCGGGCGGCGGAAAGATGATTCTCTGGTGTATGTGGAAGTCCTGGGCAACCGCGCCGATTATTGCGGCCAACCGGCCGTGCTGGGAACGCTGCTGGACATTACCGAGCGCCGACAGGCTGAGGCGGCATTGGCAGAAGCCAGCTCTCTTCTGGAGACTTTGCTGGAGAACAGCCCCGATTGCATCTATTTCAAGGACGCGCAGTCGCGCTTTGTGCGTTTCAGCAAAGCCTTCGAGAAACTATTCAACGTGGCTGACGCCGAGAGCCTTCGGGGCAAGACGGATTTCGACTTTTTCAAAGAGGAACATGCTCGACCGGCCTTCGAGGACGAACAGGAGATCATTCGTTCAGGCAAACCCATCATCGGTAAACTGGAGAAAGAATCGCATCCGGATGGCCGCGTCACCTGGGCGCTCACCACCAAAATGCCCTGGCGTGACAGGAAAGGGAACATCATTGGCACCTTCGGCATTTCGAAGGATGTCACCGCCATCAAGGAAACGGAGGAGAAACTCGCTCAGGAACGGGAACTGTTCAAGACCTTGCTGGATAATATTCCCGACTTCATCTATTTCAAGGATCGCGAATCCCGCTTTGTGCGTGTCAGCAAGTCAAAGGCCCGGACCACTCTGCCCGCCGCTCAAAATTTGCACCTGGAGAAAAACCCGTCCGGAGATTCAACCAACTTGCCCGCTCATTTCGCCGACTCGGAAGCATTTGCAGGTTATTTGATCGGCAAAACCGATTTTGATACTTACGAAGAAAAATTCGCCCGCGCCGCATTTGAGGAAGAACAGGCGATTCTTCGGACGGGCAATCCGCTCATCGGCAAGCTGGAGCAAGCAACCAATTTCGATGGCTCAGTGATTTGGAAGTACGTCACCAAAATGCCGTGGCGGGACAAGGAGGGAAACATCATCGGCACTTTTGGCGTCTCGCGCGACGTGACCGCCATCAAGAAAGCCGAAGCCGAGCTGGAAGCCGCCCACAAACGCCTGATCGAAACCTCCCGCCTGGCCGGCATGGCCGAAGTCGCCACCGATGTCCTTCACAATGTCGGCAATGTGCTGAACAGCGTCAATGTTTCCTGCTCGCTTACCATCGATCGGGTGAAAACATCCAAAGTATCGAGCGTTTCGAAAGTTTCCTCGCTCTTGATGGAGAATCGCGACCGGCTGGCGGAATTCTTGACCAGCGACCCGCGTGGCCGGCAAATCCCGGAGTTTCTGGCGGCGCTGTCGGAACACCTGACCAGCGAACAAACCGCGGCGCTCAAGGAACTGGAACTGCTCGTAAAACATATCGACCATATCAAGCAGATCGTCGCCATGCAGCAGAGCTACGCCAAGGTGGCTGGAGTTCTGGAAATCATCAGCCCGACCCAGATGGTGGACGACGCGCTCCATATCAATGCCGCCGCGCTCTTGCGACACGAGGTCCAGGTGCGTCGTGATTTTGAGGAGACGCCCCAGATCATGACCGAAAAACACAAGGTGCTGCAGATTCTTGTAAACCTGATCCGCAACGCCAAGTACGCCATGGACGACGGCAAGCGGCCGAACAAATTGTTGACCATTAAAATCGCCAATGATGTCGAGGGACGCGTGAAAATTCAGGTCATCGACAACGGCGTCGGCATCCCCCAGGAGAATTTGACGCGCATTTTTTCGCACGGATTCACGACGCGCCGCAATGGTCACGGGTTCGGCCTGCACAGCAGCGCGTTGGCGGTGCGGGACCTGGGGGGATCCCTCGAGGTGCACAGTGACGGACCGGCCAAAGGCGCGGTCTTCACCCTCACGCTGCCCCACGCCCCTCCGACTAAATCTCAAAAGCCACTATGACCCAGACACCCCGAGAATCTCGACCCAGGATCCTTGTCGTCGATGACAATTCGGCGATCCACGAGGATTTCCAGAAAATCCTGGGGATCCGAACCGAGGCCCAAACCCGGCTGGAGGATGTCGAGGCGGCCCTTTTCGGCGAAGGCGCCGGACCGCAGGATCGCGACGGATTCCGCATCGACTCCGCGTTTCAGGGCAAGGAAGCGCTCGAGAAGGTTCAAAAGGCGCTCGAGGAGGGTGATCCTTATGTGGTGGCATTTGTGGATGTGCGCATGCCTCCCGGTTGGGATGGAATCGAAACCCTCGAACGCATCTGGCAATGCTCTCCGGAACTCCAGGCCGTGATCTGCACGGCTTACTCCGATTATTCCTGGGACGACATGACCCGCCGGCTGGGCCGCACGGACAACCTATTGATTCTAAAAAAGCCTTTTGAAACCGTCGAGGTGCTTCAACTCGCGCACGCGCTGACGCACAAATGGGCTCTGGCCCGCCAGGCGAAATTGCGTCTGGAAGACCTCGACCGCATGGTCCGGCTGCGAACCGAGGAATTGATGGTCGCGAACCGGAGCCTGCACCGGGAAATCGAGGAACGCGTTCGCATCCAGGATGAATTGCGCGTCAGCGAAGAGCGCTTCTCAAAAGCATTCCACTCCAGCCCGTTTCCAATGGCCATCCAGGGTTGCGCCGACGCGCGGTTCCTGGATGCCAACCCCAGCTTTCTCGAACTCGGCGGTTATACGTTTGAGCAGCTGTTACGATCAACGGGCCAGGAACTCGAGTTTTGGTCCAAAGGTGGCGAAGCGGGATCGACTCCCTTCAGGCCCGAAGGACGGCTCCGCAATCAATCCTGCCTGTTCCGGCGCCACGACGGAACGACGCGACAAACGCTGCTGTTCACGGAACCACTGACGCTGGGCGGCACACCCTGCCTCCTGCTGATCATGGAAGACATCACCGATCAGTTGAAGCTCGAGGCTCAGTTGCGCCAGGCTCAGAAAATGGAAGTCATCGGGCGCATGGCCGCCGGGATCGCCCATGAGTTCAATAACATTCTGACCGTCATCCAGGGCGACGTGGGCTTGCTGCAAATAGCCGATGCGAGCGTGGTTGACAAAAAGGCCCTGTTGGACCAGATCATGCAGGCCAGCAAACGCGCCGCCGCCTTTACCCGCCAGTTGCTGGCCTTCAGCCGGAAACAGGTCCTGCAACCGCATCCGCTCAATCTCTCCGCAGTGGTCCAGCGGGCTAAAAAAATGTTCAGCCGGCTCATCGGCGAAAAGTTCGAAATCCAACTGCACTGTCCCAATGAATTGCCCTCGGTCATGGCTGACGAAGGCGGCGTGGAACAAATTCTCATTAATCTGGCCCTGAATGCCCGCGACGCCATGCCCGACGGCGGCGTGATCCAGATCGCCACGGAAGCCGCCATTCTCGGCGATGCCGCCGCCAACGCGAATCCCGAAGCCCGCCCGGGACGATTCGTGTGCCTGTCCGTCGCCGACAATGGCTGCGGGATGGGGCACCAGGTGCTCGCCCGCATTTTCGATCCCTTTTTCACCACCAAGGACGTCGGCAAAGGAACCGGCCTCGGCCTTTCCACCATCCACGGAATTGTCAAGCAACATGAAGGTTGGATCGAGGTAACCAGTGAACTCGGCACCGGGTCCAGGTTCAAAATCTTTCTGCCGGTATGTGACGCGCCGGCCACGCCCGATGTCAGCGTCAACAGCGAAAAAAATCCGGCGCCCGAACCCGGCAAGGGAGAAACCGTCCTCGTCGTCGAAGACGAGCCCGCGGTGCGCGAACTGGCTTGCGCCTCCCTGCAAAGACGGGGATACCAGGTGCTCAAAGCCGCCAATGGACCGCAAGCGGTTGAAGTCTGGGAGCAGAACGCCGCGCAGGTCCACCTGCTGCTCACCGACATGGTCATGCCCTCAGGGATGAACGGCGGCGAACTGGCAAAAATTCTTCAATCCCGCAATCCCGGACTCAAAGTCATTTATACCAGCGGCTATAGCCCCGAAATTCTCAAGAAAGACTCCATCCTCGCCCAAGGGATTAATTTCCTGCCCAAACCGTATGACCCGAATACCTTGCTCAAGGCCATCCGCACCTGCCTGGACGGCGGCAAACTGTCGCCTTGGGAAATTCGAGCGCTCAAACCGGAAGCCGATGCTCCGGCCAGATGATGCGCACCGCGCCTGAGGCCGGTGCGATTTGAAATGGAATGGCCGCACGCGGGAAAAGCCCGCCGCGGATTCACCCGTGGAACTCAGCCGTTGTCGCCAATGGCTTCCACCGGGCAGCCTTCTTTGGCTTCCTTGCAGCGGGTTTCCTCATCCGGGCTTTCAGGCTGCTTGAAAACGAACGAGTAGCCGCCATCGTCGTTGCGCTTGAAATTGTCGGGAGCCGTTTCGCGGCACAGGTCGCAGTCAATGCACTGGTTATCGACGTAATATTTGCCCGCGACGTTCTCAGGGTACTTGTTTGCAACATCAGCCATAAAATTTTCGTTATTGGCCGTGAAATATGAAGGCACACCCCGCCGATGGCAAGCGGATTTAGATTCTTTTATTGCGACCGGGCGCAACCGGGCAGTTCCCCAGTAACCACGTTTTCGCAATGTGGCTTTCCCCCGCCGCCGTGGCGTCAACGCGCTTGCTCGCCCCGCCTCCCGGCCAGCCTTGTGAAAAATATCACAAATTCAACTTGCCGGAGTTTTTCACCCCCATTACGTTGCCTTGTCCCGGCAAAACCAACACATCCGGAACATGATGCAAACGCGCGCCGAAATTGGCTACGACTCAAGAATCGAGGGCGACGTAATCCATACCCGCCTCGATGCGGCCATAAATTGGTTTCGCAAGAACTCCTTATGGCCGATGCCGATGGGTCTGGCGTGTTGCGCCATCGAGTTGATGGCCGCCGGCGCCAGCCGGTTCGATATCGCCCGGTTCGGGTCCGAGGTGATGCGGTTCTCGCCCCGGCAATCGGACGTCATGATCGTCGCCGGCACGGTGACCTACAAAATGGCGCTGGCGGTGAAACGGATTTACGATCAGATGGCGGAGCCGAAATGGGTCATCGCCATGGGCGCGTGCGCCTCGACCGGCGGCATGTACCGGAGCTATTCCGTGCTGCAGGGTGTGGACCATCTCTTGCCGGTGGACGTTTACGTGGC
>CAZFOA010000104.1:0-12360 GCA_964520205.1 uncultured Verrucomicrobiota bacterium | reverse complement strand
CAATATTGCCCGCAACATATAGGAAAGTTCCGGATAAACGCAAGCGGCCAGTTCGCGCGGTTTTGGTACGTTTTGGTGGGGCGAGGCTACCGACGAGCCGGCTCGCGAGGACGCTCGCCCTACCGTAAGTTGAAAAATGTACCATTGCCGTTCGCGCCCTTGGGATGCGCAACGACCGATATTGTGCTCAGGTCTCCATTGCAGACCTCAACACGGGTGTCATGCAGGTCAAAAACGCGTTCCATTGAAGGGCGCGACTTCTCCGCATCCGCGGCAGAGAAGAGATCACGGAGCACCGGCTTCAGGCTGTCATCGCTGCGGCCATCGCGGCGAAGGACTATGCGCACGGACTGGCGGCACATGCTGTCGCCATCGTGGCCATTCTCGCGCCCCCCGGTCGCTCCGTTCCTGGCCGCCCACGGTGATATTTGACAGCATTGACTTAAAAACGACATGGTTTATCGTCATTTTCATGCGAGTATCAAAGAAAACGGATTACGCGTTGCGGGCTTTGTTCACATTGGTGGACCATCATGGCGGGCCGCCTATTCCGATTCGGGAATTGGCTCGCAGGAATGACGTGCCGAAGCGATTTCTTGAACAGATCATGCTCGACCTGAAGACGCAGGGGTGGGTGGAAAGCGCGGCGGGCGTTCGAGGCGGATATGTGCTGGCAAAGAGCCCGGGTCAAATCACCATGGGCGAAGTGGTGCGCCATTTCGATGGGATTTTGGCCCCAATCGGGTGTGTTTCGGTGACCGGTTACAAGCGATGTTCCCAGGAATCTGTCTGTCGCTTTCGCCGGGTGTTTTTTGACGCACGAAATTACGTCGCCGGAGTAATGGATCGATCCACGTTGGCCGATGTAGCCTTGGGCGCTCCGGTCTCCAGTCGGGAAATCTCCGGCGATTTCACCGGTGGAGCAGGGATTTGAAGGCTTGAAAATAATCGCAAAAAGGTGTTGACAAAAAACCGGAATCATACAAAATACGATCAACATAGTAGTATATGACTCAAATAGTGAACGATAGTGCTGGTTTGAATGAGACGTTGTCCTCTGGGGCAGCTTCTTCCGCATTCAGCCATGTGAGTTTTTATTTGCACCTAATAACGACTCATATTGTCGTTAATGTAATGGGAGTCGCGTCCTAGGCAATTCATGGAAAAGGCTCAGGCAAAACCGGCGGTTGGCAGCACCAATAACCTCAACTGGATTGAGGTTGTGCAGCAGCAGGTGTCGTGCCTGCGTTTTGGTGTGGTGCAAATCACAGTGCATGATTCACGCGTTGTGCAGATCGAAACGACTGAACGGGTGCGATTCGACAAGCCGCAGCCCGAGTCACATTGAACGACCCAGATAAGACTGCAAATCAGCTAAGAATAACAAAGCAGTGCGGCTGACCGGACAACCGGAGGTTCACGCGAAATCACAAAGACAAACAATTTATGTCGAACTTGGTTCATCAACTCGCGCGGGACATAGCCCGATCCCAGGCTGCCATCAAACCGCAGTCGTCGCGGCAGCGGTCGGTCGCCGATTTGCTTGCGCCCCTGGATGAAATTGCGGCCAAGTCGCCCAGCCTGGTCGCAAATCATGGCGCTCATTT
Organism: uncultured Verrucomicrobiota bacterium; assembly: GCA_964520205.1. Lineage (GTDB taxonomy): Bacteria > Verrucomicrobiota > Verrucomicrobiia > Limisphaerales > BOG-1460 > CAZFOA01. The sequence goes on along the minus strand of CAZFOA010000104.1, from coordinate 10,753 downwards.
CGAAGCCGGCGGTGAAAATTACGAACTGCCGCGTTATCTATTCATCGGTCCCAAGGGTGGCGACGCCCCCATTCGGATCGGCATTTTTGCCGCCATTCACGGAGATGAGCCGGAAGGCGCTTACGCCGTCGCGCGATTCCTGAAATTGCTCGAAGCCCAGCCGGATCTGGCCACCGGTTACTACCTGTCCGTTTATCCCGTCTGCAACCCCGCTGGTTTTGAGGACAACACCCGTCATTCCCGCGCTGGAAAAGATTTGAACCGCGAGTTTTGGAAAAATTCCGCCGAGCCGGAGGTCCGCTTGCTCCAGGCGGAAATCGTTTCCCGGTCGTTCCATGGCATCATTTCGCTGCACGCCGACAACACCAGCCACGGGTTTTACGGCATCGTCCGCGGCGCGACGCTGACCAAGCATCTGATCGAACCCGCCCTGGCCGCGGCCGAGAAGTTCCTGCCGCGTGACGAACGTCCGACCATAGATGGATTCCAGGCCAGCCACGGCATTATCCGAGAAGGCTATGGCGGCATGCTGAGCGGGCCGCCGAAAGTGCGGCCGCGTCCTTTTGAGATTGTTCTCGAAACACCCGCGGCCTCGCCGGCCTATTTGCAGCAATGCGCTTACGTTGCGGCGCTGCAAACCATCCTGGTCGAATACCACAAATTCATCGCCTACGCGCCAAACCTTTGACCGGAACCCGAACTCTCCAAACTCAACAATCCACCTGGAATTGAATTATGGCACGCATCTACAACGACATTACCGAAACCATTGGCAACACACCGCTCGTGCGGCTGAATCGCACCGCGAAAAAACACGGCGCCCTCGCAGAAGTGCTGTTGAAACTGGAATTCTTCAACCCGCTTTCCAGCGTCAAGGACCGCATCGGCGTGGCGATGATCGACGCCGCGTTGAAGTCCGGCGCCATCGGTCCGGACACACTTCTGATCGAGCCAACCTCCGGCAATACCGGCATCGCGCTCGCGTTCGTCGCCGCTGCGCGCGGATTGAAACTGATTCTGACGATGCCCGAAACCATGAGCACGGAGCGGCGCAAGCTCCTGAAAATTCTCGGCGCCAAGCTGGTGTTGACCGAAGGCGCGAAGGGCATGAAAGGGGCAATCGCCAAAGCCGAGGAGCTTCACCGGCAGATTCCGAACAGCTTCATTCTGCAGCAATTTTCGAATCCGTCGAACCCGGCGATCCACCGGCGCACCACGGCGGAAGAAATCTGGAAGGACACGGACGGGAAGGTGGATTTCGTCGTGGCGGGCGTCGGCACGGGCGGCACGATTACGGGAGTGGCGGAAGTGATCAAGGCCAGAAAACCCTCGTTCCGCGCCATCGCAGTGGAGCCGGCAAAGTCGCCGGTGCTTTCCGGCGGCCAAGCCGGCCCGCACAAATTGCAGGGCATTGGCGCCGGATTTGTTCCGGACAATCTCAATACGAAGATCGTGGATGAGGTGATCAAAGTGCTCGAGGAGGATGCCGGACCGATTTCCAAGGAAGTGAACCGCCTCGACGGCATTCCGGTGGGGATTTCCAGCGGTGCGATCATCTGGGCGTCATTGGAATTGGCCAAGCGACCGGAGAACAAAGACAAACAAATTGTGGCGGTCGTGCCGTCGGCCAGCGAGCGCTACCTCTCTTCGTGGCTGTTCGCCGACATCAACACCGAGAGCGACAAGCTCGACCCGGACTTTGTCGGCGCCGTGGTGGCTGTCTGATGATTTTGCCGACCCTGGAGGGGAGGCCAAGACCTGAACGAACATTTACGAGGGCTGACCGGTTCGCCGGAGGTTCTTCGAAGAAGAACAAAACCGTTGCCGTGTGATTGCGAAACCAGACAGTGGGCTAAACTTCGCCCGATTCGGCCATTCAACCGAAGACGCCGTAATCCGTCGCTTGCGTGTGCAGGCGACGCTGTCTCCCGCAAACTCCGCGCGCGGATTTTCTTCATTTGCAAAAACCAAACCGTAACCCAAAGAAAATTGTTAGCTCTATGAAAACATCCATCAACCGTAAATTCTTTGCGGCCGGCGTTGCTCTCGCCGGTTTAGCTGTTGTCCCCAGCCTTCGCGCCGACGTCGAAGTCTTCTTCGGCGGCGGAAATGCCAGTCAAAACGTGCTCTACGACCGGGTGACCAACATTCTGACCGGCGGCTTTACATCGTTCATTTCGCCCACTAATTCCACCGTCCGCACCTTCGTCGGCACGATTTCCAGCCAACCCGGCCTGGGCTCGGTGACCATCGATATTTCGCTCCTCGGGGCGATTCAGGGGCTTCAAGATCTGGCCAACCAGCAGAACGAAAACAACGCGTACACGAATTCGCTGCCACTGACGGTTGCGATTTCCAGCACCTCCCCGGAAGCCGTGGGGATCAGCAGTTCGCCTTTTGTTGAAACCAAGACCCTGGTGGTTCCGTACGTGTTTGCCAAGAACGCCGCCAAATCGCCGAATCTGGCCGGCATCACCAACCTGACGCAGCGGCAGGCGTATTATTTGGAAGGCGCGGCGGGCACCTTGCCTTCGGCGTTCTTTGGCGGCAGCAGCACCACCGATATCGTTTATCTCGTGGCGCGGAACACCGCTTCCGCGGTTCGAACGGAAACTGACGCCAACGTTTATTTCACCGGCACCATCTCCACGTGGGCGACGAACCAGGCCAGTTTCGTCGGTCTGGGCGGAATTTATGCCACGACCCCCATTGGCCAGCCCGTTCCTGATCCGAACGGCGGACAAAGCGGCGGCAGCGCCGTCCGGGCGCAAGTGAATGCCATCACCAATTCCATCGGTACCGTGGCTGTGCAGGACCTCGGCAGCCTGACGCCGATCGCCTACGAAGGAGTTCCGTTCTCCGTCACGAATGTGGAGACGGGCAGTTATCCGATCTGGGGCTACGAGCACTGGTTCTGGCAGAAGACCGGCAGCGCGGCGCCCACGGCCAACCAACTGGTGGTCATCAATGCGCTGCTCTCCGCCGTCACCAACGCCACCTTCCAGACCACCAGTCCGGTGTTCGTTGGAAACTTTGTGCCTTACAGCGGACTGCAAGTGAAGCGCGATGCCGACGGCGGGCCGATTACCTCGCTGCTTTATTGACCGCGACAACCATTAACTTTCATAAATCACATGAAAAAGATTCTTCCATTAACGTTCGCTGCGCTCGCGGTGCTGGCCGCGCCGCTGGCGCGGGCGTGGCCCTATCAGGACGGCGATGCGCTGCTGATCTTCCGTGAGAGTGGATTCAACGATGTTGAATTCGACCTCGGAAATGTCAGCCAATTCACCGGCCTGCCGTATGGCACAACCATCACCGTCCATAATTGGGATCTCAATCTGGTCACGAACACGTTTGGTTCGGACCTGACCGGGGTCAGCGTGGTTCTGGCGGGCTCGACGAGCCGCTATGATGCGAACCGCGCCGCCTGGCTGAGCAGCGGCGATCCCTCCGCCGTGGCTTTCAACCTGACCGCGTCGGACTGGCAGGCCAGCCTTTGGAGCACGATTAATTCCATCGGCACCCGGCCGGTGATCTACCTCGTGCCCACAGCCGGCGCTTCCGCCTACTCGATTGACTCGGGGGGCACCTACAAACTGGCGTCCTACGACGGCATCGTATCTGCGACCGGAGGTTCAATACCGCAATTTGGCGGCAACGCCTCGTTCACGGTCGAGCAGGTCATTCCCGGAACGTTCGGCTTGTGGCAGATTCAACCCAGCGCGGCGAACCCCAAACCGCCCGCCATCTTCGTCGGCACATTTACGATTGATGCCGGCGGCGGGCTGACCTTCACCGCCGGGCCGCCGAGGCCGGGCGCCTTGGGCATTGTGCGTTCAAGCGGTGTCAACACCATCAACTTCACCACCGCAGTGGGCGGCAACTACTGGCTGGCTTACACCAACGCACTCGGCGCGCCGGTGTCCACCTGGCCGCTTGTCAGCGGCCCCTTGGTCGGTGATGGCAACCCTCATGCGCTGAACCACACCACTGCGGACGCCAATGGCTTCTACAGCGTGGTGCGGGTTCCGTAGAGGCCGCGAGAACCGGGCAGGTCCGGAGAGAGACCGGACCTGCCGTGCCGCAATTCGTCGAGAGGACCACCACAGCGAATGAAGTTACGGATTTTTTGGGTTGCGATGCTTGCGCTCCTTGAAACGTTTTCCAGCCGGGCAACGCCGACCACCGCCGCGAGCGACACCAACGCACCGGCCGGTACCAACCGCCGCACCTTTGAAGTGCGCGGCTATCAGATCTACGGCAACACTGTTTTGCCGCCGGAAGATTTTCTCCTCCTAACCAACTATACCGGCCCGGCGGTCGAGATATCCCGCTTGCGCCAGGGGTTGGGCGAATTGCAGTTGCATTATCGGAACCTGGGTTTTGCGACGATCGCCATCACGCTGCCGCAACAGCGGCTCACCAACGGGTACGTGCGCGTGCAAGTGGTCGAGGGCCAGCTCAGCCGGATCAAGGTGCAGGGAAGCCGCTACTACAGTTCCAACAACGTGCTTCGCGCCTTGCCGAGCCTGACCACGAATGTGTTGCTCAATACCAAGTGGCTTCAACCCGAACTCGACCAGGCCAACGCCAACCCCGACCGCCAGATTTATCCCGTCATCAATCCCGGCCTTGAGCCGGGGACGTCCGAGCTCACCTTGAAAGTCAAAGACCGCCTGCCGTTGCACGGCCACATGGAAATCAACGACAAAGGCACGCCCAACACGCCGTTGCTGCGCATCGACAGCGCGCTGCAATACAACAATCTCTGGCAACTCGAGCACCAGATCGGAGTCGAATACAATTTTTCGCCGCAAGAGATGAAGTGGAATGACTATATGCCGCGATTTTACGATCAGCCGATGGTGGCCAGCTACAGCGGATTCTACCGCATCCCCCTCGGCTTTGGACAGGATCTCCGTGAGACCTACGATCAAATGCCGGTGGACTTCGGCTACGACCAGGTCACGCACCAGTTCCGACTGCCCCCGCCGACCGGCCGACCGGAGCTGATCTTTTTCGCCTCGCGGTCGGCTTCCGACACGCTGTCCCGTTTCGGGCCGTTGACCGTGCTGACCAACACCGAGATTCTTGAGGTCAGTTCGCGCCAGTTTGTCCAGCGCACCCCCACCTTCAATGACGACCTTGGCGGAAAATGGATCGCGCCGCTCCGGGATTTTTTGGGAGTCAAATCCTCGATCTCGGCGGGCATCGATTATAAATCGTACGACGCCCAAAGTTTCATCACGAATTTTGAATACGCCACCGTCTACACGACCAATTCGGCGGGAGACAGGGTGCCGTTTGCGAGTTACACGATTACCAATGCGCTCAACTCGGCCAACGCGCTGCATTACTTGCCGATTTCTTTGGGCTGGACCGGCGCGCGGCCGGACAAATGGGGCGGCACCAGTTTCTACTGGAACCAGAATCTATTCTTCTCCGGGCTGGCCTCCGCGCGGAACAATTTTCAAACCGTAGCCGGTTCGACCGCTGCCGGGGGCAATTACACGACGTTGACCGCCGGGCTGATCCGCCAGCAGCAATTGCCGGCCGATTGGTCGGCCGTTCTGAACGCCAACGGTCAATGGGCGAGCAGACCCCAGATCAGTAACGAACAATTTGCGCTCGGCGGCACGTCGGGCGTGCGGGGCTACCGGGAGGGGGAGGCATACGGGGACACGGGCTGGCGCGTGCTGTTTGACCTGCGCGCGCCGCCCGTCAACGTCGGCAGTTTTCCCAACGAACCTGAGGATATCCCCGCCTATCTGCGCTGCTCATGGTTCATGGATTATGGCGAGGCGTATCATCTGGACTCGGTGGTTGCGCCGGCGATCCGGCAGTGGGGGACCGGCGCCGGTTTTTACCTCACCGCGGGCGAACACTTTGACGCCCGGTTGTCCCTGGCATGGGCGCTGCGCGACACACCCCTGACCACCGCCGGAAGCGCGTTTGCCTATTTCAGCATTGGATTCCAGTTCTGACCAACCGTTGTCCAACCTATGACATCCAAGCATCGAAAAAGAAAACTTCAAACGGGCCGGAAATGGCTGTGCTTCATGATCGCCCTGGCCGCCGCCACTCGCGGCTTGAAACTGTCCGCCAACCCGCAGGGTGTAACCGTCGTGGCCGGCTCGGCCAGCACGCAGCAAAACGGTTCGCAGCTCGACATCACGGTCGGTCGGGCAACGATTTTGAATTGGAACAGCTTTAACATTCAACAGGGTGAAACCACCACATTTATTCAACCTTCGGCGAATTCGGTGGTGTTTAACAACATCGGCGGCGCCAGCCCCTCGCAAATCTGGGGCAATCTCACCGCCAACGGCACGGTTATCCTCGCCAATACCCACGGTTTTTACTTCGGCCCGAATTCGATGATCAAAATCGGCGGCAGCTTCGTTGCCACCACCGCGCCGCTGCCACCGGATTTGGGCGCGGGTTCGAGCTGGCAATTCAACGGCCTGCCCCCGCTGGCAAGCATCGTGAACTACGGCCAAATCCAGACCGGCCGGGGCCATTCACTTTTTCTCATCGCCGAAAATATCGAGAACCATGGCAAACTGAATGCGCCCGGCGGCAAGGTTGGGCTCTACGCGGGGAAAGAAGTCCTGGTCAGCGAACGGCCCGACGGCCGGAGTCTCAGTGCCACCGTCACTTTACCCTCCGGCTCGGTGGACAATTCCGGAAAAATCATCGCGGACGCCGGCACCATTGCGATGAACGCGCAGGTCGTAAACCAGAACGGAATTATTCAGGCGGATTCCGTGCGCGACCAAAATGGCGCCATCGAACTGGTCGCGTCCGACCAATTGAACCTGGGCGCAAATTCCCAGATCCTCGCGCGCGGCGATGATTCGTTCCGGGGCAGCTCCGGTGGAACCGTAACGCTGAAATCCGAAAACACCTTCAGCGACGCCGCCGGCAGCCAGGTCGGCACGCGCGGCGGCGCGCGAGGCGGCAGGGGCGGCAACGTTGAAATTAGCGCGCCCAACATTCTGTCCCTGAATTCGGGCATGGACGGAGGCGCGCAAGCCGGCTGGAGCGGCGGGCGACTCTTCATTGATCCCGCGAACATCGTGCTCGGCACTTCCGGCAGCGACGGTCCGGACGGCACGGGGTCGGTGGCTTACAACAGCGGTTCGGGCACCCTGAACATCAATGTCAACACCGCGTTCGCCAACAAGAATTTTTCCGCAATCCTGCTCCAGGCCGCCGCCAACATCTCGCTGGCGCAAGGCACAACCTGGAACCTCAGTCAGAGCACCGGCGTCGGCACCGGGCAATTGCGGTTGCAGGCCGGCGGCGATATCGTGTTCGGCAACAACTCACAGATCGTTGACGCGAACAATTGGTCGGTGAATCTCCAGGCCGGAGTCAATTTCAACAACAACAGCGTGCAGTCCGGGGTGGGGAATATTTACCTCAACGGCGGCGTCGGCAAGACCTTCAGCGGCGCCATTTCCACGGCGCACGGTTCCATCGGCCTGACTGCGGGACAAAGCATTTTCGTCGGCACTGGATTCGTTAAGACCACGGGCGGCGGAAGCATCGACGCCAACGCGCTCGCAGGTGACATCAACGCCGGCACGGCCAACGGCGGCTATCAGTTTTCCATTTTCGGTTACAGCGTCAGCCCGAACCTCGGCGGCATCAGCACCGCCGCCGGTGGCGACGTCACCCTCCAGGCAGGCAATAATATCATCAGCACTCCGATCGTGCCTGCCAACCAACCGCCGGGCGCATCCGGCGCGTATGGATCTCAGCCTGGCGATGTCACCCTCATCGCCGGCAACCAGATCACCGGCAATTTCACCGTCGCCAACGGCACCGGCACCCTGCTGGCGGGCGTCCAGGTTCAAAACGGTTCGGTGACGCAAATCTTGAATCCCAACGCCAACGTCGGCAGCGCGCAGCGTCCGGTGAACCTGAGTCTGATCGCCGGCTCCTGGAATGTCTGGGCAGCCAACAACATTTACCTCAATGAAGTCCGCAATCCGAACGGCACCTTCAACGGCAACCAGTTGACGGTTCCCTCCGGCGTGTTTCCAGGCAACACCGACGATTCCACCGTGCCGACGCGGAGTTCGTTCCTGTTCAATTACGCGGCTGACGCGGCTGCGAATTTGTGGGCGGGCGATTCCATCACCCTGGTCGGCGCGAATCTGCCGCGGGTTACCGGGGAGAACACGAGCATGCCTCCCATCTACCCGCCAAATCTCAGCCTCGATGCCGGCGCCGGCGGCATCACAATTCTCAACTCGATCATCCTTTATCCCTCGAGCCAGGGTTCCCTGCAAATCGCCACGCGCCAGGGCGGCAACCTCGTGGGCGCGCAGCAACAGACCACGCTGACGGGCGTTGTCATGTCCGACAGCGGACTGCCGGACTGGGGAACATTTGCGAACGGCCATGCCACCATGCCGCTGCACTTGAATGATCCGAACCCGGTGAAGCTGGATATTTCCGGCAGCATTGAAAGTTTCGGGCTTACCGTGCCGACGTTTGCCCGAATCAACGTGGCCGGCGACACTTTCAATTTCGGTTTCCTGGGACGGAACTTATCTCCCGCGGAGACCACGTCCATCAACGTGGCCGGCGACATTACCTACCGGGGCGATTTCACGGGAGTGCCTTCAAGCGAGCCGCTGTCTTCGGAACTCCTGAATCCGGCGTTGAGCGGCGATCCTGAAGTTGCCGCCAAACTCAGCTACGACGCCGCCACCGGCACGCTTTCTTTCATCGGCCAGATGACCCCGGCCGAGTTGAGCTTCCTGCTGAATCCGAGCGTGGTGTTGCTGGATCAACATGGCCGGCCGGTGCTGGTCAACGGCCAACCTGAACTGGTGCCGGTGACGCTGGATGCCGCGCAACTCGCCGCGGTTCAACAGTTGTATGCCGCCAGCCAGAGCGCCACGCTCGGCGACAACGGCCTCAATCTCGCGGGACCGGGCAGCTTCGACATCAACGCCCGCAACCTCGACCTCGGCATTTCGGCCGGCATCAACGTGCTGGCGCCGGATGCGGCGCTGGCCGCGATTTCACCCCGCGGCGCGAACCTCAATGTCAATGTCTCCGGCAATCTGGACATGACTTCGACCAAAATTTCCAACGAGAGCCTGTTCGGCGGCCTTCAACTCACCGTGGGCGGCGCGCTGGACGTGGGCGGCGAATTCACCACGTTTGGCGACCGTAACGCGCCCAAGGGTATTTTCACCACGAGCGGCGGCGATGTTTCCGTCACGGCGATCGGTGACGTGAACGTGAACGGCTCGCGCATCGCTGCCTACAATGGCGGTGATGTCACCGTGGAATCCGTCAACGGCGACGTGAAGGCCGGCAGCGGCGGGTCGGGTTTCGTCAGTATGAACGCGCTGGAACTGGACCCGCTCACCGGCGAGTTGATCGGCATCCCGGCGAGCATTCCGGGCAGCGGCATTTTGGCGACCACGTTGCCCGGCTCGCACGCGAAACTCGGCAATATCCTGGTGGAAACGCCGCGCGGTGACATCACCACCAGCGTTGCCGGCATCCTGCAGATTCCCTTCAACGGCGGGGATGCTTCCAAAGCCACCGCCGAAATCCTGGCGGGTTATGAACTGAGAGACGGAGTCGGAAATCCCGTTGCGGCCGGCGAAATTGCAACGGGTAATCCCGTATTGGTTTCTGACAGCCGCAGCGTTGACGTCGGCAATTCAGGCATCCTCGCGCAGAACCTGGTCATCAAGGCCACCGGCCATGTCACCGGTCTGCTGGTGGCCAACAAAGTGACCCTGGATGCCAAACAACCCAGTCCCGAACCCATCATTATTTTTTCTCCCGAACCGCCCACCCTCAGCTTGCCGCCCGGATCGGGTCCGCCCCCGGTGATCCTCAGCGGAGGACCGCCGATTGTAAACGGCATCACGATTCCGTCGGACTCGCCGGCAACCCCGGTCGCCAGGAACGACGCGCCGGTCGCGGACAATGCCGCGGCGGACACGAGCAAGACCGATGAAGCGGACAATGGCGACGATCCCGAACAAAAGAAGAAAGGCAAATCCATCGTCCTCGCTCAAAAAACCGGCCGGGTGACCGTGATTTTTCCGCAAAAGGATTAACTTCAACCCAACATTATGACAACACTCCCTGCGCTTAGTCCCATGCTCGCCTCGGGCGCCCTGCAATTTGCCTTCGAGAAAGCCACGACGGAAGGCAAGATCACCATCGGCGCCCTGTTTGTCCTGTCCCTCTTCAGTTGGACGATCATCATCACCAAATTCCGACAGCTTCACATCGCGCGGAAATGGGCGAAACGATTCTTCGCGGCATACAGCAGCACGCGCGATCCGCTCGACATCAAACGCAAGAACGAAGAGTTCGAAGGAGCGCCCGCCTACCAGGTCTATATTTGTGGAGCGGACGAACTGGAATTTCACCTCAAAAACAATCCCAAGAAGGTCAAAGGCGAGGACCGGATCAGTTCCGCCGCCTTTGAGGCCGTGAAGGTCACGCTCGAAGAGGCGGCCGCGGCACAAGCGATGGCCCTCGAAAAAGGGATGATTGTCCTGTCCACGGCCGTCGCAGGCGGACCGTTCATTGGTCTGCTCGGCACTGTCTGGGGCGTCATGGAAACCTTCGCGGGCATCGCCCGGGCGAATTCCGCCAGTCTCACCGCCATGGCGCCGGGCGTGGCGGGAGCGCTTATCGCCACGGTCACCGGCCTGCTGGTGGCCATTCCCGCGATGTTCGCCTACAACTTCATGGTCAC
>CAZFOA010000103.1:0-12450 GCA_964520205.1 uncultured Verrucomicrobiota bacterium | reverse complement strand
TCAAGCCGACGCTGAACTGGAACACGTCGTCGTTGTATTTCGCGCCGGTGTTGATTTTGGACACGCAATCCACGACTTTGCCGAGGGGAATGCCGCGCCCGAAATCGCGCACCGCCACGCGCGTGCCCTCGATGTGGATTTGGACCTCCTTGCCGCAGCCCATGATGTATTCGTCCACCGCGTTGTCGAGGACTTCCTTGAGCAGGATGTAACAACCGTCATCGGGATGGGAGCCGTTGCCGATGCGCCCGATGTACATGCCGGTGCGCAGGCGGATATGTTCCAGCGAGGACAACGTTTTGATCTTGCTCTCGTCGTATTGATGCTTCGGTTTTTCAGGCATACGAATGTGCTGAGGTCAAAATGCGGCAAAGTCGCACGGTTGAAAACATAAAATAAATCGAGTCGTGGTGGTCTTTGCGGCGCTAATAGTGGCCTGCATTTTAGAAAGCGGCGGTGAACGCGCCGCAGTCCAGACGCTTCGCGTGGTTCCAAGACGCCGGCAATCGCGAAGCCTCTGAACTGCGGTGTCTTTAGCACCGCTTTCCGGAAGATGGCAAAAGACAGGCGGGAAGCGATCGACTCACCAGGTGTAGCGACTTCGACGAACCATCCAGTGACAACTTTTCGATGGTACCGTAAACTGCTTTCGTGATCCTCAAACTGTTTCCGGTTTTGATCGCATGGAGCGTGGTTTCGATGTCGGGGGGCTGCACGGGCCTGGCTCAATCCGGCGAGGAGGCTCTCGCGCAAAGGCGCTGGTTCGAGACGCGCACCGCGCATTTCGGCATTTACAGTTGCGGCGCGCCCCGGGAAATTTACCGGCTCGCGGCGCGGTTGGAACAGTTTAGCGAAGCCTACACCCTGCTGGCCGGGGCGCAGGCGGCCGCCTCGCCGCCGATTGTCGTGCTGGCATTCCCCGATCAGGAATCGATGAAGCCGTTCCTGCCGCCTTACCGGAACCAACCCGTCAATTTGTCGGGCTTGTTCATGCGCGGCAGCGACGAAAACCTGATCGTGCTCGCTCTGCCGGGACCCGATTCCGCCTTCACTGGAATGGAGGTCATCTTCCACGAATACGCGCATCTGTTGTTCCGTCACAACGATCCGATCTGGCCGCTCTGGCTCAAGGAAGGAATGGCTGAGATTTATGCCACTTTTGAGACGGACGGTCACCATGCCGTCATCGCCAGGCCGGTGGCGCCTTTCCTGCGCTTGCTGGCGCGGCAACCCCTCCTGCCGCTGGCCGAGCTGTTTGCCGTCACCCAGGAATCGCCGCAATACAACGAGCGCGAGCGCCAGGGGATTTTCTACGCCGAATCCTGGTTGCTGACGCATTTCCTGATGGCGGGCGACGTCCCCGGGTATACCGCGCATTTCGGGCAGTTCACGCGACTGCTCCGCGAGGGCCGGCTTCCGGTGCCGGCATTCACCAATGCGTTGCAGACCCCTTTGCCGGTGATGGAAATGCAGTTGCGCCGCTACCTCGATCGCGGCCGATTTGCCTCGATCCCATTGGTGTTGCCGACGAATGTTTCGTCCCCAAAAACCCTGGCCACCCGCGCCCTCACGCCGGTTGAAATCGACGTCCGTTTGGGCGAGGAACTTCTGCGGATCGACCGCCTGGATGCCGCCGAATCGTATTTTGCGCGGGCGCAAAGACTCGCGCCTGCAAGTCCGCTGCCCTATGAAGGGTTGGGTCTTCTTGCCGCCCGGCGCGAGCAGCATGGCGAGGCCTTGCGCTGCCTGAACGAGGCGTTACGGCGCGGATCGATCAGCTTCCTGGCTGATTACATCTATGCCCGCGAAAAATATCGGCTCACCGCCGATGCCGAGGGTCGGTACACCCCGTTGCCGAAGACGGGGGCGGCGGAGATTCGCGGTGCGCTTGCGAAATCGCTCTTACTGATGCCGGATTTTGGGCCGGCGCATGAATTATTGGGCTTTTTCGAGATGGTGCAGGGAGAGGATCTGGCGGCGGCGGAGCAACACCTGCAACGGGCCATCGCGCTCGAGCCAGAAAACTCGTCGTACTTCCTTTCGCTGGCGCAGGCTCAACTGAGGAAGAAAGATCCGCAGGCGGCCCGCCACACATTGGAGCCGCTGCTTCTGCCCAACGCGGATGCGAAACTCCGCAAACATGCCCAGGAATTAATCCGGGAAAGCGACCGGGATCATCCGGCCCATTGATGCGCGGGACAGCGGGACCGGCGAAACAGGGCGAGTCGGGAAAAATCCGCCATGGCCAACAAACCTACTGCCAAAAATTGTGGAACCTTTCACAGTTTTGGTGCATCTTACTCCTTGGGTATATTCAGCCGTGAACCACAACCGCACTTGGAACCTGTTCTGGGCGTCTCGCACCGCGGCGAGAACGGGATTTCCTGTCAATTCTTACGGAGGTGTTATGCGCAGACTCGCAGCCGGTTTTTCATTGTTCGCCATCCTCTTTTCCAGCGCTCCAGCGCGCGCCACGCCCCTCTTCGCGACGTTCTATACCTTGACGCCGGGAGAGGGGATTGCGCAAGGCGGGAGCTACAATTACTTCGATGACACCGGGTCCCAATTGATCGACGGGGTGTATGGTGCGAATGACTTTTCGGCCGACCTTGGGAACGGCAATGCCTATGAATGGGTCGGGTGGAAAACGGCAAATCCCGTGATGACCTTCACTTTTTCAAGTCCGGTGATCATCAACCAGGTCGGCATCGATTTCAATCGGAACGAGGGTGCCGCCGGCATTTATCTGCCCCCAACCGTGACGATAGCGGGCACGGATTTCCCGGTGGACCCCAATGCGATTCCGGATGCCACCCGCGGAACACTGTTCTTTGCGGGTTCCTGGTCTGGACCAACCCTGACGCTGACTCTGACCGACAACGACCCAACCCGCTGGCTTTTCGTCGATGAAGTCACTTTCGACGGGGTCGTGGTGCCGGAACCATCGGCGCGGGCGCTGTTGGCCGGCGCTTTGGGCTTGTTGGCGCTTCGCCGCGCCCTGCCGGTTCGCGTGTTCTCCCGTTTCTTTCCGGCAAGAATCCACAAGAATTCTCTTGCCAGCGTCGCGTGAGCGGCGTAAGAACCAAATGTTCTTTGAAATGGGCGAACGTGAGTTCGCCTGCCATCGCAATCCAATGTCAGGGAACCCCGTGAAAATCGGGGACGGTTGCGCCACTGTAACGGGCTACAAACTCTCATCAGCCACTGTCTCGCATCGGCGGGTCGGGAAGGCGGGAGCGAGGCCAGGCCCGGAGTCAGGATACCGGTTTGATTGTGCTCGTCAGGTCCCGCATCAGCGGGGCCAACTTCTCCGTCAAAGAGAAGGATGAGGCCAGCCCGTTCCGCGGATGCGGAATGGGATTCGTCGAGTGCCTTCATTCTCCGTTTTGCCGGGGTCTGAAGGTTTTCTGCTTTTCAGGTCCCGCGCTGGTCTCTCAACCCTCAACCCGTTCCACGGATTTGTGGAACAATCTTGAAAGATCAGTGCATGAAAAAAATTCGTTTGCTGGCGTTTGCCGGCTTGCTCGCATCCTTTGTTTCCACCCCTGCGCACGCGCAATTTGCGGACTCAGTGGTTTCCTACACACCCGGCAGCGGGGCGTTGCGCACAAACCCAAACGCGGCGCTCGGCGCGCCGACGACGTTCATCGGCTATCAGAATGCCGATCCTTTCAATCCGCCTTACCTGCCCGGCGACATCGTCGGATTGGGGACGAATGGTTCCCTGACGCTGCAGTTCAACACGCCGATCCAGCACAATGCCGCGAATCCCTACGGCCTGGACTTCATCATCTTCGGGCATGCCGGTTTCAATGAAAACTTCAGTGACGGCACCACCGACGGCACTTTGTTTACCGGCGGCACCAGCAACATGCGCGTCTCCGTGAGCGCCGACGGCATCACGTTTTACACGTTGAATCCCGCGCTGACACCCGCGGTGGATGGTCTGTTTCCCCCCGACGCCGGCGGCAATCCGTTTCTTCCCGTGAATCCCGCCCTGACGGCGGCGGATTTCGCCGGCAAAGATCTCGCCGGGATACAGGCGCTTTACGGCGGGTCGGCTGGAGGCGCCGGTTTTGACCTTGCCTGGGCCATCGACGGAAGCAATCAGAGTGTCGTGTTGTCTTCCGTCAGGTTTGTGCGTTTGGATGACTTGAGTGGCGTGGGCTATATCGACGCCATCAGTGTTGTGCCGGAGCCATCGGTTGGCGTGTTGGCGCTGTTATCAGGCGCGGGCATGCTGGCCAGGGCGCGACGCAACAAGGCTTGACCGCCATGCGCTGGCTCTCTGTGCTGTTGACCGGTTGGGTTGCTGCTTCATCGTTGGAAGCGGCAACCCTCACCGAAAACTTTTCCGCGGATCCGCTGCAGGACGGATGGCAAATTTTCGGCAACACCAACCTGTTCCAATGGGACGCCACAAATCACGAGCTCGCAGTCACGTGGGACTCATCCCAACCCAACAGTTTCTTTTATCGTCCGCTCGGCACGATTCTGGCGCGCGACGATGACTTCAGCCTCGCGTTTGATCTGCAGTTGAACGACGTCACCACGACTGGTTTTGGCTTCGAGATCGCGGTCAGCCTCCTCGGCTTCGCCGACGCCACCCGCACCAACTTCAACCGCGGCATCGGCCAGGGTTTTCCGTCAAGCCCGCGGAACGTGGCGGAGGTCGATTACTTTACGTCTCTGACCGACGGCACGATTTCGCCGACGATGATTTCGAGCAACGGCCAGTTCCGAACCGTGTTCGACTTCCCGCTCGAACTGACCAACGGCGTTTGGTACCACATCGCCATGGCCTACACCGCGAGCAACCAGACGCTTTCGACGGTGATCACCTGCGGGAACAACCAATCCTACCCGGCCATCGACAGCGTCCTGCTCGATGCGGCCTTCACCGACTTCCGCCTTGATACGGTGGCGGTCAGCAGTTACAACGGCGCCGCCGATCCCCTGGACTCAACCCTCGCCCGCGGTGTCGTGGATAATCTCGCCGTCACGCTGCCGCCGCCGCCGATCCAGAATCTGACCGGGGCATTCAGCAACGGCATCTGGCAGGCGCAGTTTCTCAGCCGCAGCAACTGGTGGTACGAGCTGGAACGCACGGTGAATTTGCAGTCCTGGACCAATCTGGCAACAGCCTCCGGAAATGCCACCAACCTGTTCCTGCCGGACGCGAATCCGCCGCCCGCCAGGGCGTTTTACCGCGTGCGAGCCAACCGGCCATGAAGACCGGCGTCAAAGATCGGGGGTTGAGGATTGAGCGTGACCGAATCGGCACCAGGCCCGGCGCCGGCGCTCGACCGCCCGCTTTCACGCTGCTGGAACTGCTCCTGGTCATCGCGATTATCGGGATCCTGGCCGCGCTGCTCCTGCCGACGCTGGCGCAGAGCAAAGCCTCGGCCAAGCGCATCGAGTGCGCCAGCAACCTGCGTCAGATGGGCATCGCCACACAAATGTATTGGGACGAACATGGCGGCGAATGTTTTCCTTATATTTTCGGTTCCACGAACGTCGGGCAGATTTACTGGTTCGGCTGGCTTGCGCCGGCCTCGCTCGGGGAGGGCAACCGCCCCTTTGACGTGACCCGGAGCGCGTTGTATCCCTACCTGGCGGGCAGCACGGTGCGGCTTTGTCCATCGCTGAATTATGCGATGACGCAATTCAAACTCAAGGCCACCGGCGCGGCCTATGGTTATGGCTACAACCTTTATCTTTCTGCCACACCTCAGCCGGTGAAGATTTCAAGCGTCCGGCACGCGACGGAAACGCTGCTGTTCGCGGATGCGGCGCAAGTGAACACGTTTCTGGCGCCAGCATCGCCATCAAACCCGATGTTGGAAGAATTCTATTATGTGGACAACTCCGTCAGTCCGCCGAACGGCCATTTCCGGCATGCACGGAAGGCCAATGTGATATTCTGCGACGGCCATGTGGCAACGGAGCGCATGGTGGCCGGCTCCGGTGATGCCAATCTGCCGAATCAGTTCGTGGGGCGGTTCCGGCCGGAAATCCTTCTCGTCCCGTAACCGGAACAACTCAGAACTCTTCCCCTTTTAACTGCTCCGATACGGCTTAGCTGCCGGCGTCAGGCGGCTCTTTTTCGTTGTGGAACCCGGCTCTCGGGCATCGGCTGTGGCCGGCCATTGCGTTCCCCGAGGGACGTGATGACAGGTTGGGGGATCCATCGCTCGATGTCCCGGAGTGGAATCGGTTCGTTGCGGGCGTCGGGATGGATCCGGCCATCCCACAGCCGCCGCAACGCCCGGAGATACTCGCGGCATTCGGTTTCGAACCGGAATCCGGCGATGACGCGGTTGCGCAAGGACAGCCGCCATTTGTCCCGGTTCCGATGCTGGAAAATCCGGCGTCCCTGGAAATCGTGCTGGCACATGGTTCGTTCCAACGAATGAATCGGCTTCGGAACCAGGGCATAGGGTTTCCGCAGCTTTCGAAACGCGAGGCGGAAGGTTTCCTTGTCACCATGAAAATAGCGGTAATAGAAATCCGAGTTTTCATTGAACCACAGGGTCAGGCACAACGCCCGCCAGCACCGCTGTTTGTCCACGACAATCTGGCCCGTCTCGAATTCCAATTCCTCCGGCTGGCGCACCCCGCAACTCCGCCAGACCGCCTCCGCCTTCTTGCTGATGCCGCGGTCGTAATCGGGCCAGAACACCGCGCCGGTCCTCTGGAATTGCCGTGTGCCAAACAGAAACTCGGGATCGACCACCGGCACGTTGTCGGCGTCCAGAAGCAACACCTCCCGGAACGGCGAATGCAAAATGGCGTAGGGTTTCAGTTCCCATCCCTTCAAAATACGGGCCGGGAATTTTTTTCGCAGCTTGCAGGCATCGATTGTCTCCACCCCCACCGCGGCCAGCAGGGCTTGCATCCGGTCGTCCAGTTCCTTTTTTCCAAGATGCCAGACCTGGATGGGCAACCGGCAATGCAGGCGCCTCAACATGTGGATACAAACCCAGGCATTGGTGAAGTACCGTGTGCCGCCGCCGCAAATCACAATGCCGCGTCCCTGGCTACCCTGGGGATAAGGCGGAATGGCGCGGATGAATTTTTCGCAAGCCATGCCCGCGCTGTGGAGGTTCAGCGGCTGCCGGTCGTATGAATTCCGGATCGTGCCCGCGATCGCGCGCCCGGCGGCGGTCCGTTGCCGGGAAGAAAGGAATCTGACCGCGCCGCCCCGGAAGTACATTTCGATCCGGCGGATCACTGCTTCAGGCGTGATCAGGTCCATGCAATGGGGAAGGGTTTTGACCACGTCCACACAGCGATGGCGGCGATGATCGCGGGGATCGCCGTCCCGCAGGCGGGCCGTGCGGTCTTTCCAACATCCGCCCTCGGCGCAGCAGGGCAACGCGCCGGTCGTGTGGATGAACTGGTGGTTCGGGTAGGCTTCCCAGTGCGCCGGTTCACGTCCGCCGGCGACGACGACGCAAGGGCGACTGGCCGGCTGCCCGCGTTTGGTTTCCACCGCCGCGGCCAGATGCATCAACGCCGTCACGGGACACAGCACGCCTTGGGCGTGATAAACCAATCGGATCAGCTCGCGGAGGCTGGTCAAGCCGCGCAGATCGATGACGCCGTCCAATCGGGGATGATGATGTCCGCAATCGCCCACCTGGACGAATTGAATTTTGCCACGAAAATGGTCGACGACTTCCTGGTAGCGCTCGGTCTGCCACCACTTGATGGTCACGTCATATTTTCCTCCGGCGGCCACGATCCAGAAGGGGATGTCCAGCCGGGCGACTTCGCGAACCTGGGAGTACCAGGCTTTTTCCTGGGCGGATAGGTGGATGTCCCCCTTGTACGCGGTGGGTTTGATGGCCACATGCAGGCGTTCGTTCAGGAACTCGATGAAGCCGTGGAGGCAGTGGTAGGGTGTTTCGTTGCAGCGATTGATCATCGGGTAGGAGCAGTTGATCTGCTCGACTCCCGGATCAGCCGGAGACAACGTCGTGAGGTGCGGATTGTGTTCCCAAATGTCGGGGCAACGCGTCCGCACGTCCGTCAGGAACTTCCGGGGATACCAGTGGTGCAGGTCACGAACTGCGGCCGTGAGCATTACAATGTCGCCCGGCGAAAGGCCGCACTTGAGAATCAATTTCCTCATGGAAAGACGCGTCGACACCCGCCGGCCGTCCGTTTGCTGCCGTGGCGGAACAGGCGGCTTGTTCTCTCGGGTGCCGGCCGGCGGCAACCCGGTGGATTACTTCTTGCGGCGCTTTCGGGCGAGCATCGGCCCGCCGCCGCTGTCGCTGGGGCTGCCGCTGAAATGATGTCCTCCTCCAAGAACCCGTTTGGTTCGGCGAGCGGGTTTGGGGCTGTATCGGGACTGGGGCGCTTTTTTACGGGAGGGTTTTTTTGCCATAACTATTGCGGGTCTGGGGCGTGGTTTATTTATGCTTCACCCCGCAGCACGCGGCAGCGAGATGAGACGGTTCGGTTCGGTTCGAGGAGAAATCCAATGCGTTCATGCGCAATAATAATTTCTTAAGAATGCTTCGCTTGACTTCCAGCATTGCCGGACGCGATGCGGTGATCGGGGCGTCTGCGAATCCCTTTTCCGGACAACGATTCCTTGCGTTGTTTGAACCCATATTGATCCTTTCCCTGCCCATTCTCTAGATCGGCTTCGTTTTGAGGTAAGTGATTTCTTTTTTAATCAAGTTGTTGATGCGGTGTTTGACCAGGTAAATCCTGCCGGGATTGATTCTTAACTTCTGAGCTACTTTTGAAACCGGCCACTTCTTGAACACATAAAGATCAAAGGCCTGATATTGCTTCGGATCCACTTTCCGTTTGACCCGGTCGATCGCGGCTTCCATGAGGTTCTTTTCCCATTCCTCATCCCAGACCGATTCCAATTGCAGCCCGACCGGATCGGCAATGCGTTCGACGGTGGCGGTCTCGGTGGAGGCGCCCGGCCCGCGTCGTTTTTGTTCCACGCCCCGTTGCCGCCGCCGCAACTGGTCGGTGATTCGCCAGCGCGTCAGGCGCATGAGCCACGCTTTGAAGGAACCCTTTTGGGCGTCATACTCGAAACGCGGCATGCTTTTCAACACCGATAGCACGGTTTCCTGAACCACATCCTGGGCTTCCGCATCCGTCAGACCCGCCTTCAGCGCCGCGTTGTAGATCAGTTTCCAGTACGTATCGAAGAAGACTTTCCACCCTTCCTCGTCACTCGAGTCTTTCAACCGGCTCAACAAGGACTGCCGGGTGGGAATAAATTCGCTCACGTCGTTCATTAGCTTTCGGCTGCTCAATAGGTAATACGTAGCCAAACAGGCGATTCTTTCAAATTCTTTCCGATCGCCCGTTTTGACGTCGGTCCCGGAAGATTTTTGAAAGATAGCCCCTTCCACCTCCGTATTTACTGTCGTGCAGAGAAATGGAGCCTGTCGGCTGGAGGCAACCGGCATGCCGGGCTGGGGTTGGGAAGCGGCAGGCCGCCGGGGATTCCGTACGGCCCGGCGCGGATGGCAAAGGTGCGCTTTAAACCAGTTCGACCCGGGGGGATGCGGGGCCGGGGTCAAGGGCAACGGGTCGAAATGGTTATCAGCCAGGAGGAGGGGGGAAGCTGCTGCCCGAACACCGGGCAGCAGCTCTTGGCTTGGGAACAGAATCCAGGGCCCGCGCTTCGTTGTGGCGTAAATTTGAGTTTGGCAGCCGCTCCTTTCGATTTACATTTTCCAGCGTGACAGTCCTTGAGAGCATCCAAAAAAGCGCCGGGTTTCTGACGTCGAAAGCGGTCGAATCACCGCGCTTGCAGGCGGAGCTGCTGCTGGCTCATTTGCTGAAGCTGCCGCGCATGCAACTCTATCTGAATTTCGAGCGGTGTCTGGCTCCGCTGGAGCAAGGGGAACTTCGGGAATTGATTCGCCGGCGGGGCCGGCGCGAACCGTTGCAGCACATCATCGGCTCCACGTCCTTTTGCGGGTGCGAAATCGCGGTGGACCGCCGCGTGTTGATTCCCCGTCCCGAGACCGAACTGCTGGCCGAAACCGGTTGGCGCCATCTCTCAACCCTCAGCCCTCAGCCCTCAACCGCCCTCGACTTCGGCACCGGCAGCGGCTGCATCGCCATCGCGCTCGCGGTGAAATGTCCCGGCGTGCGCGTTTTCGCGGCGGATATTTCCGCCGAAGCACTCTCGGTGGCCCGGCAAAATGCCGCCGCCCATCACGTGGAGGATCGCATTGACTTTGTCGGCGGCGACGGCTTTGCGGCTTTGCCCGGGGACATCCGCTTCGATCTCATCATCGGCAACCCGCCTTATATTCCCAGCGCCGAAATCGCGTCGCTCCAGCCGGAAGTGCGCGACTTTGATCCGCGGCTCGCGCTGGATGGAGGTCCGGACGGATTGGACTTTTATCGCCGGCTCGCGGTGGAAGCGCGGCCGTTTCTCAAGGCGAACGGGCGGCTCCTGCTCGAATTCGGCGACGGCCAGACCGATGCGGTCCGGGAAATCCTCCGCCACGAGAACTGGATTGTCGAAGCCGTCCGGGAGGATTACAATCGGTGTCCGAGAATGGTGATCGCAACAATTTAATCCACGCGGGGCGCGGAGCCAAAAGGGTGCTCGTTGGCCGAAGGAATCGGTCAAGACGAAGCGGGTGCTTGACGGGAATGGACTCCGGGCCGTTCGTGGTGACGCTAACAAACAATGGAAAGTTTATTGATCAAAGGCGGGGTGCCGCTGTGCGGTGAAGTCACCATCAGCGGAGCGAAAAACGCGGTGCTGCCGATCATGGCGGCGGCGCTGCTCACCCGCGAGCCATGCGTCATCCGGCGCGTGCCGAACCTGAGCGATGTGAAATTCATGGGCCGGATTCTCACCTGGCTGGGCGCCGAGGTGCATTTTCAAGGCGACTCGGTCCGCATCCAGGCCAGGAAGATCAAAGGCGCCGGCGATTACGATCTCGTCCGCAAAATGCGCGGCTCCATTTGCATCATGGGACCGCTGCTGGGCCGTTTGAAAAAGGCGGCGGTGTCGCTGCCGGGCGGCTGTGTGATCGGCGCGCGGCCGATCAATCTGCATTTAAAAGGCTTCGCGGCGCTGGGTGCGAAGGTGACGATTGAGAACGGATATGTCCGGGCCGAAGCCCGGCGCTTGATTGGCGCGGACCTGTTTCTCGGCGGGCGCGCCGGCTCGACGGTGCTCGGCACCGCCAACGTCATGATGGCCGCGACTCTGGCCGAAGGCGTGACCGTGATCGAAAGCGCCGCGTGCGAGCCGGAGGTGGTGGATCTGGCCTGTTTCCTGAACGCGATGGGCGCGAAAATCACGGGCGCCGGCAGCCCCACTCTCACCATCACCGGCGTGAAGCAACTGCACGGGGCGGAGCACGAAGTCATCCCCGACCGCATCGAAGCGGCGACTTACGCGATTGCCGCCGCGGCGACGAACGGTGAAGTCACGCTGCGCGGCGCGCGGGCCGACCACTTGCACGCCGTCTTCGACAAGTTGCGCGACACGGGAGTGAAGCTGGAGCGGCAAGGCTCGGCGATCACCGTCCGCCGCAACGGCCGTTTGAAGCCGGTGGACATCACCACGCTGCCGTACTCCGGATTTCCCACCGACGTGCAGGCGCAAATGATGGCGCTGATGGCGCTGACCCCCGGCATCAGCATCATCACGGAACGGATTTTTGAATCGCGCTTCATGCACGTGAGCGAACTGGGCCGGTTGGGCGCGGACATTGAGATCGAAGGTCCGAGCGCGATTGTCAAAGGCGGAAAACCTTTGAGCGGAGCGCCGGTCATGGCCAGCGATTTGCGCGCCTCCGCCGCGCTGGTGATTGCCGGGCTGGCGGCGAGCGGCCACACGCAGGTCAACCGCGTTTATCATCTCGACCGGGGTTACGAGAATATGGATGCCAAGCTGCGCAAACTCGGCGCTCGCGTCCAGCGCATCGAGGAATGATGAACAAACTCGTTTCCATCCTCATCCTGCTGCTGGTTCTGTTCGCAGGGTGGAAGCTGTTTGAATACTGGCAGGAGACCCGGAATGAACCGGCCACTGCGAATCGGGAAACCCTCACTCCCGTCGCGAAACCCGATGAACTGCCGGGGATGCCTTATGAATTGCAACCCTCCCTGGACGCGGCCGAACAGCAAGGCGCCGCCGCTTTGCAGAATTGGCTGAAGACCTACAACGGTTATTTGCAGGACCCGCGCCGAGCCTGGATTGAACTCGATTACTGCGTGATGATCGCCCACCAGAATCCGAGCGCAGCCAAACGCATTTTCGGCGCCGTAAAAGCGCGCACGCCGCCCTCGTCCCCCGTCTGGCCGCGCCTTCAGCAACTGGAAAAAAGCTACGAATAATGTCCGAGCGCAACCGCCTTCGGCTGGCGGAACGCAAGGCGGTCGCGAAGCTGAAACCCATCTCAAAATGGCAGGGCGCGTCACTCCGTGCGCGCC
>CAZFOA010000102.1:0-12520 GCA_964520205.1 uncultured Verrucomicrobiota bacterium | reverse complement strand
GACGAAAAACCCGGGCGGGAACTGTTCCCGTCCGGGTTCAAAATGCGGCCCAACGACCGGCAACGATTAATGGGGATTGACGATTTCGGCCAGTTTAAAGATCGGCAGAAACATGCAGATCACCATGCCGCCGACGACGACGCCAAGGAAAACGATCAGGATTGGCTCGATCAGGGCGGTCAGTCCGGACAGCGTCGTTTCAATTTCCTCGTCGAGAAAATCTGAAATGCGCTCCAGCATGTTGTCGATTTTGCCGGTTTGCTCGCCGGCGGTGATCATGCGAATGATCATATTGGGGAAGATCGGATGTTTGCTTAGCGCCGTGGAGATGCTTTCACCGCGTTCGATGTCGGTGGCGGCGTCTTTGATGGCCTTCTCCATGACGACATTGCCGACGGTCTGCGAAACGATTTGCAGGACCTCCAGAATGGGCACGCCGCTGCGGATCAAAGAAGCCAGGGTGCGGGAAAAGCGCGCCAGGCAAATTTTGTGGGCAATGCCGCCGAAGATTGGAAGCTTGATGCGCCGGGAGTCCCAGAACAGGCGTCCGGGTTTGGTCTTGATGAAGTACAGCCAGCCGTAAACCGAGCCGCCACCCACGAGAATCAACAAGAGAATGTACTTCTGCACGAAACCGCTGATTTTGATCAAAAATTCGGTGGGGGCAGGAAGCTTGGCTCCGAATCCCTGGTAGATGTCCCCGAACACCGGCACCACTTTGATCAGCAAAAAGGTGGTAATCAGGATGGCGACCACGGTGACGACCGTAGGGTACATCATCGCCGATTTCACTTTCTTGCGCAGTCGCGCGGCATTTTCCAGGTAAACGGCGAGGCGGGCAAGGATTTCAGCCAGCAAACCGCCTTTTTCACCGGCCGACACCATGGAGAAGTAAAGTCGACTGAACACTTTGGGATGCTTTTGCAACGCGTCGGAAAAACTGTCGCCGCCCTCGACGCGGGTGCAGACATCGCGGATCACATCGCGCATGGCCTTGTTTGTCGTTTGCTCCGCCAAACCTTGAAGGGATTGCACCATCGCCAAGCCGGCGTCAATCATGGTGGCCAGTTGGCGTGTGAAGATGACCTGGTCGGCCAAAGCCACGCGACCGCCGCTGGCCCGGCTTTTCTTGCCAACCTTCTCCTGGATGGAGACAACGAGCAGATTGCGATTCAGCAGGGCGGATATCGCCGCCTGTTCGGTGGCCGCTTCGACGGAACTGCGTATCTCCCGGCCGGAGCCAGTTTCCCGCGCAACGTAGACAAATGAAGGCATATTCTTAACGCTCAGTTGATGTTATCGGCTTCAACTCGCTAAATGATTTCGGGCTCGGAATCAGCAGTCTCTGTTCCATCGCTCCGCCAAGCCAATAAACATCGTTCCCGCAACGTGTCGTCTCCGTCCGACTGTGCATTGCCTAAAGTCTGTACATCCGCTGCACACAATCGGGAAAACATTAGAATAAGCCGGTCTTAAACGAATGGATTGGGGAGGCCTGAGGATGCCATTGGGTCGGCCGCCGGGATGGCACGGACACAGGCTCCGATCGGCGGCTCGCCCAAGAGAGGAGCCAGGCGTCCGGCAAGTCGCTCAATGGCGACCTGCTGAGAAGCGGCATTGCGGACCGGAGAAAGCGCCGGTCGCCGGGCCCGAGCGTGCTGCGATCCATTTGCGCCTGATCGTCAGGGTGGGTTGGGTGAGCCAGGAACCCAATGAACTCTGCGTCAAAAGATTTTTGACTCACATGGCTTGTTGTCTAATGCTCATCATTCCGTCGAATGCAAATTCTTGGAGGGTCGAGGTTTGTTCACGGGGCAAAATATCGTCTTGGAATTAATTTCAAAAATGCTTGACAAATAAATTAAGTAATAGCTAATGAGCCGCTTAATCATTCTCGTCTCATTATGGCACAAACAATGTCCTGGGACGGGACACACGGCGCGCGGAGCCAGTCTCCGTGCTTTTTGTAGGAACTGAATGTCGGAAAAGATAAATCAAAACAGAAATCTCATGAAGTTAAACAGATGGACACTCGCTCTGGCAGCGGCAGGTATTGTGACGGCTCCGTCACTGCTGCGCGCTCAAACCAACACCATAATGACCGCGCTGTCTTCCACGACGCTCAGCGGTTATGTGGATACCTCCGCCCAGTGGAATTTGGGCACGGGCAACGCCAATAACCCGCCCTACGCCTTCGGCGGAGCGGGCAAGGCGGATGGGTTCAACCTGAACGTGGTCGATTTGACCCTGGACAAGCCCGAGGATGAAACGCCTTGGGCGGCCGGGTATCACGCCGACCTGTGGTTCGGGCCGGATGCCAGCGCACTCGGCACCCAATCCACGGGCATTCCCGGTGATTTCGCCATCCACCAAGCGTATGTGACATTGCGCACGCCGATTGGCAACGGGCTTGACTGGAAAATGGGTGTGTTTGACACCGTGATCGGCTATGAGTCGTTCACTTCGCCGAATAACCCGAACTACACGCATTCGTACGGATTCACCATCGAACCCACACAGCACACCGGCCTGTTGGGCACCTACATCGTGAACGACGAGTTCACGCTGTCTGCGGGTATCGCCAACTCGGTGGGATCTACCATCAACCTAAAGGGGTCTCCTCCTTTCGCGGAGTCCTACAAGACCTACATGGCTGCGGGGACCTACACCGTTTCGACGAATGCCGGCTGGCTGTCCGGCTCCACCTTGACCGCAGGTGTGGTGAATGGTTTCAATGGCAACAACGGAAATGGCACCGCCGCCAAACAAACCAGTGTTTACCTGGGAAGCACGATATCCACTCCGATCACCGCGCTGAAGCTCGGGGCATCGATGGACTTCCTGGATCACCACAACAATACGGACGTGAACACCGCCACCGGAGGCGGGATCAACGGCACCACATGGGCGTGGGCTCTCTATGCCTCTTTCCAGGCCACCGAGAAACTGGCCTTGAATCTGCGCGGCGAATATGTTGACAACCGAAGCGATGCACTTGGCGCCGCGAATATCGTCGACAACAATATCTATGAATTCACGGCCACAGCCCAATATGACCTGTGGAAGAATGTCCTCAGCCGGATCGAATTCCGTTGGGATCACGTGGATCAGACCCAGGCGTTCGGTGGCACGACCGCCGGCACTCCGAGTCGCGATAATGCGTTCCTGATCGCGGCGAACGTCATCTACAAGTTTTAACCGAAACAGTTCCTCCCTACACGCCCCTTCGCCCTGCGCGAAGGGGCTTTTTGTTTTATCGCCGCCTGTCAATGCGCCGCACCACCTCGTCCTATCGTGTGTTGCCGGAATGCCAACCCTTGAGTGAAGCCCGGTCCGCGTTGCGCGCAGGTGCGCCAAACAATCACGACGCCTCGCGATCCTTGCCCTTCAGGCGCCCCACAATAATCAGACTCAAATCCACCACGAA
This sequence comes from uncultured Verrucomicrobiota bacterium, assembly GCA_964520205.1. Taxonomy (GTDB): domain Bacteria; phylum Verrucomicrobiota; class Verrucomicrobiia; order Limisphaerales; family BOG-1460; genus CAZFOA01. The sequence goes on along the minus strand of CAZFOA010000102.1, from coordinate 9,093 downwards.
GATCACGACGACCAGGCTGTCCATCGCCGTCACCCACCGGCTGGGCGGCAGGAAGGATTCGCTGCCCCAGAGCAGGAAGGCCACGCCGAGCAGAATCCCCTTGAGCGTTTCACCGCTCCGCTGTCTGGCGCTCAACTGGAGACTGATATAGGAGGCGCCGATCAACATCAAGGATAACGCCCCGGCCCGTTGATGCAGCCCGGTCAGACGCAGATGACTGCACCCGTCGCCAATCAAGAGCGTCACAATCCCGGCCAACGCTGAAATGGAACAGACCGCGCTGATGCGGCGGAGCATTCTTGCCATTTCCGATTTATTGTCATCGGACTCGATGAAGATTCAAGCCTTGTGTGACACACCCTGGCGGGGCCTTGACCAATTCCGGAACTGAAAGGAGCCAACGAGCGCCGGCCCGGCTTGCCGCCCCCCTGCGCGCTGCGCTTTCCACCACCGGCGACTGATGTTTTGTTTTCAGATTGTTCAAATCCGGCCAGCCGGATCGCTCAGCGCCGCGCGTTTGTTTTCGGCGGCGCACGTCTGGAGAAAAAAATGCCCGACATGAAAAAAGCCGATCGAGCTTTATGGTTGTGGCATTTGGAACACATTCGGAGAGGATGCGATGGCAGATTGATTCCGTGCCGGATCCGATTGCCGATTCATGGCATGTCCGGTGCTCAAGCTGCAACCGAATGACTTTCACCCCGAAATATTCCTTTTCGCAGGAGTATGATGACAGTTATTTCTTTCAGCGCCTTGCCTTCATCGACATCTGCTGCAGCCCTCCCGAGGCGAATTGAGTTTTTGCCGGCCGGTTTCGGGACAACTCCCGGATTTCAGATTTTAAACGCACCGGCTTTTGTGCTTAATGTAATTATTATGGGTTTTGGTCGTTCGCAATCGAAGCAACAAAGTCCACGCATCGGGGTTGGCCATCCCACTGCAGAATCGGTGTCCACCGCACTGCCGTTCATCAAACCGGACCCGCCGTCGCCGGACATTGCCTGGCGCGAAAAAATTGCATTGCTTCACCAGGAGCCTCGCACCTGATGGAATCCGCCGAGATCAGACCGACCGAACACCGGGACCGTCCCGGCTATGCGGCCTTGGAGGTCGGTGTGGTCTTCGGGGAGAGCACCGTGATGTCCGTGTTCGCCACCAGCCCGTTAAAACTCCTGACGCCGCGCGCGCGCGGCCCAAGCGCCTGGATTTACGCGAGCAGTTTCGGCGGCGGCCTGGTAGCCGGTGACCAAACGCAACTGGACTTGAGGATCGGCGCCGGCGCGCGATGCGTCGTTGGCACCCAGGCCTTCACCAAAGTCTATCGCAATCCGGGCCGGCTCCCCTGCGGCCATGTCACTCACGCCACCTTGGAGGCGGATTCCCTGCTCGTGTTCGCGCCCGAACCGGTGCAGGCGTTTGCCGGGTCGACTTACACGCAACATCAGGAATTTCACCTCGCCCCCGGGGCCGGATTGGTCCTGTTGGATTGGTTCTGTTCCGGCCGGGTGGCCCGCGGCGAACGGTGGGAGTTCGCCCACTTTCAAAGCCGCAATGATGTGTTTGTGGACGGAGAGCGGGTTTTTGTCGATTCGATCCTGCTGGATCCGGACGACGGCGCGGTGGCCTCGCCGCATCGCGGAGGACGGTTCAATTGTTTTGCGGTGCTGTTGTTGTTGGGACCGGCGGTTCAGGACGCGGCCCGGCGGCTGGTCGAGGAAATGGCTTCCCGCCCCGTCGAGCCGGGCTCCTCCCTGGTGTGCAGCGCCAGCCCCGTCCGCGACGGCGTGATGCTGCGCCTGGCCGGCGAGGAATTGGAGGAGGTGGGCCGCGAACTCCACCGTCATTTGATTCCTTTGTCCACGCTGCTGGGAGACGACCCTTGGCAGCGCAAATGGTGAGCAAAATCATGATTCGCCAAGCGATTTCGACGATTCCGGGTCCAACCGTCCCGATCGGTTCACGGGGTTGCATTCAATTCGCAAATCGTAAATCATAAACCGCAAATCCGATGCACCTTTCTCCGCGCGAAATCGAAAAGCTCATGCTGCACAATGCGGGTTCTCTGGCCCAGAAACGCCTGGCCCGCGGATTGCGGCTGAATCATCCCGAAGCGGTGGCGCTGATTGCCGCCCAGATTTTGGAATCCATCCGCGACGGTCGAAGCGTCGCGGATTTGATGGATCTCGGACGGCAATTCCTGGGGCGCAACCAGGTCATGCCCGGCGTTCCGGAGATGATCGCCGAAGTGCAGGTGGAGGGCACGTTCCCGGACGGCACCAAGCTGGTCACGGTGCACCATCCGATTGCCAGAGAGAATGGCAATTTGACCCTGGCACTCCAAGGCAGCTTCCTGCCAGTGCCGGCTCTCTCAGCCTTCAAACCACTGCCTCACGAGAAGGAGCCCGGCGCTTGCGAGGTCGCCGACGGCGAAATTGAACTGAACGCCGGCCGGCCGACGGTTGAGTTGCCTGTGACCAATCTGGGTGACCGGCCGGTTCAGGTGGGCAGCCACTACCATTTCATCGAAACGAACGCGGCGCTGAGGTTCGACCGGGCCAAAGCCTACGGCAAGCGCCTGGATATCCCGGCCGGCGCGGCGGTGCGCTTCGAACCGGGCGAGACCAAGTCCGTGCGGCTCGTGGAGATCGCCGGCAAGAAAGTAATTCGCGGCGGCAACAACCTTGCCGATGGAAAGATTTCCGAGACGGGAAAGAAAGCCGCATTGAAGCGAGTGAAGCAGAAAGGGTTTGGCAATGAATTGTCGCACGAGCTGACCTGAGGAGGCTCTGGAAAGCTTCGTGCCAGTGGCGACCGTCTGACTGAGTTGGAGCCTCCTTGCGTCGGCTGCTACAGAAATCAACTATGCATAAAATGAAACGCCGGCATTACGCCGACATGTTCGGCCCGACCGTGGGTGACAAGGTTCGCCTGGCCGACACCTCGCTGGTGCTCGAGGTCGAAAGGGATCACACGGTTTACGGCGACGAATGCAAATTTGGCGGCGGCAAAGTCATCCGGGAAGGCATGGGCCAGGCCGCCGGCGTGGGTGACGCCGAGGCGTTGGACTGCGTGATCACCAACGCGCTCATCGTCGATTACACCGGGATATACAAAGCCGACCTCGGCATCAAGGGAGGCTTGATCGCCGGCGTCGGAAAAGCCGGAAATCCCGATGTGATGGCCGGTGTAACTCAGGGCATGGTGATCGGCGTCACCACGGAAGTGATCGCCGGTGAAGGATTGATTCTTACCGCCGGAGGCCTCGACACGCACATCCACTTTATTTGTCCGCAACAGGCCCATGAGGCCATTGCCGCCGGACTGACGACGATGGTCGGCGGCGGGACCGGCCCGGCCGTCGGCACCTGCGCCACAACCTGCACGCCCGGTTCGTTCAACCTGCGGATGATGTTGCAGGCAGTGGACTCTCTGCCGCTCAATTTCGGATTCACCGGCAAAGGCAACACCGCGCTTCCCGCCGGACTGCCGGAACAAATCCAAGCCGGCGCCATCGGCCTGAAACTTCACGAAGACTGGGGCACGACGCCCGCGGCCATTGATTGCTGCCTGGGTGTTGCCGACGAATTCGACGTGCAAGTGACGATCCACACGGACACGTTGAACGAATCCACCTTTGTTGAAGGAACCATCGCTGCGTTCAAAGGCCGGACGATTCACACCTATCATTCCGAAGGCGCCGGCGGCGGGCACGCGCCCGATATCATCCGAATCTGTGGCGAACCGAATGTGTTGCCGAGTTCAACAAATCCAACCCGTCCGTACACCGTCAACACCCTCGACGAGCATCTCGACATGCTCATGGTCTGCCACCATCTTGATCCGAACCTGCCGGAGGACGTGGCGTTTGCCGAAAGCCGCATTCGCGGCGAAACCATCGCCGCCGAAGACATCCTGCACGACCTGGGCGCCATCAGCATGATGTCGAGCGACAGCCAGGCAATGGGCCGCATCGGCGAAGTCATCACCCGCACCTGGCAGACGGCCGACAAGATGAAAAAACAGCGCGGCCGATTGGCGGAAGAAAAGGGTGACAACGACAATACGCGCATCAAGCGGTATCTCTCCAAATACACCATCAATCCGGCGCTCGCTCATGGCATGGGACATCTCATCGGCTCGATTGAAGCCGGAAAACTCGCCGATCTCGTGTTATGGAAGCCGGCATTCTTCGGGGCCAAACCGGAGATGGTGATCAAGGGCGGCGTCATCGCCTGGTCGCAGATGGGGGATCCGAACGCGAGTATTCCCACGCCCCAGCCGGTTTTCATGCGGCCAATGTTCGGAAGCTTCGGCCAGGCTGCCGGCGCCTGCTCGGTGGCGTTTGTGAGCCAGTTCTGCAAGACGAAGGGCATTGCGAAAAACTACGGCCTCACCAAGCGCATCGAAGCGGTGAAAGGCTGCCGCAAAATCGGGAAAAAGGATTTGAAATGGAATAATGCCATGCCAAAGATTTCAGTGGACCCGGAAACCTATGAAGTCCGTGCCGACGGCGAATTGCTCCGGTGCGATCCGGCCAAGGCGCTTCCGCTGGCGCAGAGATATTTTCTATTTTAACCCGCAGGAGCCGACGCAGGAAGGCTCCATCCTCATGATTGCATCCAACGAAAGAATGGGCTCCCTTACGGGTGTGCCGCCCAAATCCTCCAAGCGCCAAAAGGCAGCGCGCGTCACCCCGTGCGCGCCGTCCCTTCCACAGGAAAACACCGGGTTTTGCGACGTGGATTCCGGCTGCGACCCGTACGGAGTGACGCGCCCTGCCACCGGGGAAGACGCCCTTGCGTCAGCTGTTACCAGGGAAACCGGTGACTGGTTGCTCTGGCAACTGGCCGATTCGGCTTTCCCCACCGGCGGATTTGCGCACTCGGCCGGGCTTGAAGCTGCATGGCAGCATGGCGCGGTGCGCAAACGCGATGAGCTGGCTGCATTTCTGGATGCCAGCCTGGGACAACTTGGCCATAGCACGTTGCCGTTCGTGACCGCCGCTCACGGCGAACCGGAACGGCTTGAAGAATTCGACCGGCTTTGCGATGCATTCACAACCAACCATGTTGCGAATCGTGCCAGCCGCACGCAAGGCCGCGCGTTGCTCGCGGCAGTGGAGCGGATTTTCCCCGGGCGCCGGTTTCTGACGGAGCGCGAAGGCAACAGCGGCACGGAGCGCGTCGGGTCGGAGACCGGCGCCCCGAATCATTTCGCTCCGGTGTTCGGCTCCTGCCTGCGCCGGCTCGCGGTGCCGCGCGAGACCGCGCAGCGGATGTTTTTCTTCCAGCACCTTCGGAGCTTGCTGGCGGCGGCGGTGCGCTTGAACATCGTCGGGCCGATGGAAGCGCAAACGCTCCAGCATCGTCTCGGACCGCGCGCCGGGGAGATTCTGGCCCGCTGCCAGTCGCTCACGCTGGCGGATCTGGCCCAGACCGCTCCACTGCTCGATCTCTGGCAAGCCGCCCACGACCGGCTCTACTCCCGATTGTTTCAAAGTTAGCCGTGAAACCGCTCCTCCATTTTCACCCGCACGACGGCAACGGCCCTGCGCACGACCGGCCAGGGCATGCAGGCCGGTTTCATGAGCGCGAGCTGCCGCTCGACCGCGACTTTGGCCGACGCGCTTTCACTGTCGGTGTCGGCGGCCCCGTGGGCAGCGGCAAGACGGCCCTGATGCTTCAACTGTGCCGGCGGCTTCGGAGCAGGCTGCAGCTCGCCGCGGTAACGAATGATATTTTTACAAAAGAGGACGGCGAGTTTCTCGTGCGAAACCAGGCGCTGGAACCCGAGCGGGTGCGCGCCGTCGAAACCGGCGGTTGCCCGCACGCCGCCATTCGCGAGGACATCTCCGCCAACCTGCTCGCGCTGGAAGATCTGCACCGGAAATTTCACCCGGACCTTCTACTGATCGAATCAGGCGGTGACAATCTGGCGGCATGTTTCAGCCGGGAACTGGCCGATTACACGATCCAGGTGATCGATGTCGCCGGCGGGGACAAAATTCCACGCAAAGGCGGTCCGGGAATCACGCAGACCGATTTGCTGGTGATCAACAAGACCGACCTGGCGGAGGCGGTGGGGGCGGATCTGGAGGTGATGAAGCGGGACACGAAAAAGATGCGCGGCGACGGTCCGTTTGTGTTCGCGCAGGTGAAGCACGGTGTGGGGCTGGATGAAATCATTGCCCAGGTGCTGCACGCCTGGCAGCATGCCTGCGGCATGGCGCACTAGATGGTTGCAGGTTAAAGGTTGCAAGTTACAGGTTGCCGAGGCTTTCCCAGGCGAGCGGTCTTCCAAACTGCGACGTTTAACTTGCAACCGTGCTAGGCAGGCTGCTGCTGGGTCAGGCAGTGCAAGGTGCCGAACCCGAGCACGAGATCCACGGCGTGGATGCCGACCACCGGACGGTCTTTGAACAGGTCGCCAAGGATGCCGAGAGCGATGCGGTCGTTCGGATCGTTGAACGTGGGAACGAGCACCGCTGCGTTGCAGATGTAAAAATTCGCGTAACTTGCCGGCAGACGATATCCATCGAAATGAAGCGGCGCCGGCATCGGCAACGCCACCACTTCCGGCCGGGCCCCATCTTCAAGCCGCAAATCCCGAATGCGCTCCCAATTTTCCGCCAGCGGGCGATAGTTGATGTCCTTTCGGTTCGTCTCCTTGATGAGCACGACGGTTTTCCGGTTCACGAAACGGCAGATGTCGTCGATGTGGCCGTGGGTGTCGTCGCCGACCGGACCGTTCAGCAGCCAGAGCACGTTGGTCACGCCGAGATATTGCTTCAGCGTTTCGTTGATCTCCTTGCGCCCCAGACCCGGATTGCGCACCTGCACTTTGGGATGGAGATAACATTCCTCGGTCGTCAGCAGGGTTCCTCGGCCGTTGACCTCGATGCCGCCGCCTTCGATCACAAAATCTTTGCCGCCATGCTCGGCGTTGAACAACCGCTTGCGCAGCAGCCTGGCCGCCGTCTCCGGCACCCGGCGGTCCTTCTGCCAGTCCGGATACTTCGCCCAGGCATTAAAATGGAAATGCACGATAGCAGTGTTGGACGTTGAACGCTGAATGTTGCGTGTCGCATGTTTCCTCCTCACGAAAATCGGTCCGCTGTCCCGCGTCCAGCCGCGGTTCGTGGGATGCACGATGAATTGAATCTTCTTTAGATTTACCCCGGCGCGCGCCAGATAGCGGCGTGCAAGCGTTTCCTCTTCTTTGTTGCGCACCAGTATGCGCACGCTTTCACCCGGTGAAATCTTGCGCACCATCTCGCCATAAACCCAGCGGATGGTATCGAGCTTGTCCGGCCAATCGGTCGGATTGTGCGGCCAGCCCAGCCAGGTGGCCTCGTGCTTTTCCCATTCCGCCGGCATCGAATAACCGAGATCGGCTGGGGAGACGCTGGTGATCGTTTTCAATTTCGACATAAAGCTCGCGCGGAGGATAAGGGTTTTCGTGTCGTTGTCCATCGTGCATGCCCCGGTCGCTCGGTCGCTCGGCAGGGCGCATCACTCCGTGCGCGCCGTGTCCCAGCTGTTTCGAGAGCGGCGCGTACGGGGTGACGCGCCCTGCCTGGACGTTTACGGGCTTCCACGGCGGTTCAAAATAGCTGCATTTCTTTATTGGCAACGGGCGCCACATCCGTATCGTAAGCGGACAATTTTTTTGAATTCAATTTATGGCTAGAACCGAACGCGCACACGTCCGATCCCGGGAAGACATCTCCGAAATGCCCGAGTGGCTGAAGGAAAAGAATTGCCCGCACAAGAAGAAATACATGTCGGGCAAACGCATCCAGCCGAAGAACCTGACCGGCAAGGAAAAACTCACCTACATTATTGACGAGGTTTTCCTCGCCTACAATTCCGCCCGGCTCAAGGAAGCCTGCCAGCTGTTCGCAAACCGCATGCTCGACGCCGACGTCACCATTGGCATGAGTGTCTCCGGCGCGCTCACGCCCGCGGGCCTCGGCTGCTCCAGCATCATCCCGCTCATCAAAGCCGGGTTTGTGGACTGGATCGTCTCCACCGGCGCGAATCTCTACCACGACATGCATTTCGCGCTGAATTATCCGGTGCATGCCGGCAGTTTTAAATTCGACGACACCGACCTCCGCGACAACGACCTCGTCCGCATCTACGACGTGGTCATTCCCTACTCCGACGGCCTGATGACGACCGACGACATTCTGCGCGAGATTCTTGTCCAGCCCGAGTTTCAAAAGGAGATGGGCACGGCGGAGCTGCATTACCTCATCGGCAAGTATTGCGCCGAATGGGAACGCAAGCACAAGCTCAAGGACGTCTCGGTGCTGGCCGCGGCCTATCGCGCCGGCGTGCCGTGCTACACTTCGTCGCCGGGCGATTCGACCATCGGAATGAATTTTGCCGGCGTGGAATTGCGCGGGAACAAACTCCGCGTCAACCCGTCCATCGATGTGAACGAAACCACGTCATTCGTGCTTGGCGCCAAACGCGGCGGCGGGCGCAGCGGCGTGGTGTTGTGGGGCGGCGGCAGCCCGAAGAATTTCATGCTCCAGACGGAGCCGCAGATCCAGGAAGTGCTCCGCATCAAGGAATTCGGCCAGGACTTTTTCATCCAGGTCACCGATGCGCGGCCCGACACCGGCGGTTTATCGGGCGCGACACCAAGCGAAGCCGTGAGCTGGGGCAAAATAGATCCGACCAAACTGCCGGACGCCGTCGTCTGCTACACCGACACCACCATCGCGATGCCGCTCCTGACGCATTATGCCCTGGCGAAACACAAGCCGCGCAAGCTCAAGCGCCTTTACGATCAGCGCGGAAAATTGATGAAGGCGTTGACGAAGGAATACTTCACGCACAACAAAGTGAAGATGCTCGACGGCTCAGAGCCGGCGCTCTGATTTGCGAATTCAGATTTACGATTGACGCGGGCCGGGGGCACCCCCGGCCCGTTTCTTTTGACCAGTAGAGCTGCGCTCGAAATCAGGCAGCACAGCTGCAAGCTTGGCGATAAAGAATCGGCTTCGAAGTCCGGCTTAATTCTGGCTGTCTCAATTCCCGCGCACGCGGAAAAAGCCGGCTGTGTTTGTGATCGGGATGCTGG
>CAZFOA010000101.1:0-12633 GCA_964520205.1 uncultured Verrucomicrobiota bacterium | reverse complement strand
CCGACGGCGGAAACGAACGCGGTGACTTCGCCCTTCGTCTGCTCCCAGATTTCCGGGCCAGTCGTGCGGTAATGCGCCAGGCGGTTGGCGGTGTTATCGAACTGGTTCGCCCAGAACCAGCCCTTCTCCTCCGAATACCGCTGGGCGACGCGATTGTAGTTGCCGGGATCGCTGTAAGGTTTTTCCGGCACGATAATCACATCCGCGCCGAGAGTGTGGAGCAGGTTGATCTTTTCCGGCGACTGCGTTTTGGCAATAACGATGACCGTACGATACCCTTTGGCGTGGCCAATCACGGCAAGGCCAATGCCGGTGTTGCCGGCCGTGCCTTCCACGATGGTACCGCCGGGTTTCAGAAGCCCCTTTGCCTCGGCGTCCGTAATGATGCCCAGCGCAGCGCGGTCCTTCACCGAGCCGCCGGGGTTCATAAATTCGGCCTTGCCGAGAATTTCACAGCCGGTCAGTTCGGAGAGTCGGCGCAGCCGAATCAACGGTGTGTTTCCGACATGGCTCTCAACTCCGTGATAACGCGAGGGGTTCAAGCTTTTGGAGGCCGCACTCCGATTCTCCAGGAGACAAGTGTCAGATTTCATAGTCTAGATCGGAAGCGCTCTTCCTCGCTCCCTTGTCGCGGACCGCCAGCTGTTTTTCCTCGTAAACCACCAGCGAGTTCGGCGGAACGCTTTGCATCAGGAACACATTTGCGCCGATCGTCGAGTTCGCGCCGATGACCGTTTCACCGCCGAGGATGGTCGAGTTCGGATAGATCGTCACATTGTCCTCCACGTCAGGATGCCGTTTGCCACCTTTGACGATGTGCCCGGCCTCGTCTTTGACAAAGCTGCGCGCCCCGAGCGTCACGCCGTGGTAAAGTTTTACGTGATTGCCGATGCTGCACGTTTCGCCGATCACCACACCGGTGCCGTGATCAATGAAAAAGTGCGTGCCGATGCTTGCGCCCGGATGAATGTCAATGCCCGTGCGGCCATGCGCCCACTCAGTCATCATGCGCGGCACCACGGGCGCACCGTAGTGATAAAGCAGGTGAGCCAGCCTTTGAATGGTGATGGCTTCGATGAACGGATACGAAAGGATGATCTCCTCCCGATGCAACGTGGCGGGATCGCCATCGAAGGCGGCTTCGATGTCCGTGCGCAAAAGATCGCGCACTTCGGGCAAGGCCTGGCAAAACTTTCTGATGATTGGCGGCGTGCGCCCGGTGGGTTTGTGAGGGTCACCAATACGCACGCTCTTCCGCACCTGATCCGTCAGCCGCTTGACGACGCCAGACAACCGCGCCGCGGTGAGTTCTTCAATTGAACTGTGATGCACCGCATCATCGTCGTGAAATCCTGGAAACAGGATTTGCAGCAGGTCTTCGCAGATCTGGCCAACAGCGCGTTTGGAAGGCATGTTGTGCGCATCGCGATTATTCAAACCGCCCACGTGGTGGTAGGAGCGGAGCAATTGCGTCACCGATTCATCCACTAATTCCGCCGTCCAGAGCGAATCCCGTCGCGGCGGGGAAACAGAGCCGTCCTTTTCAATCGATGGCGTGGTCATAAAGTCTAATGAGGCAGCCGCTTGTTCCAGGGCAATTTGGCAAGCAGCAACCCCATGCCGCAAAAATCCGTAATTCCGGCAAAAACCAGGCCGGCGCCCACAAAGGCCGACAGGCCGTAGAACCCGCGATGGACGAACCAGCCAAGCAGCATGCCGGTCAAAACCAACGAACCCGCCGCGATGCGCACCTGGCGCTCGAGACTGATGACCTTGGACTTGCCGCGTGTCACGGGGAGATTCGATTCGATCCACGCGAGGGTTCCGCCTTCGACCACCACCGGCTCAACGAAGCCCTCTTTTGCAAACCTCTCCGCCGCCCTCGTCGCCCGCTGTCCGCTGCGGCACAGAAGATAAACCGGCTGGTCTTTGCGAATCTGTCCGGATCCTGCGAGTTCCCTGGGCTTGATTTCATCCAGCGGGATGTTTCGCGCCTGTGGAACATGAACTTCGGCAAATTCGACCGGCGTGCGCACATCGAGCAACGGGAGGCTTGGCTGCGCGACAAGAAGGTTTTGCAACTCGATTGGTGAAATCGTTTTCATGTCGGACTCATTTTAACCATGGATGGACACGGATAAGGCGCGGTGGTAGGGCGCGTCACTCCGCGCGCGCCGCACGCACAACGCCACAGAACGGCGCGCACGGAGTGACGCGCCCTACCTGCGACATCCCATCGGTGTTTAACCGTGTCCATATCCTTGGCTGATTCAGCTTCGTTTTAGCGAGCGCAATGCCCGCGCCAGGGCGTCCACCTCCTCGCGTGTGTTATAAAACGCCAGTGACGGGCGCACGGTGCTTTCAAGGCCGAAATGGCGGATGGCCGGCAGCGCGCAGTGGTGCCCGGCGCGAACGGCGATACCCTGCTTGTCGAGATGCCTGGCGATGCTGTCGTTCGAGACCCCGGGAATCACGAACGCCAGCACGCTGGCCTTGTTCGCCGCGGTGCCGATCGGTCGCAGGCCGGGAACGGTGCCAAGCGCCTGAGTTGCGTATTCGAGCAGCGCGTGTTCGTAAGCGGCGATCACGGGAATGCCGATGTTCAACAGGTAGTCAATCGCCGCACCGAGGCCAACGACACCGACGATATCGGGCGTGCCGGCCTCGAACTTTTCCGGCGCGTGCTTATAGAGCGTCTTCTCGAAACGCACATCCTGGATCATGTGCCCGCCGCCCTGCCACGGCGGCATGGCTTCGAGCAACGGCGCCTTGCCGTACAGCGCGCCAATGCCGGTCGGGGCAAACACCTTATGACCGGAGAAGACGTAGAAGTCTGCATCGAGTGCGGTGACATTGACCGGCAAGTGAGGCGTGGATTGCGCGCCGTCCACCAGCACCGGCACGCCGCGAGCATGGGCGAGCGCGATGATTTGCTCCACGGGATTGATGGTGCCAAGCGAATTGGAGACGTGCGCGACCGAAACAAATTTGGTTCGCGGGCCGAGCAGTTTCACATATTCATCAAGGATCAATTCGCCGCGGTCGTCTATGGGGATGACGCGCAACACCGCGCCGGTTTGTTCGGCCAGTAACTGCCATGGCACGATGTTCGCGTGATGCTCCAGTTCACTGACGATGATTTCGTCGCCGGCGCCGATGTTCTTCCGGCCATAACTTTGCGCGACCAGGTTGATGGCTTCGGTTGTGCCGCGCAGAAAAACGATTTCCTTGGCGTCGGCCGCACCGATGAATCGCCGCACCTTCTCGCGGCCGGCCTCGAATAGTTCCGTCGCACGCGCGGACAGCGTGTGCGCGGCGCGATGAATGTTCGAGTTGTCGCGGCTGTAGAACTGCGCGGTGGCATCAATCACCGCCTGCGGCTTGTGCGTCGTGGCGGCGTTATCGAGCCAGATGAGCGGCTGACCGTTGACGAGTTGATGCAGCGCGGGAAAATCACGGCGCACGCCTTCGATGTCGAACTTCGGAACCGGCGCGGCGTTGTTTGGATACGACTGGTAAGCGAGAGGCGATGCGGCGGAAACATCGCCGGCGCGCAGGAAATAATACTGCGGTGTGCCGAGCGATTCCGCGCCGGCCAAGCCGAGCACAGGATTCGCGTTTGCGGTCTTTGTTTCAGGCTTGCGGCTTTGAGTCTGGTAGCCGCCGTTGCAACGCGGTTCGCCGAACTCGTACGAGTCGCCGGATTCCGGCGCGTGCCCGCCCGACGGGGTGTCTTCCGGCGGCTGATCCAGTTTCGGCGCGCCAGTTTGGGAACTCGGGTGAACGGGAGGCAGTGTTGAAACTCCGTCGGTTGAAGCATGGTCGGGCGAATGTGAACCACCAGGAATTTCTGATGGAACAACGCTCGTGCCTGTGGGATGGGCGCCGCGAGCGAACTCGGAATACGCCTCAGCGACCAGCCTGGCAACCAGATCAGTGTGGGCTGGATCGCCCGCAGCTGATTCCGTGTTGTCGAGCGCCGCTGAATCGTTACTTCCAGTTGTACTCATGGTAGAGGTTTACGGCGACGTTATCCAGTCGGGCGATGGCGTCCGTCGTCAGCACGCTGGCCGAGAAGTAGCGCGTCACGAGATGGGAAGCGATGGAATGTTCATTTGTGCCCATGTAACGCACGGACAGTCCGGGTTCAACCTCACCCGTCACGCCGGTCTTCTGCAAACCGACCACGCCTTGCTCGGCCGCGCCGACGCGCAGCAGGAGAATGGTGGTGGTATGTTTGGAACTAAGTTCGAGTTTATTGCTGGGGATCAGCGGCACACCGCGCCAGGTGATGAACGGTGTTCCGAACAAATGAACCGTTGGCGGCGGGACGCCGCGCCGGGTCGCTTCACGACCAAACGCAACGATCGCCTTCGGGTGCGCAAGAAAGAAAGCCGGCTTTTTCCAGACGAGCCCCAGGAGTTCGTCGAGGTCATCCGGGCTCGGCGCACCCTTGCGGGTCTTGATGGTCTGTGAAGCGTCCACTTCCTTGAGCAGACCGAAATCAGGGTTATTGATCAGTTCCCACTCTTCCTTTTCCTTCAAGGCTTCGACGGTCAGGCGGATCTGTTCGCGGAGTTGGTCGATCCGGTTGCTGTAAAGGTCGGTGACGCGGGTGTGCGTTCGGAGCACGGTCTGGATGGTGCTGAGATGATACTCACGCGGGTGCCTCTCGTAGTCCACGAAGGTCGTCGGCAGCTTCGGTTCGCCACCATCCACCGTAAGCAGGTCCACTTTGACTTCGCCGAATTCATTCGCCGGCTCGCCTTTGGCGGCTTTGGCGACGCGGTTGACGCGATACACACCGCCGTCCACGTCCACCCACGGCAGCAGCTTGTGCAGCCAGCGAGGAGTGATCTCGGTGTATTGCGGGACGGTGACAGTAGCGGTGGCCAGCTTGCGCGCGGCCGATGCGCTCAGACTCAGTCGGGCTTCGTTGGGATTTGGATCGTTGCTCATAGTTTCGGTTCTAAATGTTGATTGGTAATTGTGGATGCTCCTTGCGCTGCACCAAACAGGGCACGTCCATGGAAGAACAGCACGGATAACGAGAGCCGAGCGTGAAGACAAACTGCTGGCGGCCGTTTGAACGGCAAACCGGTTGAGGCTTCCGGATAGGCCGGGACCACGAGACAACTCGACACGAATGCGCTTTCATTTTCATGGGAGCCTCCAGTGGACCGGTCAGCCGCCGATTGGTTACAGTCAAAATTGCTTGAACGCTGGCGCCTGCAATCGGATTACCGCCATTGTTCCCGCACGGCTGGCTATTTTAGGTTTGAGTCACCTCCTGTCAATTCAGAATAGGCCCTTTCTTTTCAGTCAACCGTACTGAGCGAAAATCGCCAAATCCCTGAAGTCTGCATAGTGTCGTTTCGAGTCAGGCGCCTTCAACACTCAGCCACCCTTCCCGCCGGGTTCAAGAGGATTAAACCATCGCGCGACGCCGGGCAATTTCTAATTCGCTTGCGAACGCAATCCCGGAAACAAAGACAGTGGGACAGGGGGCGTGGCGGGTTCGGGCAGTGGCATAACAGGGTCGGCCCATTTTGACGGGGAGCCGAAACTAGGCCACCGCCCGAATCCTGCTTGGGATTGAACCATGCCTTCCAGATTCCGTCAAAGGCGGGGCGGAAACAAAAGGGTCACAAATCGATGGCACGCGCTTATCCGCCCCGCTTCGCTCGGAGTTGCGGGTCGTCAGGGTAAAGAAAACCGTGGCGAGATAACGTGAAGCCAAAAGGCCACGCGGTGGAATGATGAACTTACTTCCTCAACCGATAAAAGCAGTTCCCGCTGGAAAGCTGATTTGTGACGGCGCAACGAAAATTGACGATTGCCGGCAGATTCGAAATGGTTGTCCATGGATTCGCGGAGGTGAGATCACCGGTTGTTTCCAGAACAAAGTGGGTTGCCGACAATGGCCAGGACAGGACCACATTGGTCCCGGACAATTGAACCTGCAACACTGGGCTTGGGTTGGCTGCCGCAACGAGCGCCAGACTGTGAGTTTGTCCTGCCGCGACGGCGATGACGCCACGCAGATTCGCTGGCACCGCGCACTCGCCAACGCCATTTTCACCCCAGGCGACGACCGTCCCGTCCGACCTGACCGCCAGATTGTGTGACCATCCCGCCGCGATGGCGATGACGTCGCTTAGATTTGTCGGCACCGTGTTCTTGCCCATCCAATTTTCACCCCACGTGACGACGGTCCCGTCCGACTTGAGAGCCAGATTGTGCCAACCTCCCGCTGCGATGGCGATGACGCCGCTCAGATTCGCCGGCACGTTGGTCTGTCCAGAAGAATTGTCTCCCCAGACGACGACCGTTCCGTCCGACTTAAGGGCCATGCTGTGAGCAGCTCCCGCCGCAATGGCGATGACGTCACTGAGACCCGTCGGCACGGTGCTCCGGCCAGAACCATTGTTCCCCCAAGCAACAACCGTCCCGTCCGACTTGAGCGCCAGACTGTGGATGCCTCCCGCCGCGACGGCGATGACGCCACTCAAATCCGCCGGCACATTGGTCTGGCCATAAGTGTTGTCTCCCCAAGCGACGACTGTTCCATCAGACTTGACCGTCAAATCGTGTTCCCATCCCGCCGATATACCGGTGACGCCACTCAAATTCGCCGGCACATTGGTCTGGCCATAGGTGTTGTCTCCCCAAGCGACGACCGTCCCGTCCGACTTGAGCGCCAGACTATTATCCATCGCCGCCGAGATGGCAATAACGGCAGTCAAATTCGCCGGCACATTGGTCTGGCCGCGAGAGTTGTCTCCCCAGGCGACAATCGTTCCTGACGTTGGGTTTCTATTTTGCGCCTTGGCTTGAGGAATGAAAACCACCGCCATCGCAACCAGAGCGGAAACGAGACTTCTCGGTTTCATAGATTATTGCACGTGTCGAATGATGAACTTACCTCCTCAACCGATAAAAACAGTTCCCGCTGAAAATCGGATTCGTGAATGTGAATTGAGAATTTACGATTGTCAGCGGATTCGAAATGGTTGTCCACGGACTCGTGGAGGTGAGATCACCGGTTGTTTCCAGAACAAAGTTAGTTGCCGACAATGGCCAGGACAGGACCACATTGATCCCGGACAATTGAACCTGCAACACCGGACTTGGGATGGCTGCCGCAACGAGCGCCAGATTGTTATTAACATCCGCCGTGATGGCGATGACGCCACTCAGATCCGCGGGTAATGCGCTCACAGCATTGCTGCTCCCCCAGACAACGACCGTTCCGTCTGACTTCAGCGCCAGACTGTGCGCGGCTCCACCCGCGATGGCGATAACGTTCGTCAGATTCGCCGGCACGATCGATTGTCCGTAGTCAAACCTATCGTCAGGATTATTCGTCAACCCCGCACCCCAGGCGACAACTGTCCCATTGGACCTGAGTGCCAAGCTGTGAATAGCTCCCGCCGCGATGGCAATAACACCACTCAGATTCGTCGGCACCGTGCTCTCGCCATGACTATTGTCTCCCCAGGCGACGACCGTTCCATCCGACTTGAGCGCCAAACCATGACTATCTCCTGCCGCGATGGCGATGACGTTCGTCAGATTCGCCGGCACTGTGCTCTGGTCAAGAGATCCCCAGGCGACAACCGTCCCATCCGACTTGAGTGCCAGACTATAAGTATATCCGGCTGCGATAGCGATGGCGCCGCTCAGATTCGCCGGCACCGCGCTCTCGCCATAAGAATTGTCTCCCCAGCCAAACACCGTCCCATTCGACCTTAGAGCCAGACTGTAATTCCATGCTGCCGCGATGGCGATGATGTTGGTCAGATTCGTCGGCACCGTGCTCTCGCCATGACTATTGTCTCCCCAGGCGATGATCGTCCCGTTCGACTTGAGCGCCAGATTGTGATAAAATCCCGGTGCGACGGCGATGACACCGCTGAGATTCCCTGGCAACATGCTCTGTCCATAAGAATTGTCTCCCCAGGCGGCGACCGTCCCGTTTGACTTCAGCGCCAGACTGTGAAAGGTTCCCGCCGCGATGGCGATAACGCCGCCTAGATTCGTTGGCACCGTGCTCTGGCCATCAGAATTGTCTCCCCAAGCGACAACTGTTCCATCCGATTTGAGCGCCAGACTGGACCAGCCTCCTGCCGCGATGGCAATGACGCCACTCAGATTTGCAGGCACCGTGCTCTGGCCATCGGAATTGTCTCCCCAGGCGACGACCGTCCCGTCCGACTTGAGCGCCAGACTGTGATATGCCCCCGCCGTGATTGCGACGACGCCGCTCAGATTCGTCGGCACAGTGCTCTGGCGCTCAGAATTGTCTCCCCAGGCGACAGCCGTCCCATCTGACCTGAGCGCCAGACTATGAGCAACTCCCGCCGTGATTGCGATGACGTTCGTCAGATTCGCTGGCACGTTGGTCTGGCCAGAATAATTGTCTCCCCAGGCGACGACCGTCGCATCTGATTTGAGTGCCACACTGTGCCAATAACCCGCTGCGATAGTAATGACGCCATGCAGATTTGTCGGCACGATTGATTGTCCATAGTCAATACTACCAGACCTATCATTCGTCAGTCCCGCCCCCCAGGCGACAACTGTCCCGTCTGACTTGAGCGCTAAACTGTGATAGCGTCCCGCCGCTATGGCGATGACGCCACTCAGATTCGTCGGCACCATGCTTTGGCCAGAACCATTCCCTCCCCAGGCGACAACTGTCCCGTCCGACTTGAGCGCCAGACTGTGAATACCTCCCCCCGCAATGCTTGAGAAATGTATTCCTGGAGCAACATAGGGAAGAAAACAGGAGCCCCAACCGACGACTACTCCCGGTGTGAGGTTGGTATATTGCGCCTTGGCTTGGGGAATGAAAACCACCGCCATTGCCGCGAGAGCGAGAACGCACCCGAGTTTACGCATGTGGTGCTTGGTTATCATTTCTTGTCACAAGTATTGCAGGAGATAGTTACCGGCTCCGAGTCTAGGTAACGTTTTTATTCGTTCCTGGACAATAGGCAGCAGCCTTCGTTCCAGGAATTCAGCGCGCAGGGAAGCGGGCAATGGGGCAAAACTCGAGAAACCGGGCCAAAGGTGCTTTCCTCAATTTCGAGTCGGGTGCCTTCAACTCGAAAACCGAAATGGATTTTGAACAGGCGCAAACCGAGTCAACGGAGAGAAAGCTTTGCTGGAAAGACTCTGGAACGAACGGTTCGCGAATGCTTTGTCCGCAACCCCGTCGTTCTCGGTTATCTCCGTTCCTTCCTGTAAGATACTTCGGAATTGAGGTTCAACACTCAGCCACCCTTCCCGGCAAGTCCAAGCAGATTGAACCATCGTATGTTGCCGGGCAATTCCATTCGATCGCTCGGCTCAATGTTGCCAGGCCCGCGCATATTGCACCGGGGTTGAGACCGCAGCGGGATGGCCGAGGGCGCGAGCCGCGCGCATCGGCCAGTAGGGATCGCGCAGGAATTCCCGCGCCAGCAGCACCAGGTCGGCACGGCCCTGGCGCACGATTTCATCCGCCTGCGCCGGCGTGGTGATCATGCCCACGGCCGCGGTGGCGATCGCGGCTTCCTTGCGGATGCGTTCGGCAAACGGCACCTGGTAACCGGGACCCACTGGAATTTTTGCGTCCGGCACGGTTCCACCCGAACTGCAATCGATCAGGTCCACGCCTCCGGCCTTCAATCGGCGCGCCAATTCGATGCTCTGCTCGATGTCCCAGCCGCCGGGCACCCAGTCGGTGCAGGAGATTCTCACCGCGAGCGGCAGGCGCTCGGGCCAGACGGCCCGGACCGCGCGCGTGGTTTCCAGCAGAAACCGGATGCGATTGTCGAAACCGCCTCCATACCGGTCGGTGCGCTGATTGGTGAGCGGTGAAAGGAATTCGTGGCTCAAGTAGCCATGCGCCGAATGCAGCTCCAGCCAATCGCAGCCGGCAGCCAGGGCGCGCTTCGTGGCAGAAATGAAATCGCCTTGCACGCGCGCGATATCGGCTTCGGTCATTGCCCGCGGCACCTTGGGCAATTCGCCGCCAAACGCAAGCGCGCTCGGAGCAAGCGTCGGCCAGCCGCCGGCATTGTCCGCCAGGTGTGCGCCGCCTTCCCAGGGCCGCGCCGCCGACGCCTTCCGGCCCGCATGCGCGATTTGGATTCCGGGCACGGCGCCGTGTTGCTTCACGAACCGGTTGATCCGCGCAATCGGTTCGACGTGGTGGTCCGACCAGATGCCGGCATCCCCGGGCGTGATCCGCCCCTCGGGAGACACCGCCGTCGCCTCCGCGATCACCAGGCCCGCGCCACCCACCGCCCGCGAGCCGAGGTGAACCAGGTGCCAGTCGGTTGCCGCGCCGTCCTCGGACGAATACTGGCACATGGGCGAGACGCCGATGCGATTGCGCAGCGTGACCGATTTGAGGGTCAGCGGTTGAAACAGGTGCGTGACGTTGTCCATGCTCATTTTTCCAGGTTGCAGGTGTCCAGTTGCAGGTTGCAAGTTGCCTGTGGCGAATCCACCTGCAGCTTTCAACCGGCAACCTGTATCACCGTCTTCGGCGGTTCCGCTCAAACTTCCGGGGCTGACGCGCCGCGGGGGTCCATCGTGGTTTCTGCTCGGCTTGTCGACCGCGCGGCGGGCGTCCAGGTTCATTTCCGCCGGCCCGCGCCAAACGGAAATCCACCTGCTTCTTGAAACTGTCCACCTTGGCCACCTGCACCTGGACCTTGTCTCCCAGCCGGATCACCCGGCGACTGCGCCGGCCGACCAGTTGGTTGCGTTCCGCATCGAACAGATAAAAATCATCCTCCACGCTCGAGAGATGCACCAGCCCGCTCATCGCGAGCCCCGGCACATCGACGAAGAAACCGAAGTTGCGGACGTCGGTCACCAGCGCCGGATAAGGCGTCGGTTTGGGGGAGCGAAGCTGCGCCTTGAGGAACGCATACAACTTCACGTCCTTGCTGTCCCGTTCGGCGTCCGCGGAATTGCGTTCCGTATCCGAAATATGCTCGGCCGTCTGTTTGAGGGAATGGGTGGGGCCATGGCTCGATTGAAACAGCGCGCGATGCACGACCAGGTCGGCGTAGCGGCGGATTGGCGATGTGAAATGCGTGTATTTGGTCTTGGCCAATCCATAATGGCCGAGCGGTTCCACCGCGTAACGGGCGCGCATCAGCGAGCGGAGGAAACCGATTTTGAGCGCCGCGCCGATGGCGAGGGTGCCGAGCTTCTGGAGGAGTTTCTGCACCTCCGGCCGCCGGGTTAAGTTGCCACAAGGCACATGATGGCTGAGCACCTCCTCGCGGTACTCCTGCAACCGGCGTTCGGCCGGCTCTTCGTGCACCCGGTAAACCGCCGGCACATTCTGGCTCATCAACCGGCCCGCCACCGCTTCGTTGGCCAGCAGCATGTACTCTTCAATCAATTGGTGCGAAACATCGTTCTCCACCTTCTCAATGCGGGCCACCCGGCCGCGATCGTCGAGGCGGATTTTCATCTCGGGAAAATCGAGATCGAGCGAGCCGGCCTTGAAACGCAGCCGCCGGATCCGCTGCGCCAGCGCATGCGCCTCGTGCAGCATTTGCTCGATCCGATCGCCCGGCTGCCGCTGCAAAATCGCCAGCACTTCCTTGTAAGTGAACCGCCGCTGCGAATGGATCGCCGCCGGATAAAACCGGGTTTTCAGCACCTGCCCGTCGTTCGACACCAGAAACTCCACGCATTTGGTCAGGCGATCCACGTTCGGTTTCAACGAGCAGAGTTCGTTGCTCAACGCCTCCGGCAGCATCGGGATCACTCGATCCACCAGGTAAGTCGAGTTGCCGCGCCGGCGCGCCTCGTCGTCCAGGCCGGTGCCCGGTTTCACATAATGCGACACGTCCGCAATATGGACCCAGAGCTTCCAGTGCTCCTGCGAAATCCGCTGCAAACAGATCGCGTCGTCAAAATCCTTTGCGTCGTCCGGATCGATGGTGATCACCGGGTGCCGCCGGCAATCTTCACGACCGGCCAGTTCCTGCGGCTGGACGCTCGTGCCGATGGCGCGGGCCTCCTGCAGGACGTTCTTGGGAAAGTGCAGCGGCAGGTCGTACTGGCGCAGCACCGACAGCATGTCCACCCCTTCCTCGTCCGGCGCACCAAGGACCTCGATGATTTCACCTTCCGGATTGGTGTGGCGCGATTCCCACTCGTGCAGATCGACCACGACCTTGTCGCCGACGTTTGCGGGCCGGCCGACGTCCCGGGGTGGCGGCACGTAAACATCGTGCGGCATGCGCGGGTCATCGGGAATGACGTAAAGAAATTCGCGGCCGCGCTGCAACGTGCCGACGATTTGCGTTCGTTTCCGTTCCAGGATGCGAATCACCGCGCCCGTCTCCTGTTCGAGCCGCTCGGGGAGCAACCCTTTCGCTTTGACGTCGCGCCGCACCAGGACGCGATCTTCGTGGAGGGCGGTGGACGTGGCGCCTTCCGGAATCATGATCTCTTTCAAGCCGGCATCGTCCGGCTGCAGGAAACCTTTTCCCTGGCGATTGATCCGGATTCGTCCGGGGATGAGGTCCGCCTCGCGGGATTGGATGTAGCGGTTGCCTTTGGTGCGGGCGATGCGTCCGGATTGCTCGAGCCCGCGCAAGACGCGTTGCAGCT
>CAZFOA010000100.1:0-12741 GCA_964520205.1 uncultured Verrucomicrobiota bacterium | reverse complement strand
ACTTCGGATCAGAAGGTTACAGGTTCAAGTCCTGTCGGATGCGCCATATTTCCCGGGAGAGACGAGGGATTGTCATTCTCCCATGCCGTCTCTCGCAGCTCCGATTATCAACGGGCTGGAACTGGCGCGAGGTGTGTATTATGCTGGGGACAATTCAACCATGAACCGCTGGTTATGTTTTGTTGTCTGTGTCATCCTCGGCCTGGGGATGGTGCTGGGCGGTCTTTGGGTGCCGGCGCATCTGCGGGCGGTGGATGACAGCGTGATCGCACTGGCCGGCCGGAACAGCCCCACCCTGATCGGGCAAGGACTGGCGCTGGCGAACGAAAGCCAGTTGGGGGCGGCCCGGTTGTTCCTGGAGGCGGCGCAAGCGGAACAGATTCCCGGCCGGGAACAATTGGCTTCCACCATCGGCAATCTGGCGATGCAAAACCCGGGCTGGCAGGTCTGGGGCGGTCCCGAACCCCGCCTGGAAAACCTCGCCGTCACCAATCGATCAAACCCCGGTTCCGAGCCGGTCACGGAACTCGTCATCCACCTGGAGAACCGGCAGAAAGCGCTTGATTTTCTGCGCGGCTCATCGGATTCCGGCGTCCAGGAATTGCTGCGGTTTCGCGCCGTGACCAACACCACCCTTTTCCCGCCATCGCAATCGACCTCCGGCCAGGCCCTCGACACCGCGCTTTCGCTCTGCGGACTGCTGCTGGAGGAAGGGCGCCTGACGGCCGGCTTGAGCAACACGGTGGTCGCGCTGGCGTCAGCGGCCAATCGCGGCGGAAATACGCAACCGTTCGAAGCGGTGCTGATGGATTTGATGACGCTGGGCCAGCGATTCAACTGGAACCAGCTGGCAACGTTCGTCCATCGGATCGACGACGCCGAAGCGCTGCGCCTCCAGGCCAATTTGGTCCGCAACGCCGGCGTTCGACTGCCGGCATTTTTTTCGGCCGTGCAACTTTCTGGAAAGCCGGCGGCGGTGGCCCGGTACCTCATGAATTTCAACCAGACCGGGTTGAGCGATCTGGGCGACAGTCTCCAGTTCGGCGCCGGCGGCGTGGACGAACTTTTGCGGCGCAACCAGCGCCTGCACCGTTCCGGCTTCGGTCCGTCCCTGGCGGTGAGCTACTGTTTGGGGATGCCGCGTCTGGCGCTGGCCGGGAAGTGGCTTTTGTACCTGTTGGGCGGGTTTTTGCTGGCCGCATCCGCGCATTTTGCGCGACCGCCGGCGCCGGCCCTGGAGCAGCCGCTGCAGGTGCGCGGATTTCACGTCGTCCGCGAGTTTTTATTCGCGCTGGGTTTTCTGCTGGTGGTGGTGTCGTTGAGCGAGCCGTTTCTCACTCAGGAATACCAGAAAGTGGAGTTCCCCTTTCGACTGCACCTGCCCACGGTGGGCAGGGTGGTCCCGGCTGAAAAGACCGGCATCAAACCAACCGTTATGAATCCTCCTATTGTATTGACTCTGCTGTTGTTCTTCGTGCTGCAAGGGCTGCTCTACATGGCCTCGGTGTTCAAATTGGCGGAAATCCATCGGCAAAGGATGCCGCCGCGCATGAAGTTGAAACTGCTCGAAAACGAGGATCACCTGTTTGACGCCGGCCTGTACCTGGGGTTTGTCGGCACGATCGTTTCGTTGATCCTGGTATCGATGGGCGTGATCCAGTTCAGCCTGATGGCCGCCTACTCGTCCACGTCGTTCGGCATTGTTTTCGTGTGCGTCTTCAAGATCTTCAACCTGCGTCCGGCGCGCCGGAGACTGCTGCTCGAAGCCGAAGCCGAAGCCGAAACCGATCCGGCCAAACCGGCCGCCACCGCCGCCGCCCGACCGCTGGCCGTGCATTTATGAACCGCAGCATTCTGATCGTCATCTGCGATTTCCTGCTGTTAAGCCTGCTGACGTTTTCGACCTTGGACGTCAACAAAGTGGCCGACGAGCGCATTCATCGGCCCCCCAGCGTGGATCTGGCGACGAACCAGGTGGACAGCGGGAAGGATCTCGACACGGTCATGCGGCTTGCGCTCGACGAGGAGCGCAGGAACCGGAATCAGTTGCTGGTCGAACTCGCCCAAAGCCGCCAGACGGCGGATGAACGCGCGCAACAACTCCGTCAGGAACTGCTATCCCGCGAACAGCAAACGCAGCGCTTGCAGCTGGAACAAACGAATCTCCAGCAGCAGTTTGCCGCGGCCCAAGCCAATATCCATGCCCTGAACCAGCAACTGCAGAACAATTCCGCGGAAGCGCTGCTCTCCCAGGAGAAGCTCGCGGCGATGGAAGCCGAGGCCCGGAAACGGTCGGAAACGGAAACGTCGCTGCAGCAGCAACTCGCGCAAGTGGCGAAGAGCAACCAGGTCGTTCTGACCGAGAAACAACAATTGGCCAGCCAACTCCAGGTGGTCCAGGTGGAAAATCGTTATGCCACCGAACAGGCCACCCGCATGGCCGAGGAGGTGAAAACCGAGCGAGCGGAAAAAGCCAAACTGGTCGAGGGAGTCAAAGCCCTGGCGACCAAATCGGGGGAACTGGCGCAGGAAGTGCGCGACAATCGTCCGCTGACCCCAAATGCCATTTTCAGCGAGTTCATCACCAACCGGGTCCAGGCCCGCTTCGATGCTTTCCGGGCCGGCGCGTTTGAATCATTGAAACGCAAGGAAGCTCAAATCGTGCTGGTGACCGACGGGACCAACACGTATGCGCTGTGCCACGTGGAAGACACGCCGCTGACCTTGTGGGATCCCGGGACGGACTGGGAAGGACTCACGGGGACGTTGGGCCGCAGCCTGACGCAGATCGACATTCAATCGTTGTCGTTTTCGTGGCCTGATCCGCGCATGGTTTGGATGCCCGTGAACCCGGCGGATGCGCGTCAACTCGGCGGCAAGGTTTACCGCATATCCTCGGACCCGTATAAATTTCAGGACGCGGTGCTCGTGGGCACGCGGGACAACTATTACGGCCAATGCAGGTTCGAGATCGACCCGGCCATGCCGCAGTATGTCAAGTTGGACAGCAGTTTTCTGAAGGGATTATTCGGCAAATTCAATCCCTCGCGCGGCGACCTGGTGTTCAGCCAGACCGCCGAGTTGCTGGGGGTGATGGTCAACAACACCTACTGCCTGATGATCCGCAGCTTCGAGGCAGGAGCCACGTTCCGATTCGGCCTGGACGTGCGCGGGCAGCACACCGGCACGATCCTCGCGCAACTCTATTCCCAGGTAAGCCAGTTGCCGCCCAAACTGCAGTAAGCGGCCCTGTCCATTTGGAATTCGCGGCCGAAGAGTTTTCACCCTCCGCCGGGCGACGCTATTTTGGAGTTGAAGAAAACCGATGAAAGCGGTGTCATCCCCTCATGTTAGCCGTTGAGTTATTGCGGTGGGCCGGCCGGCCTGGCCGGCGCGTGTTATGACCGGCCCTGTTTCCGCGAAGGATTTTCCCTGGAAACGGTCGCGATTCGGTTTCGCGGTGTTTTTCTTCTTTTCGCTGCTGGCCGGCGGTTCCTTGTTGCGGCTGCTGTTGTTCGTCCAGTTCGGGTCGCCGCGCCAGATTCCCGGGGAGACGATGGCGCAGATTTTTCTTCGGGGATTTCACCAGGATTTTGCGGTCGCGATGATCACGACATTGCCGCTGATGTTATGGTTCGCCCTGGTTAGCGACCAGGCGTTTGGGAAGCTTTGGCAGCGGGTGATCCTGGTTGGCGGCAGCTTTCTGTTCTGGACCGCGCAGTTCTTCCTCTACTTCGTTGAATATTATTTTTTCGAGGAGTTCAAATCGCGATTCAACACCGTGGCAGTGGATTACCTGCATTATCACACCGAGGTGTTCGGGAACATCCGGGAGTCCTACCCCGTGACCGGCGTGGTGCTCGTTTGCGCCGCGTTCAGCCTCGGGTGGGTTCTCATCGCGTTCCAGTATTTTCGCCAGATGTGGTTTCAGCCCAGTTCGCCGGGCTCGCGGATTCTTCATCTGCTGGTGGGGATGGTTCTCTGCGGGCTGGTCCTGGACACCGCGAGCCTGGAGACCAACATCACCAACAACCGGACATGGAACGAAATCGCGAACAACGGCTCGATCTCTTTTGTCAACGCCGTGTGGACGCGCAATCTCGATTATGCCGCATTTTACCGGACGCTGCCGCGCGACGAGGCCTATGCGCGGGTGCGCAAGCTGTTGACCTCACCCAACGCGGAATTCGTTGGGGACCGGTACAGCATCCGGCGCCACGTGGCCGGCGACCCGGCCCGGCCAAAGCTGAACGTCGTCATTCTGCTCGAGGAAAGCCTCGGCTCGGAATTTTGGGGCAGCCTGGGCCGTCCAGGTCCTGCGCTCACGCCGGAGATGGACAAGCTGGCCACGCAAGAAGGGTTGTTCTTCACCAACATCTACGCCTGCGGCAATCGCACCGTGCGCGGGTTCGAAGGCGTGCTCTCGTCCTTTCCGCCGCTCCCCGGCGATTCGCTTGTGGTGCGCGACCGCTCTGAAAATGTGGAATCCATCGCTCGCGTGCTCAAGCGCGACGGATACAGCACGATTTTCCTTTATGGCGGACGCGGCGTCTTCGACCGCATGCGGCCTTACGCTCTCCAGAATGGCTGGGACCAGTTCCTCGAACACAATCCGCCGTTTCAGGATGACTTTCCCCACCCCACGTTCAAGACCATCTGGGGCGTATGCGATGAGGATGTCTATGCCAGGGCGATCGGGGAATTCCGCGCGCTGGCCCAAACCGGCAAGCCTTTTCTCGGCACCATCCTGTCCGTTTCCAATCACAAGCCCTACACCTATCCCCGGGGCCGGATTCCCGAAGACCCGGATCAACCGAGTCGCACGCGGGAAAAAGTGGTCAAATATTCAGATTGGTGCCTCGGCCGTTTTTTTGAACAGGCCAGGAAGGAATCATTCTGGACCAACACGGTTTTCATCGTGATAGCCGATCATGGCGCCCGGGTTTACGGCAGCCAGACGATCCCCCTGTTCTCGTACGAAATTCCGTGGATCATTCTCGGCCCCGCCGCGGTGAAGACGCCGCAGCGCATTGGCACGCTGGGCAACTCGCTCGATGTTTCGCCCACAGTTCTCGGGCTGATAGGCCGGCCCTACGACACGATGTTTTTCGGCCGCGATCTCTTGCATGATCCGCCGGCTGGCGCCCGGGCGTTGCTCAACCACAATCGTGACATCGGCCAGTTCTCGCACGAGCGCATGGTGGTGCTGGGATTGCAAAAGAACGCGGGTTACTACGAAGGCGACCCGAAAATCACGGAGCCGAAACCGGTCACCCGGCCCACGCCGGAGCTTTTGGAACTGGAAAAAGATACCACCTCAATCTACCAGGTGGCGGACGATCTGTATATGCACCGATGGTATCGGATTGACGGGATGCCGGTGGACCACGCACGGGCGGCCCCGGCCACGAATACTGTTCCGCGTTAAGTTCGGGTTCCGCCGACGCGGCGAAGACCCCGGCCAGCCGCCGCATCAACAAAGCCCTTGGTTTCCGGCACGCGAGCCAGCTTGTCCGGCCGGCGCCTGGCTCGGATTGCCGCGGCTCGGAACCAAAAAGCATTGCATAACCCGCGCGTTTTCAGAGAATTGCTCCGTGAGCCGGACGGGCTTGAATTTAACGGGCAAACCATCGTCTTATTAACCAAACATGCAAACATTGCAAAGTGAACCTCACGTGGAACCGGCAAAACGCGCTCTGGCAGCAGCGGGATGCTTTGGCGGATTGATCCTCCTGCTGACCGGGTGCGAGGCGACCTATCGCGAGACCTATGTCTCACCACCACCTGCGGGACCGCCGCCGGCCGTCGTGTATGCGCCGGCACCTCCTCCTCCGCCACAGGTTTACCAGGACCCCCCCCAACCGCCGCCGCCGGCAGACGCGGCCGTGGCGACCATCCAGACTGAGAGCGATTTTTACGAACCGCTTAGCCCGTACGGCGAATGGGTGGTGGCCGGTTCGTATGGGCGCTGTTGGCGACCGTCCCATGTGGAAGCCGGCTGGCGACCTTACTGCAACGGCTCCTGGCAGCGGACCGACGCCGGCTGGTATTGGGTCAGCGTGGAACCCTGGGCGTGGGCGACCTATCACTACGGCCGCTGGGATTGGTCGGTGAATCTGGGCTGGATTTGGGTGCCGCAGACACAATGGGCGCCATCCTGGGTCGCGTGGCGGGAAGGAGCCGGGTATGTCGGTTGGGCGCCTTTGCCCCCGACAGCCACGATCTCGATCAGCGGCGGTGTCGTTTTTCGCGATGCCGCGTTCGCACCTCGCGCCTTTGTCTTCGTTGACGAACGGCGGATGCTCGAGCCTGTCCGCCCGATGACTGTCATCATCAATAACACCACCGTCATCAACCGAACGGTCAACATCACCCGGATTCAGGTTGTGAACAAAACCGTGATCAACGACGGTCCCCGCACGGATGTGATTGAACGCGTCAGCGGACGAAGAATCCAGGCCGTGGGCGTTCGCGACCTGCGGCACCGGGAAGAAATGGCCGTGATCGCCCGGCATCCTTCGCTCCAGCGGCACCTCCAACCGGCAACGGCCGTGGAAAGAACCGTTCCTCCGCCGCGTGGCCGCGCGGAAACTCCACGCGAAGCAGGTGTTCCGCCGCATCCGACGCCACCGGTTGAACGGACCGTGGATAAAACCAAAGCACCTTTGCCGCCCGTCACGGGAATCAAACCCCGCGAGAAGATTGACGAGCGCAATGTCTCCGTGAAACCGCCTCCACCGAACGCGAACAACCCGCCCCGCCGGGAACAGGTTCAGCCTGTGATCAAGCCAACTCCTGACCACCGCGGCATCGACCAACCGGCACATGTTGAAAAGACGCCCGAACTGAAACGCGAAACCGATCAGCCTGTGAGCGTCAGAAAACCTCCAACCGAACCGGACCACAAACGGAGCGAAAGCCAGGTCCAATCCTCCAAGGACAAGCCGCGCGGAACGGGCGAATCCAAAGCCAAGGAGGATGACCGGAAAGCGAAAAAAGACGAAACTCCGGAGACACCCCGGTAAGGCGCCTGCGGTTTCGGTCTGAACCGATTGGCTCGAGATCAGAGGCACGATGCCGATGCCGGCCACCGAACGATTCAAGAAAAAACTGCCGCGCTCGTTCTACGATCGCGACACCGCCGTGGTCGCCCGGGAACTGCTCGGAAAACTTCTGATTCACGAGAGGCGCGGCGTGGAGCGCATTGGCAGAATTGTGGAGGTGGAGGCTTACCTTGGGCCGCACGATCTCGCGGCGCATTCGTCCAAGGGCCTGACGGAACGCACGAAAGTCATGTTCGGCCCGCCGGGCCATGCCTACGTTTATTTCATTTACGGGATGTATTATTGCTTGAACGTGGTGACGGAACGTGAAGGCCACGCTTCCGCCGTGTTGCTGCGGGCCATCGAACCGGTGAAAAACGTCGAAGGCCGAACCCAGGGGCCCGGGTTGCTCTGCCAAGCCCTGCGCGTGGACAAACGCCTCAACGCGCACGATTTCCTCAGCGACGACTTCTACATCGCCGCACCCCCGGCAAGCGAACCCTTCGTCATCGCCAAGGCGCCCCGGATTGGCGTGGCTTACGCCAGGCACTGGGCCAGGCGACACCTGCGGTTTTACATTCAAGGGAATCCGTTTGTCTCCCGGCACTAGAGAGCGTTTTCAAGAAAGCTGTAGCCGGAGCGCGTTTACGCCGCTTCAACGTCGCGTCCCCATTCGATTTCGAAGCGGGCTGAAGCCCGCGCTCCCCTCCGTGAAATGCTGTGTAGCGGCCACGGTTTACTTAAAAAGCTCTAGCCGGCCGCTGCGCGCGTTGGCCGGACCCTCGCCGCAGCGCGCCGGCTCCGGCGGATTCGGGTTTGAGAACAATCGGCCGACTGACGACGGCGATCAATGAACGACGACGGCGCGATAGAAGCGGCGTTTGAAGGACGGGGTGTTCGGGTCTGCGAAACTGAGCGTGCCGCCGGCGGTCTGGTTGGTGCCCAGACTCGTCCAGGTGGCGCAGTTGGTTGAGGCTTCAATCCGATAGCTGCGCGCGTCGTAGCCGGTCAACGTGAATTGGAATTGACCGGAGAGGAGCTTCGGCTGGCTCAAGGCCGGTGGCAGAGGTTGCACGACAAAGTTGGCGGTTTGATTCCCGCCACTGATGAGGACCGATTGATTGGTGGTGGCGGCATACCCCAGGGAATTCAACTCGAAGTTGGGCACCGAGACGTTCCAAGTGCCGTTGATCACATTGATCTGATAGTGGCCGCCCGAATCGGTGTTGATGCAGCCGGGATCGTAGACGCCGCTGCTGGCGTTCAGGGTCACGCCAGCCACCGGGTTGCCAAAGGCGTCTTTGACCGTGCCGGTGATCGCGGCAGTTGCCGCGGGGAAGACCACGATCAAACCATTCTGATCCACTCCGTTCACGACCGTGTAGCTGTAATTATCCACGTTGACGTAGTTGCGGCTCTGGGCAGAAACGCATTCCAGGGCGATGCTCCAGGCGCCGACGGTGACGGGCGCATCAAAGTTTCCACTGCCATCTGTCGTCGGATAGATCGAACCGCCGCCGTTGTTGGTCAGCGGAAAGGGTTGCACGACCAGCGTGATGTTGGGAATCGGCGTTCCGTGATCGTCCTGGATGACGCCCCGCAGATGGGCTGCCACACGACCGGCGGTGAAGTTGGCTTGCACCGCCTGTCCGTCCAGCACGTTCACATTGGTGCCCTGGACGAAATAATTGGTCAAACCCGGGTCGGTGTTATCCGGGGCGATATACCAAGAGCCGCCCTTGACCCCTCTCACGTAATACCCATTCGTGTCGGTCGTGGATCGTCCGGTGAAGAGATTGCCGATGTCGCTGCCATCAATCGCTATGCCCGGCAATGGCGCGTTGGTGTCGTTTCTGAGTTGACCATAAACCAGGGCGGTCTCCTTCGTGTATTGAATGTTCAGGCCGGTCACACTGTTCGTCGTCGTATCCGCCTGGGGCTTGTTTTGCGGGCGCAGCCATCCGCCCCCGTTCGCACTGAAATCGGACGTCTCAACCTTCCATTGATCGGCGACGACCGGAACAGAAAAATTGCCGTTCGTGTCCGTGAAACAAAGGGCAATTTTGTTGGCGGTTGATCCCAAAAAGAATTGGACGGACGGGATTCCGTTGCTGGTGGCCGCATCCGTCACCCTGCCGGAAATGGTGCAGGTCGCCGCAATCAAACTGACGTTCTGCGTCACCACCTGGCCGGAGCCGACCGTGGCCGGAGGGCCGGCGCCCGCGTCGAAAACGTAACCGTTTGCCGTCCCCAGCACCACGTAACTGCCCGGCGCGCAGTTCACGGAAAAATTTCCGGAAGCATCCGCGGTCGTGCCGAGAACGAATGTCATGTTGTTTCCACTCTGCACCAGCAGCGCCACTCCCGCCCCGGGCACCGGCAGGCTGCTGCTGGTCACTTGTCCGATGATGCGCTGGGCGAATGCGCTCTGCGTCACGGTCAAAGACTGGATCACCGGCGCGAAATGTCCGCCCGGACTGGAGACCACCACCAAATGACCGCCGGCGAGCCGCGAAAGTTCGGGCGAAGTGCTCAAGTTGATCGAAGTCTGAATCTGTCCGTTTGTCGCCCCGTCGTCGTCACCCGGAATATTAATGTCGCGCACGCCGCCGAAGGACGTGAACTGTCCGTCGGTGATTTTAAAGCTTTGCTCCAGGTTCTCACCCGGATCGGGCACGTTGTTCGAATTCGCGTCAAAGAACCTTTGGATCAATACGGGCTCGCCATTCGTCAAGCCGGTGATCTGCAGGGTGATCGGGCCGGTGTAGGTATTGCTGACGGTGTTGGGCGTGACGGAAAGCGTGACCGCTTCAGCTTCGACGGCAAGAAAAACGCCGCCAAAAATGGACAGGGCAACCGCGGCCAGGGGCGCGGAGACACAAAACCTCATTCTCATGGCCGCAACAGGAGCAACACCGGTGCCATGAACATTTTTAACAATTTCAATAATGCCTCCTGAGAATCGAAAATGCCCGCCGCCGCCTGAGCGCTGGACCCTGTCTGGAATAACTCCGAAAATCAGGATCGGCAGGATGGGGAACGACCCGCACTGGGGGAAGGCGACGAAGTTACGCCGCCGGCTCCGCCGCGCCCGTCGAGGAATCTTCGGCATGACGGTGTGGCAGATGCCGGCGCACCCATTGCTGGAAAGATTCCATGTAGAGATAAATGACCGGAGTGATGTACAGCGTCAGGAGTTGCGAGACGATCAACCCGCCGACCACCGCGAGGCCCAGCGGCCGGCGCGATTCGCCGCCCGCACCGAACCCAAGCGCGATGGGCATGGTGCCCATCAGCGCAGCCATTGTGGTCATCATGATTGGACGAAACCGCAACAGGCAGCCCTGGTAAATGGCTTCCGCGGGGGTTTTACCCTGCCGCTCGGCATCCAGGGCGAAATCAATCATCATGATGGCGTTCTTCTTCACGATGCCAACCAGCATGATCAGGCCGACGAACCCGTAAACGTTCAGGTCCATGCCAAAGAGCATCAACGTCAGCAAGGCGCCGAAACCCGCCGACGGCAGGCCGGACAGGATGGTGATCGGGTGGATGAAACTTTCGTAAAGGATTCCGAGAATGAGGTAGATGACCAGGATGGACATGAGGAGCAGCACGCCCAGGCCCTTGACCGAAGATTGAAAGACCTGCGCCGCGCCTTGAAAGCTGGCGCTGATCGTCGGCGGCAGGTGCAGTTCGTCCTGCAGTTTTTGCACCTGCGCCACCGCGGTGCCGAGCGAATACCCGGGCTTGAGATTGAAAGAGATTGTGACGGAGGGCAACTGGCCGACGTGCGAGACGGTCATGGGGCCGATGCTGCGGACCAGCTTCGCCACGGTCGCGAGCGGCACCAGATTGCCGTTGGAGGAGCGCACATAGAGTTGCGACAGTGCCGAAGGATCCCGTTGATACTGCGGTTCCACTTCCATCATCACCCAGTATTCGTTGACGTCCGTGTAGATGGTGGAGATCTGGCGCTGACCGTAGGCATCGTAGAGGGAATTCTCGATCTGATCCGGCATGACCCCGAGGCTGGAAGCTTTGTCGCGATCGATTTCGACGGTGATCTGGGGATTGGCGATCAACAAATCGCTCGTCACGTCCTGAAAGCCGTCCAGCGACGCGATTTTGTTCATCAAAACCGGCGCCCACTGGTAGAGTTCCTTCACGTCGGTGTCCTGCAGGCTGAATTGGTACAGCGACTTGGTCTGCATGCCGCCGATCGGAATCACCGGCGGATTCACCAGGTATACTTTAATGCCCGGCACGTCACTCAGTTTGCCGCGCAATTCCTCAATCACCGCGTCCGCGCTCAACCGGCGCTCGGAACGCGGCTTCAGGCGCATGAACAGACGGCCATTGTTGGCGGTCGAACTGGGCCCGCCCGCGCCAATGGCAGACATGAAATTGGCGACATTCGTATCCGCGGCGACAATTTTTGCCAGGGCCAATTGGTGTTCGCGCATGGCTTCAAAGGAAATGTCTTGAGCCGCCTCGGTGCTGCCCCGGATCTGGCCGGTGTCTTCGGTCGGGAAAAATCCTTTGGGGATTTTGTAAAACAACCAGCCGGTCGCCACCAGGACCGCCAGAGAAACGGCGAGCGTTATCCGCCGACGGCTCATCACCCATTGCAGCGTGCGGTCATAGGCCCGATGCAATCCGTCAAAAAAGCGTTCGAAGGCGGCATAGACCGGGCCATGCTTCCGGCTGTGCGCCGAGCGGATGAACCGGCTGCAGAGCATCGGCGTCAAGGTCAGCGAAACAAAACCCGAAACGAGCACCGCTGTGGCAATGGTCACCGCGAACTCATGCAGCAACCGGCCCATCATGCCGCTCATGAACAGCACCGGGATGAACACCGCGGCCAGGGACAGCGTCATCGAAATGATCGTGAAGCCGATTTCCCGGGAACCACTCAAGGCGGCCTGCATCGGCGGCTCGCCGTTTTCCATGTGGCGCACGATGTTTTCCAGCATGACAATGGCGTCGTCCACCACGAACCCGACGCACAAGGTGAGCGCCATGAGCGACAAATTATCGAGGCTGAAATTGAGCAGATACATCACCGCAAACGTGCCGATGATGGACATGGGCAGCGCCAGGCTGGGAATCAAAGTCGCGGACAGATTGCGCAGAAACAGGAAGATCACCAGCACGACGAGGCAGACGGTCAGCAACAGTGTAAACTCCACATCGTTCACCGATTGGCGGATGGATTCCGAGCGGTCGTATAAAACTCCGACGTCCACCGAGGCGGGAAGCGCCGCGCGGAACTGGGGCAGGAGTTGTTTGATTAAATCCACCACCTCGACGGTATTCGCGCCGGGTTGGCGCTGGATGGCCAGCACAATGGCGCGCGTGTCGCCGAACCAGCTGGCCACGCGGTCATTCTGCACGCTGTCCAGAACGCGTCCGAGCTGCTCCAGCCGCACCGGGTTGCCATTGCGATACGCGACAATCAGCGGACGGTAATCCGCGGCCTTCTGGAGCTGGCCGGTGGCCAGGACGGTGAACGCCTGGTGTTTGCCCAATAGCGTTCCCGTCGGCAGATTGACGTTGGCGGACTGGACCGCCTGCGCCACCTCATCGATGCCGATATTGTAGGCCGCCAGCTTGTTGGGATCGACCTGAACGCGCACCGCGTATTGCTGCGAGCCGAAAACGGAAACCTGCGCCACGCCGTTGATCATCGAAATGC
>CAZFOA010000099.1:0-12761 GCA_964520205.1 uncultured Verrucomicrobiota bacterium | reverse complement strand
TCCCGTTTTGCGAAACGCTCTGCTGGTTCTGCGGCTGCACCACCGTCATCACGCTCAACCACGACAAAGGCCGGACGTATGTGGATTATCTTGGCCGCGAGGTCGCGGAGATGGCGCCGCGGCTCAATCCGGCGCGCAAAGTCGTCCAGCTCCATTTCGGCGGCGGGTCGCCGACGTTTCTGCGGCCGGACGAGATTCGCCGGCTGGGTGAGATCATCCACAAGCACTTCACGCTTTCGCCGGACATGGAAGCCAGTGTGGAAGTGGATCCGCGCCGGCTGACGCGCGACCACATGGCGGCGTTGCGCGAGATCGGCTTCAACCGCGCCTCGATGGGGGTGCAGGATTTCAACCCGAAGGTGCAGGAGGCCATCCATCGCCTCCAACCGCGCGAAATGAC
This sequence comes from uncultured Verrucomicrobiota bacterium, assembly GCA_964520205.1. Lineage (GTDB taxonomy): Bacteria > Verrucomicrobiota > Verrucomicrobiia > Limisphaerales > BOG-1460 > CAZFOA01. Next base: position 12,361 of record CAZFOA010000099.1, on the reverse strand, counting down.
CCAGCAAGCCATCGATTGGATGCGCGAGTTGGGCTACGGCTCGATCAACCTCGACCTCATCTACGGCCTGCCGCATCAGACTGTCGAGTCATTCAACGAAACACTCGACATCGTGCTCGAGATGAAGCCCGACCGGCTCGCGGTGTTCAGCTACGCGCACGTGCCGTGGGTCAAGCCGGCGCAGAAAATCCTGGAACAACAACAGCATCTCCCCGCCGCGGAAACCAAATTGCAGGTGCTCAAGCTGGTGATCGAGAAACTCACGGCCAACGATCAATACGTTTATATCGGCATGGACCATTTCGCGAGGCCGGCCGATGAACTGGCTGTGGCGCAGCGTCGCAAGCAGCTCCAGCGGAATTTTCAGGGTTACAGCACGCGTGCCGGTTCGGACATCTACGCGTTCGGCATGTCGAGCATTTCGCAGATTCCGGAGGCTTACTGGCAGAGCGAAAAGGAGCTGCCGAAATACCAGGCCGCCGTGGACGCCGGCCGCGTGCCGCTGCAGCGCGCGTATTTCCTGACCGAGGAGGACAAGATCCGCCGGGAAACCATCATGCGCGTCATGTGCGACCTTTCGCTCGACTACGCCGCCATGTCGGAAAAGCTCGGGATCAACTTCGAGCAACATTTCGCGGGCGAACTCGCCGCGTTGAAGCCGTTCGAGGCCGACGGCCTGGTGAAACGTTCGCCGGCGGGCCTGGAGGTCACCGACACCGGCCGCCTGTTCATCCGCAACATCGCCATGTGCTTCGACAACACCCTGGCGCCGCTGGGGGAGCGGAGACATTCGAGGACCATTTGAGATGTCGGAGGGCGAACAGGTCGGAGGGGTGAGTTCCACGAGCCCCCACAATTCTGCTTGCCGGGCAATTTATCCGAGTTGCATCATTTGACTCCATGCATGAGCCACACTGCGAGCCGGGCCGTCACCGGCTTCCTCATTTGGCTCCAATGGAGTTCACCAACCAGACGATTCTTCAATTCATTACTGTTTGCGTGGACAAACGCCGTCCGCTTCTGGCCCGGCAGGAAATAGTCGCCTTGTTGCTGGATTGCTGGCGCAAAGCGGACTACTGGCTGGTGGGGCGCTATGTCATCATGCCCGACCATTTGCATCTTTTCTGTGCGCCCGCGAAAGAGCCGGTCACACCCCTGAAACAATGGGTTTATTTTTGGCGTGCGGAGGCGACTCGCCGCTGGCCGCATCCGGCGGAAAAGCCGATTTGGCAACGGGATTTTTTCGATCGGCAGTTGCGTCACGGCGAAAGCTATCATCAAAAGTGGCTTTATCTGTGGGAAAATCCAATCAAGGATGGTTTGGTAAAGCAACCGGAAGACTGGCCGTATCAAGGCGAACTCAATATATTGCCGTGGCATGACGCAACTAAATGAAAAGTCAGGGGCTCGTGGAACTCGCCCCTCCGAGATGATTTGAGAGGTCGGAGGGGCGAGTTCCACGAGGCCTCGGCACTCAATTTGACGTAACATGAAACCAGTCGCGATCATCGGAGCCGGCATCACCGGTTTGACCGCCGCCTTTTACTTGAAGCGCAAAGGTGTCCCGGTCACCGTCTATGAGGCGGGCAGGCGGGTGGGCGGCGTGATTCAATCGCTGCACAAGGACGGTTATATCGCCGAATTCGGGCCGAATACCATTCTCGAAACGTCGCCCAAAATCACCCAGCTCGTCCGCGACGCAGGCCTGGAATCGCGGCGGCTGAATCCTGATCCCAAGGCCGGGGCGCGGTATGTGGTTCGTTACCGTCGGCCGGTCGAGATGCCCGGATCGCCGCTGGGATTTTTCACGACGGACCTGTTTAGCTGGAGAGCCAAGCTGGCGGTGTTGCGAGAGCCATTTGTTCCGCGGCGGCGCGATGGGGTGGAAGAGAGCATTGCCGAGTTCGTGGTGCGCCGGTTCAACCGGGAGTTTCTCGACCATGCCATCGACGCGCTGGTGGCGGGAGTTTACGCCGGCGACCCGCAAAAGCTGTCCGTCACGCACGCGTTTCCGAAGCTCAAGGCGCTGGAGGACCGATACGGTTCGATGATCAAAGGCCAGCTTTTCGGCGCGCGCGAACGCAAGAAGCGCGGAGAAATCGCCAAGGACCGGGCGCCGAAGTTTTCGTTTGATGCGGGCTTGCAGGTGTTGCCGGAAACGCTCGCCGCACAGCTCGGCGAGGCGGTGAAGTTGAATGCAACCGTCACCAGACTCACTCAGACAACCGATGGCTGGAGGCTCACATATTCGGAGGGGCGAGTTCCACGAGCCCCGCTCGCTGCCGGTGGAATTGGGGACTCGGAGATCTCGCCCCTCCGAAATGAAATTCAAGGGGAACACAGCGCCGTGGTTTACTGCGGCACGGCCTATAACCTGGCGGCGTTGCAGGTGGAAACTTTGCCGATTGCGGGGGGGGGGGGGAGTTCGTTGACCGGCGCAGACGGCGCGCACGGAGTGGCGCGCCCTGCCAGCGCGGTTGCCTTTTCCACGTTTTCCGAAATTCGTTATCCGCCGGTGGCGAGCGTGGTGTTGGGGTTCCGGCGCGAGGACGTGGCGCATCCGTGCGAAGGGTTCGGCATGCTCATTCCGAAAATTGAGGGCTTTAGAATTCTCGGCACCCTCTTTTCATCGTCGCTATTTCCCAACCGCGCACCGGCCGGGCATTTGACGCTCACCAGTTACGTTGGGGGAGAGCGGTATCCCGAACTCGCCGCGATGCCGGCGGAACAGCTTTATGCGGTGACAGGCGAGGATTTGCGGGTATTGCTGGGCGTGAAAGGCGAGCCCACGTTCAAACACTGCGTGTTTTATCCCAAAGCGATACCCCAATACAACGTGGGCTACGGCCGCTACCGCGACCTGATGACGGAAATCGAAACCCGGGCGCCTGGACTGTTCTTCGCCGGGCATTATCGCGACGGCGTTTCGTTGAGCGATTCCATTGTGTCCGGCTGCAACGTCGCGGAGAGGGTTGGGGAGCGGGTGGAGCGTGGTCAGCGTGGTCAGCGTGGGGAGCGTTAGAGCGTGACCGTCATGCACGTGCGAATTAACATTTTGACGCTATGACGCTCCACACGCTGTCCACGCTCTGCCCGCTCCGCCCGCTCCAACGCCTTGACGAGTCAACGCGTGAGCATTGAACGAAGAGCATGACTAAAGGCGTACTACTGGTCAACCTGGGGTCGCCGGATTCGCCGTCGGTCGGCGACGTGCGGCGATATCTGCGGGAATTTCTGATGGACGGCCGGGTGCTGGACGTGCCGTGGCCGGTGCGATTTTGCGTGGTGCATTTCGCCATCCTGCCGACCCGCCCCAAGGAGTCGGGACTCGCCTACGAAAAAATCTGGACCAAGGACGGTTCCCCGCTGGTCGTTACGAGCAGACACGTTCAGGCCGCACTCCAAAAGCGCGTCGGCGTTCCGGTTGAATTGGGGATGCGCTACCAAAATCCATCCATCGAAAGCGCGGTGAAGAATCTGGCGGCCAAGGGTGTCGATGACGTTCTGCTCATCCCGCTTTTCCCGCACTATGCGATGTCGAGCTATGAAACCGCCGTGGTGCGCGTGCGGGAAGTCGCGGCAAAAGTTGCGCCGCAGATGCGGTTGACGGTGCAGCCGCCTTTCTACGACGCGCCGGATTACATCACCGCGCTGTCGGCGAGCGCGGCGGATTACCTCAAGCAGGACTACGATCATCTGCTGTTCAGCTTTCACGGCATCCCGGAGCGGCACCTGCGGAAATCCGACACGACGGGTTGCCATTGTTTGACCGTGCCGAATTGTTGCAACGTGGCCAGCCCGGCGCACGCGACGTGTTATCGCGCCCAATGTTTCCGGACCGCGGCGGCGTTTGTGGACCAGGCCGGCGTGCCGGCGGGGAAATATTCCGTCTCATTTCAATCGCGCCTGGGAAAGGACCCATGGCTGAAACCCTACACGGACTATGAGCTGCCACGCCTGGCGCAGGAGGGCAAAAAGCGGATGCTGGTGATTTGCCCGGCGTTTGTTTCGGATTGCCTGGAGACGATTGAGGAGATCGGGATGCGGGGCTGCGAGCAGTTCCTGCGGGCGAGCGGAAAGGAGTTCACGCGGATTCCCTGCATGAACGAGCACCCGCTTTGGATCGCCGCGCTGGAAAAAATGATTGGAAGGTTTGTGGGCGGGTTTCCAGCTTCGATGCCTTCATGAAAAGTCAGTTCATCGCAGCAACGCTGTAAAGCCGAAAAGGCTGGCGGCTCGTTGATTGTCCAATATTGAGAGGTGACTCCAGCCACAATGCTCGGGAGATGTGGCAGAAGTCGGATTGTAGCGCAGGTTTCTAACCTGCTGTATCGCCGGTTTCCAACCGGCTGGAGCGTGGCAATAGTCCAAGCGCAGCAAGTTTTCAAGCCCCTGGCAGGTTGGAAACCTGCCGACACAGCAGCTTGCAAAGCTGCGCTACGAATCGCGCGCCATCCTGATGGGGGAACACTTCCTCCGCGAGAATTGAGCTGCGCGCCCGGCGGCGACTATGTGGCAGGACAAAAGACCGGCGCGGCCACCGGCTCGACGAGAATGAGCCGGGCGAGTTGTTCGCTGATGGCCAGGCGCGCATTGCAGACCTGGCAGATGAAATTGTTCCGGCTGGTGACGAGCTTGATGACCTGATCTTCGCCCAGCCCGATTTCGCGCAGACGATTCTGCACGGCGGGTTCGGCGCAAAGCTGCTTGATGCGCACCGCCACCCCGGCTTGCACGCGGTTCAACGGACAAAGCCCGCACCGCGCCTCGGATTGCTCCCCGCAATTGCTTTTCTCGAACAAATTCATTTCAACGGATCTAAGCTCCAGCCAATCGAGAAAATCGACTAACCCTATATTGTTATTTGCTGGGCATCAATTGCGTGGTTATGGATGGGTCGCGCGAGCACGGCTTGTTGCCGGGGGGTATGGGACGAATTGACTCTCCGTCTCGCGCATCCGCATCATTCCCGTTTCCGGAGAACGAATTTGCAGCTTTCCTGGTAGCCCACCTCCCGCGCCAGTTTTGTCGCTTCGGCAAAATTCATTCCCACTTCCTCCGGCTTGTGGGCATCGGAGCCGAACGTGATCGGCACGCCTTTTTGAAACGCGAGCTGAAGAATTTCGCGGCTTGGATAAATCTCCCGGCATTCTTTGCGCAACCCGGCGGTGTTGAGCTCGATGGCGCAGTGGTGCTGTTTCGCGGCGTTCAGAAACCGTTCGTAAAGCGGCGTGCAGTCGCGGGCGGGCCGGTGGCCGAACTTTTTCGGCAGATCGGCGTGGCCGATGATTTCGAAGAAACCGGTTTCCGCGGCCAGCGTCAGCCGGTCGAAATAAACCGACCAGACCTCCCACGGGTCACGGTCTTTCCAGTCGGACAGTTTGCGGGGATCGTCCACCGCCCAGGAATCCGAAACGTAATGGACCGAGCCGATGAAATAATCCCAAGGATGGCGCGCGGCGAGTTCGCGGATCCAATCCTCCTGGCCGGGAAGGTAATCCACTTCGAGCGCCAGCCGGATGGTCAGTTGGGGGAAATCTTTCTGTGTCCGGCGAACCATTTCGACGTATTCGTCCAGTTGATCGAACCGCATCCGCCAATCGTCGAAATCGTCGCGCCGCATGGGGGAATGATCGGAAAAGCCGATTTCCTTGAATCCGAGAGCCACGGCGCGGGCGGCATAATCGGCGGGATCGCCGGTGGCATGCCGGCAGAGCGGCGTGTGCATGTGATAATCCGCGGGCGGCGGCATACGTTGTGGGTGGAGTGTTGAGAGTCGGGTGTTGAGTGTCGAACAAAAACTTTTGGTGTCATGGACGCGGCCCGTTTCTCGAGCGAGGTGAAGGAATGGCGGGATTGTCCGGTTGCAGCGCGGGTTTGCAACCGGCTGTATCGCCGGTTTCCAACCGGCCAGATGGCCGCAACGGTCAAGGCGTTAGAGAACACCGGCGCCTGGCAGGTTATAAACCTGCCGATACAGCAGCTTGCAAAGCTGCGCTACAGCTTTAAACGCGCTACGGCTTTAAACGCGAGATTGACACCCATCGGGAGCCTTTCTACTTTCTGCGCGCAAAGACAGTGCGCTTTGCCCCGAATGCGAGTTCGGGGATTTTTATTGCCGCCGGGCGGCGGAGTTGAAGTGTTGGCTGGCGAAGCGGTTGAATCGTGACGTGAGCCGCCAATCGGTTTAGCGAACTGGACGGTCTGACGATTCAACGAACGAATCATGTCGAATATTATTTTAGTCGGCGCCCAATGGGGCGATGAAGGCAAAGGCAAAATCATTGATGTGCTGACCGAGCAGGCGGATGTGGTGGTTCGCACCCAGGGCGGCAACAACGCCGGTCACACGGTTCTCATCGGCAAACAGAAATACGTCCTGCATCTCGTCCCGTCCGGCATTTTGCGCCGGCGAAAGATTTGCGTCATCGGCAACGGCGTCGTCGTGGACCCGGTCGGCCTCGTCGAGGAAATCAAGGGGCTGAGAAAACTCGGCGTCAAAGTGGAGGGCAATCTATTCCTGAGCGAAACCGCGCACGTCGTGTTGCCCTATCACCGCGAGCTGGACGCGCAACGCGAGACGCGCAAAGGCAAAAACAAGATCGGCACCACCAAGCGCGGCATCGGGCCAGCCTATGGGGACAAGGCGGCGCGCACCGGTCTGCGGATCATTGATCTGATCAATCCGGTCCGGTTCAAGCAGCAGCTCGAAGCCAAAATCAAAGAGAACAACGGCGTCCTCAAGGCGTTCGGCGCCAGGCCGCTTTCGTTTCGGCAGGTGCTCAAAGAGTATCAGGCGGCCGCCGGTTACTTGAAGCCGTTTGTCGCCAACACGGTGGTTTTGCTGCACGAAGCCATGCGGCGCGGCGATGACATCCTGTTCGAGGGCGCGCAGGGGACATTTCTGGATATCGACCACGGCACGTATCCGTTTGTGACGTCGTCGAACACCACGGCGGGCGGCGCCTGCACGGGTTCGGGCGTGCCGCCGCATCGCATGGACCGCGTCGTCGGGGTAATGAAGGCTTACACGACGCGCGTAGGCGAGGGGCCGTTGCCGACGGAGAACGCGGAGATTGCGGACATGCTGCATGCGATGGGCCGGGAGTTCGGCGCGACGACCGGCCGCGCGCGCCGGTGCGGATGGTTCGATGCTGTCGCCACGCGTCACGCGGCGATGGTCAACGGCATTGATGAACTTGCGATTACGAACATTGACGGCCTGGACACGGTGGAAACCATCAAGGTTTGCATCGCCTATCGCGACGGCAGGAAGCGCTACGATTTTGTCCCGAACGACATCGAGGTATTATCGCGTTGCGAACCGGTTTACGCGGAATTTCCCGGCTGGCGGACGCCGACGCACCGTGCGCGGAAGTGGAAGGATCTGCCCTCCCGGACGCGCACCTATTTGAAGGCGATTTCGGAACTGACCGGCGCCAGGCTGGGCATCGCCTCGGTCGGGCCTGGGCGCGATCAGACGATTTTTGTATAGGAAAATGCAGTGGAGGAGTGTAGGAGTGACGGAGTGATGCGCGAGCCGGCAACCCGATACTCCAAAACTCCATTGCTCCGTTCCGTTTGCTTCTCATGAGTTCCGCGCCCCAGCTCAATCCCGAGGCCAAGGACAGCCTGCCGCAGCACGTGGCGATCATCATGGATGGCAACGGTCGCTGGGCCCGGCAACGGCATCTGCCGCGCATTGAAGGGCACAGGCTGGGCGCGGAATCGGCGCGCGTCATCATCCGCGCGGCCGGAGAACTCGGCATCAAATATCTGACGCTCTACGCATTTTCGGCGGAGAACTGGAACCGGCCGAAGGAGGAAGTGGACGCGCTGATGAAATATCTCGTCCATTATCTGAAGACCGAAACCCCCGAGCTCAACAAGAACAACGTCCGGCTGGAAGTCATCGGCCAGATTTATCGTCTGCCGGAGAACGTGCAGGAACATCTGAACAAGTCCATCGCCACGCTTTCGAAAAACAACGGGCTGACCCTGATCATGGCGCTGAGTTACGGCGGCCGGACGGAAATTGTGGATGCGGTCCGCAGCATTGCCAAGAAGGTGAAGGCGCGGGAACTGGATCCGGCGGACATCACGGAGCAGGTGGTGGCGCAGCATCTTTATACGCGCAATTGGCCGGATCCGGATTTGCTGATCCGCACCAGCGGCGAGATGCGCGTGAGCAATTTCCTCCTCTGGCAGATTTCCTACGCCGAGCTTCTGATCACCCCGACGCTGTGGCCGGATTTCCGCAAACCGCAGTTTTACGCGGCGTTGGAGGAATACCATCAGCGGCACCGCCGGTTTGGCGGGCTGTAAGACTTGCGAATTTCGATTTACGATTTACGCACGCAGAGGCAGACTCAAGCGCGTAAAGATCAATTCAATGATGCGGCGGGCGCGGTAATTTATCGTTCAAGCAATTGAAATGAAGCGGAGCAAACATATTGGCATCATCACGGCGGGTGGTGACAGCCCCGGGTTGAACGCGGCCATCCGCGGCGTCGGCAAAGCTGCGCTCGGCAGCTACGGCATGGAAATCGTCGGCTTTCGCGACGGTTTCCGCGGCCTCGCCGAGGACCTCCGCGTCCGGCTGGACAAACGCGCGCTGGCCGGAATTCTCACAATCGGCGGCACCATTCTCGGCACGGGCCGCGACAAGCCGCACCGCATGGAAATCCACGGCCAGGACCGGGACATGACGGATGTTATTGTGAGGAATTACAAGCGGCACAAGCTCGACGCCCTGGTCTGCATCGGTGGAGGCGGGACGCACAAGAATGCACTGCGTCTGGTGGAGAAGGGGCTGAACATCATTACGCTGCCGAAGACCATCGACAACGACATTGTGCTCACCGACGCGTCGATTGGTTTTGATACGGCGCTGGGGATTGCGACGGAGGCGATCGACCGGTTGCACAGCACCGCGCACAGCCATCACCGCATCATCATTGCGGAAATCATGGGTCATCGCGCCGGCTGGCTGGCGCTGGGGGCGGGCATTGCCGGCGGCGCCGATGTCATCTTGATTCCCGAGATGCCATACGACATTGCGCACATTGCCACTGCCATCCGGCGGCGCAGCCATCACGGGACCAATTTCAGCATTGTGGCGGTGGCGGAGGGGGCGATGTCGCGGGAAGACGCGGAGGCATTCACCAAGGCCGAGGAACACCGGAGGAAGGCGACCAACAAGGCGCAGAAGCAGCGGGCCAAGACCGAGCTGGCGGTTTTGACGGCGCGGCATTCCGGCAACACGCTCCGGTTGTCGAAGCAGCTCGAGGAGCTCACGCATCTGGAGGCGCGGGTGACGATTCTGGGTTACGTGCAGCGCGGGGGCACGCCTTCAGCCGGCGACCGGTTGCTGGCGACCCGGCTGGGCACCATGTGTGTCGAGTTGATCCAGCAGAAAGTTTTCGGGGTGATGGTGGCGGCGCGCGGCGACGGGGTCAAGGCGGTGCCGATTGCGGAAGTGGCGGGGAGGCTCAAGACAGTGCCGCCGCAGCATCCCTGGCTGGACTGCGCGCGCCGGGTGGGAACGTGTTTGGGGGATTGATTCGCCATGTCTGACGCCATCGCGCCAACGTCCGCCCCGCCATCACGGCTGAATCTCCTGTTGCGGCGGCTGCTCAGTTCCGTGGTGTTGTGGACCTTCGTTCTCATGGGGCTCTTTTCGAGCAACCAGATGCTGTCCGATTATGTTTTCCTGATCGCGATGGTTTTTCTGGCCGTCACGGGTTTGGCGGAGCTTTACGGCCTGGTGGAGCGGCGCAATCTGGTCTGCTTCAAAGGCTGTGGAGTTTTTGGCGGCATTCTGCTGATGACGGGCACGTTTTTGCAGCTTACCGGCCACATCGGCACCCAGGGTTCCCCGGCCCGCGTGAACGATTTTGAGACCAGCTTTCTCATCCTGTTCGTGCTCGGGTTGTGTCTGCGCCAGTTTTTATCCCGGAGCAACACGGCGGGAATTCTTGCGATTTCCACGACACTCTTCGGCCTGATGTACGTGCCCTGGCTGTTGAATTTCATCCAAAAAATACAGTTCTTTCCGTTCCGTCCGCCGTTCGCGGGCATGGGCAAATGGTACGTGCTCTACTTCATCCTGGTGACCAAGTTCAGCGACACCGGCGCTTACGCTGTCGGCTCATTGATCGGCCGGCACAAAATGATTCCGCGCATCAGCCCCGGCAAGACGTGGGAGGGATTCGCCGGCGCCATTTTGGTTTCGACGGCCGCCAGCCTGGTGTTCGCGCATATCTTTGGTGATCGGATGGCGGGCATGAATGAAAAGCATGCCGTGATTCTCGGTGTGATCTTGAGCGTCTGCGCCGTGGTGGGCGATCTGATCGAGTCGCTGTTCAAACGCGAGGCCGGGGTGAAGGACTCGGGCGGCTTTTTCCCCGGCATTGGCGGCATCCTCGACCTGCTCGACAGCCTGTTGTTCAATGCGCCCATCATGTACCTGTATCTGCGGCATGTGCTCACGCATCCTTGAATTTGCGATTTACGATTTGCGATTTACGCGGCTTTGGATTGATTTGAAGGTGGCGGTTTTCTGTGACTTCGGGAGATTCTTGCGGTCGATGACCTGTCCGCCGGAAACAGAATCCTGTCCGGCGTGGCCGGGTGAGTAGAATGCCTCGCACCTCTGGTCGCGTGGAAATAGCATTTCGTAAATCACAAACGAATGAGGGTGATCTATGACTCGGGAAGAGATGAAGGCCAGAACGAAGACCTACGCCAATCGCATCGTGAAACTCTGTTCGGCACTGCCGAATCACTGGGTGGCGCAAATCTTGGGCAAACAGCTCTTGCGCAGCGGGACGTCCGTCGGGGCGAACTATCGCGCGGTCTGCCGCGCCAGGTCGAATTTGGATTTCATCAACAAACTGCGTATCGTCGAGGAAGAATGCGACGAATCCTTGTTCTGGATGGAATTGCTTGTTGACAATCTTTTGGTAAAACCATCCCGTCTGTCTGGCCTGATGAAGGAAGCGGATGAGATTCTTGCGATCGTCGTTGCGTCGGCCAAAACGGCCAGGATGTCAAACCGCGCGTAAATCATCTATCGTGAATCGTAAATGAAGAACGTCGTTCTATTGGGCAGCACGGGCTCGATCGGCACCAGCACGGTCAAGGTGGCGGAGGATTTGCCGGACCGAATCCGGCTGCTCGGGCTGGCCGCCGGAAACAATTCGGAGCTGCTGCTCGAACAAACCCGCAAACACCGGCCCGAGGCGGTTTGCATCGCTGATCCCGCCAAAGCCGCGGAGTTGCGCGGCACACTGGGAACGGCGGCGGAAGTTTTCTCCGGCGCCGAAGGCTTGATCAAGCTCGCCACGCTGCCGGGCGCGGACATCGTGCTGATCGCCATCGTCGGCACGGCGGGACTGCAGCCGGCGCTGGCTGCCATTCGCGCGGGCAAGGATATCGCCGTGGCCTCGAAGGAAATCCTCGTGATGGCCGGCGAGATCGTGATGCGCGAGGCTCGCAAACATGGCGTTCGCGTGCTGCCCGTGGACAGCGAGCACTCGGCGATTTTCCAATGCCTGGACGGCAAACCGCCCGGGTCGGTGCGCAAACTCTGGCTGACGGCGTCGGGCGGACCGTTCCGGAGCACGCCGAAGGAGGAATTTGCGGCCATCACGGTTGAACGCGCGCTGCGGCATCCGTCATGGGTGATGGGACGGAAGATCACGATCGACTCCGCCACGCTGTTCAACAAAGGCCTGGAGATGATCGAGGCACGGTGGCTGTTCGACGTCGAAATGGGGCGCGTCGGGGTGGTGGTGCATCCGCAAAGCGTGGTGCATTCGCTGGTGGAATTCGTGGACGGCTCGATGCTGGCGCAGCTTTCCACGCCGGACATGTGTCTGCCGATCCAGTGCGCGCTCACGTATCCCGAGCGCGCAGCCAGTGAGCGGGTGCAGACGAACCTCGCCAAGCTCGGCAGCCTCACATTTGAGGAGCCTGACGCGGATAAATTCCCCGCGCTCGATCTGGCGCGCCGGGCGGGTGAAGCCGGCGGCACGCTGCCCGCCGTGCTCAACGCCGCCAACGAAGTCGCTGTCGAAGCCTTCGTCAACCGAAGAATCCATTTTCTGCAAATCGCCGAAACCGTCCGCCGGACGATGGACCGGCACAAGGTGGTGGCGCATCCGGCCTTCGAGCAGATAATCGAGGCCGATGCCTGGGCGCGAAAAGAGGCGGCAATTTGATTGGAACCTGGAATCGGATTGTCGGAAAAAGACTTCAAAGTTCAAAGTATTGAGGTTTTGGAAATCTTCCACATGGCAACAGACCATTGGCTGGTGAAGCAGGAACCGGAGGCCTATTCGTGGGCGGCGTTCGTGAA
>CAZFOA010000098.1:0-12835 GCA_964520205.1 uncultured Verrucomicrobiota bacterium | reverse complement strand
TGGTGCGGGTGTTCGGTGGATTGCCGCTTGCCGGGTTGGGGCGCGCCGCGTATAACACCGGTGACAATTCGCGGGATACGAACGTTATGGCCCTGACCGAGCGCCAATCCATTAATACGAGCAATGTGCTTTCCGTCATCATGGGCGGAGGGCAGGGGACGCGGTTGTTTCCGCTCACCAAAGAGCGGGCCAAACCGGCGGTGCCGCTGGCCGGGAAGTACCGGCTGGTGGACATTCCGATTTCCAATTGCATCAACTCGGGCCTGCGCCGGATTTATTTGCTGACCCAGTTCAACTCCGCTTCGCTGCACCGGCACATTTCGCAGTCGTACAAGTTCGATCATTTCTCGGGCGGTTTCGTGGAAATCCTGGCGGCGGAGCAGACGTACACCGACACGTCCTGGTATCAGGGCACGGCGGATGCCGTCCGCAAGAATCTGATTCACTTTTTGAACCACGATTTCGATTACCTGCTGATCCTGAGCGGCGACCAGTTGTACCGGATGGATTTTCGCCGCATCATCGCCCAGCACGTGGAAACCGGCGCGGATATCACGGTCGCCACCATCCCGGTCACGCGGCGCGAGACCCCGGCTTTTGGCATCATGCAGATCGATGCCGAGCGGCGCATCACGCGTTTCGTGGAAAAACCGAAAGATGCGGCCGTGCAGGATTCCCTGCGGCTCGAGCGGAGTTGGTATGGCCGGCTGGGCATCGAGAAGGAGGACGAGCTGTTTCTGGCGTCCATGGGCATTTACGTTTTCAACCGCGAAGTCCTGCGCAAACTCCTGGACAATACGCTCGCCGATTTCGGGAAACACCTGATTCCGCAGTCGATTGAAAGCCAGCGCGTCTTTTCCTATGTGTTTCAAGGCTACTGGGAAGACATCGGGACCATTCGCAACTTTTTCGAGGCGAACCTCGACGTGACTTCGGAGTTGCCGCGGTTCAACTTCTTCGACATGGCCGCGCCGATCTTCAGCCGCCCCCGCTTTTTGCCGGGCTCGAAAATCAACAACGCGCAAATCGATCACGCGGTCATTTCCGACGGTTGCATCCTCAATCAGTCCCGCATCACCAACAGCATCGTCGGCGTCCGCAGCATCGTCGGCGCCGGCACGGAGCTGAACCGCGTCATTTTGTTGGGCTGCGACTTTTACGAATCCCAGGAATCCATCGCCGCAAATCAGCAGGCCTCCCGCCCGCGCATCGGCGTCGGCGTCAACACCCGCATCGAGAACGCCATCGTCGACAAGAACGCGCGCATCGGCGACAACGTCGTCATCTCGCCCGCCGGCAAGCCGGACAAGGTGGACCACCCGCTCTACTACATTCGCGACGGCATCGTCATTATCCCCAAAAGCGGCATCGTTCCGCACGGGACGGTGATTTGAAGTTCCCGGGAGAATCCGCTTTTTAAAATCCCGGGCCGGGTTTAAGCTGCGCGAAACCCGAGAATCCCATGAAAATATCCCTGGCAATTCTGCTTTCCACCCTGTGTTTCAATCTGACCGCTCCGGCCCAGGACTGGGCCAAAGCCCGGCTCGAGAAATCGCCGCGTCACATGGAATGGGTGAAGGTCAAGAGTGGTGATCGCGAGGTGAATTGCTTCGTCGTGTATCCGGAGGTGAAAGACAAGGCCACCGCCGTGCTCGTGATTCACGAGATTTTCGGCCTGACCGATTGGGCCCGTGAAGCAGCCGATGAGCTGGCCGAAGCCGGTTACATCGCCATCGCGCCCGATCTGCTTTCCGGGAAAGCGCCTGGCGGCGGCGGCACGGCGGAGATGGGTGGAAATGATGCCGCGGTTAAGGCGGTTTCCGCGCTGCCACCCGATCAAGTCACCGCCGATCTGAATGCCGCCGCGGATTACGCCGCCAAACTGCCGTCGTGCAATGGCAAGCTGGTCGTGTCGGGTTTTTGCTGGGGAGGCGGACAATCATTTCGTTACGCGGCCAACAACAAGAAGCTCAAGGCGGCATTTGTGTTTTATGGACCTCCACCGGACGGCGATGCCATGTCGAAAATCAACTGTCCCGTTTACGGTTTTTACGGCGGGAACGACAACCGGATTACCTCCACGCTGCCGAAGGCGACCGAACAAATGAAGCAGGCCGGGAAGACTTACGAACCGGTTGTTTACGACGGTGCCGGCCACGGGTTCATGCGCGGCGGCGAATCGCCCGACTCGCGAGCAGCGGACCAGAAAGCGCGCGCGGCGGCGTGGAAACGCTGGAAGGAATTGCTGGGGAAGATTTAACCCGACGCGTTGTTGGATTCGCCGGGCTACCCATGCCCGGCGCTACAAGTAATTCGTACTGGGTCACTTGGAACGGTTTGCCTCCTGTCTCCTTTGCGCCGGAGGTGGTTATTCCGGCACAACGCGTGCTGCCTTTTCGGAGGCTGCGGATTGCAGCCTGGCGTGGAGCATTGAACCTTAAGAACGAAAGAAACGCATTATGGGCAAAATAACTCGGACATGGTCGTTAATGTCGGATTGCTGGCGGGTGCTCAAGCAGGACAAGTCGTTGTTGATTTTTCCGTTGCTTTCGGGAATCTGCTGCCTGTCGCTGCTCGCGTCGTTTGCCATTCCGTTTTACACCACTGGCGCCTGGGTGCCGCCCAGGGCGGATGCGGGAACCGGCCGGCTGGTCGCTTATTACGGGATGCTGTTTCTATTCTATTTCTGTAATTATTTTATCATCGTTTTCTTCAACGCCGGCGTGATTGCCTGCGCGACGATGCGGATGGATGGCGGGGATCCCACCATCGGGGATGGATTTCGAGCCGCGGCGTCCCGTTTGCCGGTGATCCTCGGATGGGCTTTGGTTTCAGCCACGGTGGGTTTGGTCCTGAGAGCCATCGAAGATCGCTCCGCGAAAACCGGCCGCATCGTCGCGGGTCTTCTGGGCACGGCCTGGACACTCGCCAGCTTTCTGGCGGTCCCTGTCCTCGTCGTGGAGAACAAGAACCCGATTGCGGCGTTAAAGGATTCTGCGGTCCTGTTGAAAAAGACCTGGGGCGAACAGTTGACCAGCAATTTTAGTTTTGGAATGATTTTCCTCGTGCTGACGATTCCCGCCGTCGCAATCGTTTTCTTGGGGCTCGCTTCCGGCAGCATGACCATCATGGCTGCGTGCGTCGCGCTGGCGGTGGTTTACCTGATCGTGCTGGCTTTGGTCCAATCCGCTTTGCAATCCATTTTCCAGGCGGCCCTGTTTTTGTACGCCCGGGGTGGCCGGGTGCCGGACGGGTTTCGGGCCGAGGTTCTCAGCGGCGCCATGTCCTGATCCGCCTTTCGGCGCGCGCCTTCGCGATGAGGAAGCCGGTTTGGGGCCGCGGCTGCGCGCCGCCGGGTGAGGTCACTTCATTTGCGCTTAGCAGCCTGTTGAGATTTCTGCTTTCTTGTAGGAGTCGAGGTGACGAGACTCAAATTTCTTCGGAAATAAAGCCTTATTCAGAGACTCCTCAAGTCGTCTCCTGCATTTTTCAACAGGCTGTTGGAGCAGGAACACGCGGCCGCCTCGCGGTCCGATGAGGTGAAATGCCCGCCATCAGCCGGGCGGGTTTCCCGATGAATTTGGGGATTCACAAAACCAAGGCGCCGGATTAACTTCCCGCGGGTTCATGAGACGGCCGCTGGGATTTGTGGCTTTGTTGTACGGAGGCGGGATATTGCTGGGAGAGTTTGTTCAACCCCCGCTGTCCTGGCTTTTCGTATTTTCATTGGGTCTGGCCGGAGCGGCCCTTGGCTCGGCCGGGCTGCGCCGCCACCTGATCTGGCCGCTGATTGTTGTCACCGGCTGGACCAACCTGGTATGGCGCACAGCCGTCATCTCACCTTGCGACCTGCGGGTCGTTCAGGGTGAGGCGGTGGAACTGGCGAGCGTTCGCGGGGAGTTGATCGCTTCACCTGCATTGCGGAGATACCTGCGCGACGGGCGGGAGTCTTGGCGCACGCTGGCGCAAGTGCAGTTGCACGCCCTGCGCAAAGACACTGGTTGGCAACCGGTTTCCGGCCGGATCGAGGTTTCCACCGCCGGAGTTTTGCCTGGAGCATTCTTTGCCGGTCAAACGGTTGAAATCACCGGCATTCTGGCGCCGCCACCAGGCTCGTTGGCCCCCGGCCTGTTCGATTACCGCGCCTGGTTGCGGCGCCAGGAGATTTATTGCCTGTTGAAGGCCGAATCCTCCAACGACTGGCGCCTTGTCGCTCCCGTCGCGGTCACCCCGCCGTTGAGCGACCGGTTTCGGACCTGGGCGCGCGCGGCCCTCGCTCGCGGCCTGCCCGGGGAAGATGAATCCCTGCGTCTGGAGTGGGCTCTCTCGCTTGGGGATAAAGCGGTCCTGACCGAGGCCGTTGCGGAGCCGTTCGTGCGCGCCGCCACGTTTCATATTTTTGCCGTCGATGGGCTGCGTTTGGCGATATTTTTTGGAATTTTCTTCACGGTGCTGCGCGCCCTGCGGCTGCCGCGCGCCTTCGGCGGCGGGCTGTTGATCCCGGCGATCTGGCTTTACACAGCCCTGACCGGTTGGCCGGCTTCCGCCATCCGGGCGTCGTTGATGCTGACGATTGTGGTCGTCGGCTGGGTCCTGAAACGGCCGAGTGAGTTGCTGAACTCGCTCTTCGCCACGGCGCTCATCATTCTGGCCGCCGATCCACAACAGCTTTTCCAGGCCGGGTTTCAACTCTCATTTGTCGTGGTTTTGTGCCTGGTCGTCACGCTGCCCGTGTTCGACAGATTCAGCAAACGCCTGCTGCAACCCGACCCGCTGCTGCCGGCCGAACTGGTCCCGCGCTGGCAGCAGATGGCACGCGTCCCAGCCCGTTACCTGTTGGACTTGCTGCTCACTTCCTGCGCAGCGTGGCTCGGCTCCATCCCGCTCGTCGCCTGCTACTTTCATGTTTTCACTCCGGTCAGCACACCGGCCAATGTCGTTGCCGTGCCCTTGTGTGCGCTGGTTCTGGCCAGCAATTTCATCAGCCTCTCGCTGGCGGGCTGGTTCCCGGCGGCCGCGGTTGTATTCAACCACGCCGGCTGGTTTTTCATGGAATGTATCCGCGTGACGAGTCATTGGTTCGCCGGCTGGTGGGGAGCCTGTTTTTACGTCCCCGCTCCAGGTCTTTTCAGCATCGGCCTGTATTACCTGTTACTCCTGGCCGCGTTCACCGGCTGGTTGTTCACAGCCAAATGGCGACTGTGGAAACTGGCGGGTCTGCTCGCGCTGCTGTCGCTCTGGACCGCGCAGTGGCAACGCTCCTATTTCACCACCCACCTGACTCTCCTGCCGTTAAATGGCGGCAGCGCCGTTCACTGTGACGCCCCCGGCAGCCGCAATGATCTGCTGGCGGATTGCGGCAATGCCCAGGCCGTCGAGTTCGTGGTAAAACCTTTCCTGCGCGCCCAAGGAGTCAACCGCCTCCCATGCCTTGCCTTGACGCATGGCGACCTGCGCCAGGTTGGCGGCGCCGATTCGCTCCTCGCTCTCCTGCCCATCGAACAGGTCGCGACCAGTTTCGTGCGATTCCGTTCGCCGGCCTACCGGAGCCTGGTCGCCCGCCTCGAAACGACACCGGAACGCTGGCGCCGGTTGAATCGCGGCGATCAAATGAACGGCTGGACGGTGTTGCATCCGGATCGGGCCGATCACTTCGCGCAGGCTGATGACAACGCCCTCGTGCTCTTCGGAAACTTCGAGGGCACACGTGTTTTGCTGCTGTCGGATCTCGGCAAGACAGGTCAGGACACTTTGCGGGAACGGGTTCGCGATCTGAAGGCGGACATCGTGGTCGGGGGGATGCCCCAACAAGGCGAGCCGTTGGAGTCTGCCCTGCTGGACGCCATCCGCCCCCGGCTGATTGTTGTCACCGATTCGGAATTCCCGGTCACCCGCCGGGCGGGAGCCGCGCTCTGTGAACGGTTGGACCAGCGAGGCATCCCTGTCCTCTATACCCGGAGCGCCGGGGCCGTAACCATTTCGCTGCGGCGAAACCAATGGGCGGCGGACACGATGAGCGGCGGTCACTGGTCGGGAGTCTCGGGTTCCGACCCGTAATCAACGCCAGCTGATTGCGGAATATGAAAATAATTGCTGTCAAGAATACGTTCGCGTGATATGCTTTTTTCAGTTCGGCACCGAACGAAAGTTGTCATGAACGGGCGCAATAGACTATTTCAGGTGGAACCGCGGGCGGCCAGGGTCGCAACGCGCGCCTTTTTCACAGCCGCAATGGGCCGCAAATCCGGAGGTTACCGATGATCCCCCAAGGCACGATCAATGAAATTCTTCATCACAAAGGCGCCGCAGTCTGGACCATCCGGCCCGACGCGACGGTTTTTGAGGCCATCCAACTGATGGCGGAGAAGAATATTGGCGCCGTGCTGGTCACGGACAAGGACAAGCTTGTCGGCATCATTTCCGAGCGCGATTACACCCGCAAAGTGGTGCTCAAGGGCAAAACCTCCAAGGAATTGAAGGTCCGCGAAATTCTTTCGGAACACCTGGTGCATGTGACGCCAAAGCACAGCGTCGAGGAATGTCTGCGGCTGATGACCGACCATCGTGTCCGCCATTTGCCCGTGCTTGAGGGCGACAAAATCGCGGGGGTGATCTCCATCGGCGACCTGGTCAACTGGGTTATCTCCACTCAGGGCACCACCATCCGGCAATTGGAAACCTACATCAGCGGGTATCCCTCCTGACCTGAATATTTCACACCGCGAACGCCGGTCAGGGGACCCGGACTGCAAGCCGGCGGCTTCATTAAAGCGTTTCAAACAAAACCGTAGCCGCTACACAGCATTTCACGCAGGGGAGCGCGGGCTTCAGCCCGCTTCGAAATCGAATGGGGACGCGATGTTGAAGCGGCACAAACGCCGGACTCCGGCTACAGCTTTTTTGAAAACGGGCTAAAGACTCACAATCGATAGTCGGCGGCGTGAAAGAAATCCGCCACCGCCGCGGCAGGAGGGTTTCGTGAAACCAACGCTCCAACGCTTTCACGACTCGACGTCAGTGCGAATGCGGGCCGCCTCCGCAGCAGCGGCCACAACCGCCGCCACCACTCTCACACGAGGGAGTTTCATTGCCGCCGCCGCCCGAAGCGAACACGGATAGCTTCTTCGAGAGCTTCGTCGAGCCGCAGTGTGGGCATGAGGTTCCCTTCCAATCGCTGGATCGGACCAGAATCTCGCTGTCTTTTTCGCATTGATCGCAATGAAACTCGTAAATCGGCATGAACGGAGGATAGCCGCCGACGGTAAAAATTCAAGCGTCGTTCCGCCGGAAGCCGGTCCCACCCGGCGGCGGGCGGGACCGTTTCATCCGGGAATCTATTTCTTGTCGTACTGCAACGCGAGCTTGAGTTGCTCCATGGCCTGGTCCACGGCCTGGATGGCCTGGACGCGGTGACCGCCGAAATCGTGGTCGGCGTGTTCGAGCTCGATCTTGGCTTCGCGCAACGTCGCCAGGGCGTGGCGGATGGCGGGATGTCGCTCCCGGTGCGGCGCCGGCGCATTGGTGCTTTGAGCGGGAGAGTTCAGTGCGAACGCCAGGGCGCCGACGGCGGCCACGGTGCTCAGCAGGATGGTTACTTTTTTTCTCATAATTGATTCGATCTGTTTCGGTTGATCTGTGGCGGCGGCAGTGGTGTAAAACCGCCAACCGGAGAGAGAGACGAAATTGCCGGAGAAAGGTTACACGTTGAACTTGAACTGCAGCACGTCGCCGTCTTTGACCACGTAATCGCGGCCTTCGATCCGATAAAGGCCGGTTTCGCGGGCGCGGCCGACCGAGCCGCACCGGACCAGGTCTTCGCAGTTCACCGTTTCCGCCTTGATGAAGCCTCGCTCAAAATCGGTGTGAATGGCGCCGGCGGCTTTCACCGCGGTGGCGCCGGCGTGAATCGTCCAGGCGCGCACCTCCTTTTCGTTGAAGGTGAAAAACGTTCTCAGCCCGAGCACTTGATAGGCGCCGCGAATCAACGCGGACACGCCGGATTCGGCGACGCCCAGCTCCTTCAAATAGGCCGCCGCCTCTTCCGGCGAAAGGTCGGCCAGGTCGCTTTCCAGCTGCGCGCAGATGGCCACGGTGTCGCACGCATGATGAGCGCGGGCAAATTCGCGCACCTTCAACACCTGCGGATGGGTGTCGGCCGCGGCCAGATCCCCCTCCTTCATGTTCGCGGCGAAAACCGTCGGCTTGTCGGTCAGGAGGAAGAAACCGCGCCGGATGACCTTTTCGTCCGGAGCCAGCGGCAGGGCAAACGTATTGGCGGGTTTGCCCGCGTTCAAATGCGCGCCCATCTTTTCCAGAAGGTGCGCTTCCAGCAATGCCTGCTTGTCGCCGCGCTTCACGTCCTTGGAAATTTTTTCCTGCCGCTTCTTGACGGTTTCGATGTCCGCCAGCACCAACTCGGTGGTGACGATCTCGATGTCGCGGACCGGATCGACGCTGCCCGTGACGTGCATGATGTCCGGATCTTCAAAGCAGCGCACGACCTGCACGAGGGCGTCCACTTCGCGGATGTGGCTGAGAAATTTGTTGCCCAAGCCTTCGCCTTGCGCCGCGCCTTTGACCAGTCCGGCGATGTCCACAAATTCGATCGTGGTGGGAATCAGCGTGCCGACTTTGGCGATTTTGCCGATGGGTTCGAGCCGCGGTTCGGGCACAGTGACGACGCCGAGGTTCGGTTCGATGGTGCAGAAGGGGTAGTTCTCGGCCGCCGCTTTGTGCGAGCGGGTGACGGCATTGAACAGGGTGGATTTTCCCACGTTCGGCAATCCAACGATACCTGCCCGTAACATGGGGAAAGGGTAACCGCAATGGAACGTCAAGAATACAAAGAAATGATCGATCGCATCGCGATTCCTGGGTGGCGCGGGAAAACAGGAACACCCATTGGCAGAGGAATGAACGGCAGGGGAATAAATTCAGTGCACTTCACTCCCCACTTTTCCGAGGCAGCAGGTTGCCGGTTTGCGCTACTTCTGTGCTGCTTCGTCGACGGCTTTGCGAATGGCGTTTTTGAACGGTTCGATCCCCTGATCGAAAGCGGCGGCAATCGGCAGCACCGGCGTTTTGCGGACCCGGCGTTTGAACTTCTTCAGGTTCTCTTCAGCGACGGGCTCGTCCATTTTGTTGGCGACAACCATTCGCGGCTTTTTCACCAGCGCGGGATCGTAAAGTTCAAGCTCCTGCAGCAGACTCTTGTAGTCGTCCCAGGGCGCGCGGCCGTCGGTGCCGGCCATGTCGAGCAGCAGCACCAGGATGCTGCAGCGTTGAATGTGGCGCAGAAACGCGTGGCCCAAGCCGACGTTTTGGTGCGCGCCCTCGATCAATCCCGGCACGTCGCAGATGGTGAGCCGGTGAAAATCCGGATACTCCAGGATGCCGATTTGCGGATGCAGCGTGGTGAACGGATACGGCGCGATTTTCGGGCGCGCATGCGAAACGGCGGTCAGCAACGTCGATTTGCCCGCATTGGGGTAGCCGACCAGGCCGACTTCCGCCATGATCCGCAATTCGAACCGGTAATTTCCTTCGCCACCCGGCTCACCGGGTTGCGCAAAGCGCGGCGTCTGGCGCGCGGCGGTGGCGAAGTTGCGGTTGCCCAAACCGCCCCGGCCGCCTTTGCACAAAACGAATCGCTGCCCATGTTCGGTGAGGTCAACCACCAACTCGCCTTCGGGGGCGTCGCCGGGCGCCGTGCCTCCGTCCCGATCTTCGGACAGATCAATCTCCATCGCCGAACCGCCGCTGGAATGGCGGATCATCGGACGCCGGCTGGCGCCGGTGGACAACAGCGGTCTTTTTTCCGGCGTCTCCGCCAAATCCGCATCGCCTTCCGCCTGCGGGCCGGGTGGCAGTTTCCACACCAGGGTTCCGCAAGGGACTTTTATGAGGATGTCTTTGCCCGCCGCGCCATCCATTCCTTTGCCCAGGCCCAGCTTGCCGTCCTGGGCCAGGAGTTTCGGCTGGTAGTACTGAGCGATAAGATTGTTCAGGTCGTGGTCGGCTTCCAGAATGACGTCGCCGCCGCGTCCGCCATTGCCGCCGCTCGGGCCGCCTTTGGGTCGATACTTCTCGCGCTGGAACGCCACACAGCCTTTGCCGCCGTGGCCGGACCGGGCGTAGATTTTGATTTCGTCAATGAACATTTCGTTAAATGCCGCGGCCGGCGCGAGGAGGCGCTAATTTTGAGAATTTCATGCAAAGGGAGCCACGCGGCCTCGGCTGCTGCCTGCAACAAAAAAGGCGAGGCGCGGGCCTCGCCGTGAAATCTGCATGAGAAAATTAATTCTTCGTCGTCGCGTCAGCCACGATGTTAACCCGATGGCTGCCCTTGTCGAAAGCGACCTTGCCATCCACGAGGGCGAACAGGGTCCAGTCGCGACCGGTCCCGACGTTTGCACCGGCAATGAACTTCGTGCCGCGCTGGCGGACGAGGATGCTGCCGGCGGTGACGAACTGGCCGCCAAATCGTTTCACGCCAAGCCGCTTGCTGGCGCTGTCGCGTCCGTTGCGGACGCTGCCTTGACCTTTCTTATGTGCCATAAAATCTTCGGTTAAACTTTGATTTCTTTGATCTTAACCACCGTCAATTCCTGGCGGTGGCCGATGCTCTTGTGATAGCCTTTGCGGCGTTTCATCTTAAAGGTTAGTAACTTCTCACCGCGAATATGTTCAATCACGTCGGCCAATACGCTGGCATTCGACACCGTGGGCGAACCCACGGCCACTTTGCCGTCGTTGTTGACCAGCAGCACGCGGTCAAAAGTGACGGGTTTCCCCGCCTCGACGGTCAAACGCTCGATTTTCAGCGTATCGCCCGCGGTGACGCGATACTGTTTGCTTCCGGTTTCTAATACGGCGTACATAAATTTCCCGACAAATGGGACCGTGATAAAACCAAATTCGGCCGGGGGTGTCAACGCTCATTTCAGCCGATTTGCAGCCCCCGGTCCCCCGGGCCGGAGCGTGCCTTTTGCTCGGGAATGATTCAGTTCACGATGCCACGGCGTCATCCTCGTCTGCCAAATGCGCAGAGTAAGGAGCAGCAGTTCAAAAAACCGCCCATGAGCTGGAACTCGAGATCGATACCGTCTGCGGATGCCGGAAAACCGGCGGAGGCCTTGCAGCTTGACCCCTTTTCCAGCGTTGCTGCACGCGCTTCAAGGACCGACCAGGCGGAAGAAGCGTTGGATGCCGGAGATGCCGTTGGTCACTACGTGGTTCGTGTTGACAACCACCGGTGCCGGCAAATTGGTGTTCCAAACCGGCGAAGTCAGGTTGGTTGAAAACTCCAGGGTGAATCCTGTCACATTGGTCGGCCACGCCACCAGGGCATTGGTTCCGGCGGGAATGATGGTTAACAGCGGCGGCGCCGGCGCCACGCCCGCGGTCGTGATGATGGTGAACCCGGTCAGGCTCCCGACAAAGGCCCCGGTGACGGTTGGGCCGTTGGTCGAGGCGGTGATGTGAAGAAAACCAAGCGCGGCGTTGTTGGTTGAGTTGGCCGGCAAAGTGCCGGCGGGAATCGTGACGGACGCAGCGGTGCCGTTCAAAGCATTGGGCTGACCGTAGTCCGGCGTCTGGAAAATTATTCCGGAGGGACCTCCATCAATTTGAAAGAGAATCCAGTCCGCGCTCCCGCCGTTGGTGAACGTATTCCAGGTCAGGGTGAAGGGTTGCGACGGATTGATGGACTGCGCGGCGGTGTAGTTGCTCACCTGAGGTGCATTCGGCGGCATGGTGGCCGGCAGGCTCACCGTGACCTGCTGGTTTGAGGAGATGGCGCTGACCTTGAAGGTGTAATTGCCTGCCGGGAAGTTCGTATTGAAGGCCGCAAGATTGGTGTTGTAAACGACCGAACTGAACCTCTCCGGTGTCAGCAGATCCTCAACCAGGTTTGAAACGGCGGACCGGACCGGGATCGTCACGGTAATGTTGGTTGCCGTGCGATTTGAAGAGAGGAGTGTCTGAGCGAAGAACTCATAGGCAATGCGCGGGTAGAGCGCCGGCGCGCTGGCGTTGGTTTGATGGTAATACGTATATTCGGCGACCAGAAAAGACGTGAGGGCATTCGTGCCCGACCCGCCGCCGACGCCCGCAACGGTCGAAAAGCTGCCCGTCGTGGTCCCGAGCAACGGATTTCCATTCGTGTCCTGCCCGCTGACCTGCCATTGAATGGTGTGATTATTTGCAAAGGCCGGCCATGGGGTGCAGGTCAGCACTGTGTTGGCCCCGCTCCAAACGGGGATCACGGACGGCGATTCAAGGCTCGCCGTAACATCGGAGAACAGCGCGACGGTCGCCGTGGGATCCATCGAGGTGCTGAAGGTGAACACCACGGGCGCACCGGGCGAAACGCCCGTGGCCCCGTTGCCTGGAACCACCGAGGTAATTGTGGGCAGCGCCCCCGCTTGCTGAAGACCGGCCAGCAACATCATCGCGGCCAGAAGCCCGGCGGTTAGATTCTGTGTCTGGAAACGAAGGAATGAACGCCAACAACCCAAGCCGAATGTCTGCGGCGCGGATGATCTGGCCGGGATCATGAGCATTGCCGGCATCATGAACATGGAACGGACATTGTTCTTCATAGTACATTCTACATCCGAGTTCGGTCTAACTGATTATCCCCATGAGTCCTTCTTACAACACTGTCTATTTACCCCAGCATTCTGGGAATGCAAATCCAAAGTGGCGTCATGGTCTGGCGAATCACCGGGCTGAGTGAGGAAGACCGGCGTGCGGTCCGCGAGGAATTGGTGGCGATCACGGATCAGAACGCGGACATCGCGCACTGCAATCAGACCGCACTGGAAGGCGCAGT
>CAZFOA010000097.1:0-13034 GCA_964520205.1 uncultured Verrucomicrobiota bacterium | reverse complement strand
GGCTGGCAAATTTGCTAAAAACATTGTTCTGAAATGGGCGAATGAGCAGTGCTTCTCGCGCGTGGCGGCCGGCATCCAACCGGCGGCCAGGTTCAATTCTTGATCCCCGCGCCTCCGCCAAATAGCCCTATGGCCGGTTCAATCGCCCGTCAGTCCGGCTATTTCACATCGCAGACGCCGGGTCGGGGGACCCGGCCTACAGGCCTGTCACTTTTGTGTTGCAGGCCGCGTGCCCTCACGCGGCTGTGGTGTTGGTGTTCTCGTCGCAGCATTAAATTTGCCCGTTAGACTCCGGAGGGCGTTGGGCTTAAAGTGTGCCGAGAATTTATGCAGGTCGAACCCTCAACCGAGTCGCAACGCCAGCCGGGGCCGGTCTCTGCGCCCGCGGCGCAACTGGCGATTACCGGCATGACATGCAGCAATTGCGCGCGTCATGTCACCGAGGCAATCCAAAGCGTGCCGGGTGTGCGCGGCGCGACCGTCAGCCTCGATGCGCAACAGGCCTCGTGGCGATGGGCGGCTGGCATGGAACCGAACGTTTCCGCCGTCATCACCGCCATCGAAGCGAAAGGTTTCGGCGCGAAGTCCATCGAACCGCACGCGCCCGATCACGCTCATGGCGAACACAAACTCGACGGCTGGCGGATTAATTTATGGACCGGAGTGCTCGTCACGGCGCTCTTGATGACCGGCGACTGGGTTTTCGGCTTGGGCATGACGCCTTGGTTCCAGTGGGCTTCGTTTGTGCTGGCGGGCTTCGTTCAGATTTTTGCGGGCGCACAATTCTATCGCGGCGCCTGGAATCAACTGAAAGTCGGAGCTTCGAACATGGATACGCTCGTGGCTCTCGGTTCCACGACTGCCTTTGCCTACAGCGTGTGGGCCTTGTTCGGCGGCCACGGCGGCCATGTCTATTTCATGGAAGCGGCCGCAATCATCTCGCTGATCAGCCTCGGACATTGGCTGGAATCGCGGGCGAGCCGGCGCGCTTCGGGCGCGTTGCGCAAACTGCTGAATCTCGCCCCGCCGACGGCCCGGCGCCAGGACGCGAACGGCGCCGAAGTCGAGGTGGCTGTGGCGGAATTGAAAATCGGCGACCGGGCCGGCTTGCGCCCGGGCGACCGCGTGCCGACGGATGGTGAAGTGGTGGACGGCGATTCCGCCGTGGACGAATCCATGCTCACCGGCGAGTCAGTGCCCGTGGACAAATCGGTGAAGAGCCGGCTGTATGCCGGAACGCTGAATCTCAACGGCCGGCTGTTGATGCGGGTGACGGCCACGGGCGAAGAAACCGCGCTGGCGCAGATCATGGCCGCCGTGCAGCGGGCGGAAACCAGCCGGGCGGACATCCAGCGGCTGGGTGATCGCGTGAGCAGCGTGTTTGTGCCGGTCGTGGTGGGAATTGCCATTCTGGCCGGGTTGTGGTGGGGCCTTGCGCCTGATTCTGCAAGGCAGGTTCATGACTGGCTGGGTCAGTTTTTATGGCACGGGCACCTGACTGCGGAAAATCCGGCGCTTGCATTTATGACCGTCGCCGCCGTCTTGATTGTGGCTTGTCCCTGCGCCATGGGCCTGGCCACACCGGCGGCAATCATGGCCGGGTCCAACGCGGCGGCGCAGCGCGGCATTTTGATTCGCGACGGTGTGGCGCTGGAAAAAGCCGGCCAAATTACGGCCGTGATTTTCGACAAGACCGGAACGCTGACGCTGGGCAAACCCGCAATCGCGCGAACCTGGGAAGGCAACGCGGGCACAGCCCCATGGCTCCGTCTGGCGTCGGCTTTGGCCAGGCACTCGACGCATCCGATCAGCCAGGCTGTAGCCGCTCTTTCGAATGACGAATTCGAATTGGCGAAATGGCAGGAACTGCGCGGCGCCGGCGTGGAGGCCAGGGCAGGAATGGAACCGGGCACCTCGGGCCTCGCGCGGCTGGGTTCATTGAAGTGGTTGCGGGAAACGGGCGTGGATTTGGCGGCGGGCGAACCGTTCATCGCCGAGTGGTCGGCGCAGGGAGCCACGGTCGTCGGCCTGGCGGTCGATCATTCACTGCTTGGCTTGTTCGCCGTAAAGGACCTCGTAAAGCCCGGCGCTGCCGGGGTGGTCGAGCATCTGCGCCGGCAGGGACTGAAAATCTATCTGGTCACGGGGGACAATGCCCTCACCGCGGCAAGCATTGCGAAACAGACCGGCATCGCGCCGGAGAACGTGTTTGCCGAAATTCGTCCCGAACAAAAGGGGGAGTTTGTGAAAACGCTTCAACGGCAGGGCGAGCGTGTGGCATTTGTGGGCGACGGAATCAATGACGCGCCGGCACTCGAGCAGGCCGACCTGGGCATAGCCGTAAGCCGCGCCAGCGACATTGCGCGCGAAGCGGCAGACATTGTTTTGCTGAATTCGGAAATCGAGGCCGTGCCGGAAAGTCTGGGACTGGCGCGGGCGACCTTGCGGACCATCAAACAGAACCTCTTTTGGGCGTTCTTTTACAACGCCATCGGGGTGCCGCTGGCGGCGCTCGGTTTCATGAGCCCGATTCTGTGCGCAGCGGCGATGGGTTTCTCCGACTTGATCGTAATTGGCAACGCGCTGCGGTTGCGGAATTGGAAATGGCGGTCCGGGCGTTGAGCCTCGGAAACGGTCGGATTCATGCCGAAGAGCGTGGTTGGAAACCCGGGAGACGGCGGTGGCGGCGGGCGTCTCGCCTGACGCTACAAGTTTTCAGCAGGCGGCTAAGGATTTGGCGGCGTGCTGGCGGCTGCCGGAGGTGAATTGGTTGGCAAACGATCCGGAGCCGCCGGGATCCGGCGCTGATCGCGTGAGCGCGGTTTGAATAATTCCTCAAACCGCGTTTGCTGTTCGGGCAGCAGTTCCTTGCGAATCCGTTGCCGGGTTTCATTCCACTCGACGCGCCACAGATCCCGCGTTCGGTCCTGTCCCTCGGTGACAATTTTATCAATGCGCTCCCGTTGTTCCGGGTTGAGCTTCAATTCACGATTGAGCCGGTCCACAAGATCTTTCCGGAGCAGGATGTTCGGCGGTTGTGGCTGCCGGTTTTCGCGGGCGGCACCGGTATTCGGGCCGCCCCCCGTCTCGCGTTGAGGTTGGGGCTCCGCCGGGGCCGGTTTGCGCGGAACCAGGCGGGCGGCGCGGTCGGAATAGCCGACCAGCAAACCCCCGGTAATCACGCCCGCGCCAAATATCACCAGGGTCGCCAAAATAACCTTCCACGTGTTCACCAGGAAAAGTCGCTGTCCTGATCGACGGCGGCGAGCATGGTTTTCTCGAAATCCTGTGACAGTTCGCCTGGGGCCGGACCGGCTTTAGGCAGGGACAGGGACCAGGCGGCGAGGAGGAGCATCACCAACAGGCAAGCGGCCGCGGCACGCCAAAGCGCGCGCGCCCAAATCGCCGCATGGTCCAATGCGCGACGCACGGGCAAGAGCGCCATGATCCGCTTCTCGAACGCATAGGGCACGCTGTCACCCGGTGGATTGGCCCTGGCGGCGGCGATCATTTTTCGATGTAATTCGGTGAGATTCATCAATCCGGCACTCCATCAGACGGCTTTAAAAAACCTCGGGTTACAGATATTTGTCTTTGGCGATCCGGGCCAATACCTTCCGCATTTCCGCCCGGGCCCGAAACGCGCGCACTTTGACCAGCGACACGGACCAGCCCGTCAGCGCCGAGATTTCTTTCACCGAACGGTCCTCGATTTCCAGCAAGGTAATCACCAGGCGCGCGGGCGGCGAGAGCTGTTGCAGCGCGCGTTCGACCAACTGCCGCGCTGCCGCGGCGTGTTCATCCGCGGCCTCCGGCTGGGCTGCGAAGCGGTCGAGCCAGTCCTCCTCCGGCCCGGTCAGTTCCGAGAAAACGTCCTCACGATTGCGCTGATGGCCGCGCAGAAAATCATAGCAGGTGCGGACCGCCAGCCGCATGAGCCAATGCTCGAAAGGGGCGTCTCCGCGAAAACCAGCCAATCGTTGAAACGCTTTCAGCCAGACTTCCTGGACGATGTCTTCGACCTCGCTTTCCCGGCGGGCATAACGGCGGGCCGTGGCGAAGACACGGGGAGAATACTTTTGGACGAGGGGTTCGAAGCTCGCGGGGTCACCTCGCAGCACCGCGGTTATCAGCTCCGCTTCGGTCCGTTCCATCCCGCGCACTATGCCAGACGCGGGCGCGGGGCAAAGCCAAAAGCCGTCCGCGGCGCGGTGGGGATCGCTTCAAAACGCCGCCCGCACTCTGGTGGGAAGACGGGGGCGAGATTCAAAACGAAGAGCGCCAACTCTTGCCGGGAAGATTCCCGGCCCAAGGACGCCGGGTGCGCATGCGGACCCAATCCGATGCGATCCGTCAGGGGCGGGTGATGCCGAAAGTTTGTTCGAACTGCTCGGAGAATTTGGTCATGACCAGGGTGATTTTGGCGGGCTGTTGGGCCAGGCTGTCCAGCATGCGGGGCGCGGAGTCCGGCTTGAATCGCATCATTTCCAGCGCCGCCATAATGAGGGAAAGATGGTTGTTCACGTCGTGGCGCATGCTCGAAAGATTCCGATTCAGTTCATCGAGCTGTGCGACGCTTAGCGTGACCGGTTGACTGGGCAATCCCATTCCCCACAATGCGCTGAAAATGCACCCGAACGCAAGCCGGTTTCCATTCGTTCGATGCGCAGCGCGGTGATTTGCCGGTTGACAATTCTTCCGGCAAAAATAAGCTTTTCCTCCCTGACTCAAGCAAAAATCGCGGCCATGGCGGCCACAATTCCCGAGTCGGCGGGAAAGGATGTGAGAAAGTTTGACCGGGATTAATCTTTAGAAGGGTGAATCTGTTGACAAGGCCCTGCGCCGATTGAAGAAGGGAATCGACCGCGAGGGGGCGCTGAAAATCGTGCGCAACCTCCGGAATTTTGAGAAGCCGGGCGCGCGCCGGTGCCTCAAGGAAAAGGTGGCCCGGTTCTCCGCGATGTTAAGCGCCCGCTACGCGGATTTGTGAAGGGGCGAAGTTCGAGACCGGGCGCGGCGGTTTTATCGGGCGCCACGGTTTCAAAGAAGATCCGAACCGTTGAACCGTTGAACCGATTCAACGGTTTGACTGTTTAATACCTCAGCACATGTATTCCTATTCCACCTGCTGGAATTCGCACCGGCACACGGATGGCCGCGCCATGTTGCGCGAAATCCGCGAACTCGGCTTCGACTATGCCGAGCTGAGCCATGGCACACGCATCAGTCTCGTGCCGGGAATTCTCGAGGCCGTGGACGCGGGAGAGATCAAGATATCCAGCCTCCACAATTTTTGCCCGCTGCCCATGGGCGTGAATCGCGCCGCGCCGAACCTGTATCAGTTTTCCGATGAACGGCCCCGCCTGCGCGAGTTGGCCGAGCGCCACACGATCAAAACGATCGAATTCGCCGTCCGGGTCAAAGCGCCGCTGGTTGTGCTGCACTCCGGCAGCATCGAAATGAAGCCGCACACGGACAAACTGCTGGAAATGGTGGCTCGCGGCGAAAAGGACACTCCAAAATATCAAAAGCTCTGCGCCGAACTGGACGAAAAACGCGAAAGCAAGAAGGAGAAATTCTTCGAACGCACCGTCGAGTCTTTGAAGAAGATCCTGCCCGCCGCCGAGTCGCGCGGCATCAAACTCGGGGTGGAGAACCGCCAGTCGCTGGAAGAGCTACCCCTCGAAAGCGATTACCAGTTTTTGTTCCGCCAAATCCCGAGTCCGAACCTGGTTTACTGGCACGACACCGGCCACGCGCAGATCAAGGAAAACCTCGGATATATTCAACATGCCATGCACCTGGAATCGTTGCGCGAACGGCTTGCGGGTTTTCACATTCACGATGTGCAGTTTCCCAGCCGCGACCATTGCGCGCCCGGTACGGGCATGATTGACTTTGGCGCGCTCAAACCCATGGTGAAGCCGGAGCACATCAAGGTGTTCGAGTTCAGCCCGAGCCTGCCGGTGGCAGAAGCCCGAAGCGGCGTGGACCGGGTGAAAGAGATCTGGGGACCGGATTGATTCCTATGTTCGAATGAGGATTTGCGGCTGTCGCGGCGGGTTGAATCGGGGCGGCAATGGGTTGGTTTGGCGGGGCGCGGCTGCCGGCGAGCCGGCCCTGGCGCGCCGAAGCAGAGCGAAGGCGGCTCGCAAGGCCGGTCGCCCCACCGAAGCAGCAAACGGACCCGCGACTATTTCAGCGTCCCGCTTTCCACCGGTGCGAAAATCCGATATCGTCAATCGACCCTTATGAGCGGATCTCTGCGCTCCACCGCCACCGAAATTGTCCGGCGCCTGCAGGACGCCGGGTTCGCCGCGTTCTGGGTCGGCGGTTGTGTGCGCGATGTGCTGCTCGGCCGCGACCCGGGCGATTACGACATCGTCACCGCCGCGTTGCCGGAACAGATTGAAGCTCTTTTCCCGCGGACCCTCGCCGTGGGCCGCAAGTTTGGAGTGATGGTCGTTCTCGACGGGGGCGGCCAGTTTCAGGTCGCAACGTTCCGAGCCGAGGCTGATTACCAGGATGGACGCCACCCGGAGCGCGTCGCGTTTGGGGACGCGCAAGCCGACGCGCGCCGGCGCGATTTCACTGTCAATGGCCTGTATTACGATCCGGTGGGGCTGCAGCTTCACGATTGGGTCGGCGGCGAGGTGGATTTGCGGGCGAAAGTTATTCGCACCATCGGTTTGCCGGCGGAGCGGTTCGCGGAAGACCATTTGCGCCTTCTGCGGGCGGTCCGGTTCGCCGCCCAACTCGAGTTTGAAATCGAAAGCGAAACCTTCGCGGCGCTTCAAGCCAACGCTGCGAAGATAAAGGCCATAAGCGCCGAACGGATCCGTGACGAACTGATCAAGCTGTTCGATTCAGGTGTGGACGGGAGCGCCGGACTCCGGCCCGGCGCGCGCGGTTTCACCGGGGATGCCGGGTTGGAGACGGGCGCTCCGGCTCGTGAAGGCGGAACTCCAAACGGTCGGCGCGCGGCGCGCGGGCTGGAATTGTTGCGTGAGAGCGGATTGCTCGAACCCATCCTTCCGGAAGTGGCGGCCACGGTTCATTGCGAGCAATCGCCGGATTATCATCCTGAAGGCAGCGTGTTCAATCACCTGCGCCTGATGCTGGAGTATTTGCCTGCCGCCGCCGATCCGGCGCTGCCCTGGGCGGTTTTGTTGCATGACGTTGCCAAGCCGGTCACTGCCTCGCGGGATCCGCAAACCGGCGGCATCCATTTTTACGAGCATGAAAAGATCGGCGCGGAGATGGCGGAAAAGATTCTGGAACGGCTGCGGTTCCCGCGGAAGCAGCTGGAGACCATTGTGACCGCCGTCCGCTGCCACATGCAGTTCAAAGATGTCCGGCAGATGCGCAAATCGACCTTGCGCCGGCTATTGTTGCGTCCGACTTTTCCGCTGGAATTGGAATTGCACCGGCTGGATTGTCTGGGATCGCATGGCCGCCTGGACCTTTACGAGTTTCTGGTCGAGCAAACCCGCGAGCTGGATCGGCGGCCAGAGATCCGGCCGCCGTTGCTGACGGGGGATGATTTGATTGCGCTGGGGATGAAGCCGGGCCGGTCAATCGGCAGGCTGTTGGCGGAGATACGGGAAAAACAGCTGCAAGAGGAATTAACGACGCCGGCAGAGGCGCGCGCCTGGGCCAAACAACAGTTGTAACCGGCACAACCGCTTGTTGTTCCCGCGATCCGGCGGTTTGTTCAACATTTCACTGCACACAATTCACTGTCACTTTGTGTACAATCCGCTATTTTACCCTCCAGTTATTGGGAAGGCCAATGAGCAAATTACTGTTAATTGATGACGAAGCGGACGTGCAGTACTCGTTTCTGCGGATTTTTGATCAGGCGGAAATCGAGTTGACCACGGCATCGAGCGGCGAGGAAGGGTTGAAGTTGATTCCCAAAATCAAGCCCGACCTGGTGATCATGGACATTCGCATGGGCGGGATGAACGGGCTGGAAACCCTGCGGCGCATCCGCGAGGTCGATTCCCGCCTCCTGGTCATTCTGATGACGGCGTATGGCACCACGCAAATGGCGATCGAAGCGATGAAGCTGGGCGCTTACGATTATCTGCTCAAACCGTTTGACGTCCTGAAGCTCAAGGAGATCGTCGGCAACGCGCTCAAGGCGGCGCACGACATGCGGCAGGTGGTTTCGTATCAGCCGCTGTTGGAGTCGGAGGATTACGAGCTGGGCATCGTCGGCCGCAGCGAGGCGATGCAACAAGTGTTCAAGCTCATCGGCCAGGTCGCCGGCACGGACGCAACCGCGCTGATCACCGGTGAGAGCGGCACCGGCAAAGAACTCGTCGCCCGCGCGATTTATCACCACAGCAACCGCAGCACCCGGCCGTTTCTCGCGGTAAACTGCGCGGCCATCCCGGAACAACTGCTCGAAAGCGAACTCTTCGGCCACGAACGCGGGGCGTTTACGGGCGCGACGATGCAGCGCATCGGCAAATTCGAGCAATGCAACGGGGGCACCCTTTTCCTCGACGAGATTGGCGACATGACGCCCGCGACGCAGACGAAGATTTTACGCGTGTTGCAGAGCGGCACCTTCGAGCACGTTGGCGGCAATGCCCCGATCCAGGTGGACGTGCGCATTATCGCGGCCACGAACAAGCCGCTGGAGGAAGCCGTCGCGTCGCGGCAATTCCGCGAGGATTTGTTTTATCGGCTGAACGTCGTGCGCATCCACATTCCGCCGCTGCGGGAGCGGCGCGAAGACGTGCGGCTGCTGGTCAATTATTTTTTGAAGAAATTTGCCCGCGACCAGCAAGGCCTGCCCAAGTCCGTCTCGACGGGCGTGATTAAAGCGCTGGAGCAGTACCACTGGCCGGGCAATGTGCGCGAGCTGGAGAATGTCGTCCGCCGCGCGCTCGTGGTGGTGAAGGGCGATGCGATTCTACTGGGTGATCTGCCTCCGGAAATCACCGGCGCCACTGGCGTGACGGCGTCCGGCGCGGCGGCGGCGCCCTCCGCCCCGGCTGCGAGCGAGACGGGGGTAACCGATGTGGTGGGGTTGGCGCGGCGGCTGTTTCAATGGGCGCGCAAAGATCCCAAATTGAAACTTATTCCTGCCGTGGAACGCGAGCTGGTGATCCAGGCGCTCAAGGAAACCAACGGCAACCAGGTCCAGGCCGCGAAGCTGCTGGGCATCACGCGGGCGACGTTGCGCAAGCGGATCGAAAAATTTGAAATTCAACGGGAGTTGAGCCTGAAATAGCGCCGCCGGGTTGATTTTTGCCGATTTTCTGGTATTTCATAGCGCGTGACCGAACCCAGCTTGTTGTTGCTGATCCCCGCCTACAACGAAGAGTTCCGGATCGAGCCGGTGCTGCGGGTTTACGGCCGCTATTTTCAAGAACAATACCCAGGCAAGTTCAAGCTCATCGTCGTCCTGAATGGTTGCCGGGATAATACCCTCGACGTGGTGCGGCGGGTCGCGGCCGAATTCCCCTCGATCAGCGCTTTGGAATTCAAAGAGTCGATCGGCAAAGGCGGCGCGCTCATCGAAGGGCTCAAACTCGCGCCGGTCGCGGATGTGGTCGGTTATGTGGACGCCGATGGCGCCTCTTCGCCCGAGGCCTTTCATGCATTGGTCAAACGGATCGGCGAAGTGGATTGCGTGATCGGTTCGCGTTGGTTGCCGGGGACCGTGCTCCATCAGGCCCAGCCGCGGCTGCGTCGGTTCATCAGCCGCAGCTACCATCTCCTGGTCGAGATGCTGTTCTGGATGCACATCAAGGACACTCAATGTCCATGCAAAGTGATGCGCCGGACGGCGGTGGAACAAATCCATTCTTCCCTGCGCATCGCCGATCTGGCGTTCGACGTCAACCTGCTGGTGGCTCTAAAACGCGCGGGATTCAAAATTCTGGAAGTACCGACGGAATGGACCGATAAGTTTGGCTCCAAGGTGACATCCTCCCTGTTCCGCTCTTCGTTGACGATGTTTCTCTCCACGGTGCGCGTGCGTCTGGTTTATTCGCCGTTCTATAACTGGCTGCGCCCGTTGCGGCCCCTGGAAAAGTGGATTTACATAAAGCTGCTCAGCCAGCCGCAACCATTGCCCAGCCCCGTGAGGCCAGCCGGGCAAAACACCGTCAGCCGGCCGCTCATGGCGCCGGCGCCGGCGCCTGCCGCCGGGGACGGTGAAACGAAAACCACGCGCACACCGCCAGCAGAATCACGCCAAAAAGACCGATTGTCCGAATAACCATCTCAAACGTGTCGTGCCGGAAATAGAGCGTCGTGGCGTAGCCTGCCGCCACCGCCACGAGCCAGGGCACGGCCGCATATTGCAACCGGGCCATCAGGCTGTTGATGAGCACCGTGGAAAGCGTGAGCGGCAACATGCACCAGGCGAACCACGGAACGAGCGGCGTTGAAATCTCCAGATAGGATTTGTCGTAACAGGCAATCCGCAACGGCAGCGAGGGAAACACGCTGCACATCAAAGCCGCGCATCCACCCGCCACCGCCGTCAGGCCGAGCGTCAATTTCAGAGCGCTCGATTCCTCGCCCAATGCCGCGCCGCGCGCCACTTTCGGGAACATGACCGCCGTCAACGGTGCGGTGAAATAAACCAGCGCGCGCCCGACCATCCCCGCGGCCGCGTAGTAAGCCGTCTGTTGTTTCGAGAAGAAATTCTGCACAAAGATCATGTCCGCGCTCAGCATGAACGTGCCCACCCCAAGGCCGAGCGTCAACGGCACGACCCGCGCAAGCCAGCTCGGCCAATTCATCGGCGCAGCTGCACCGTGGAGGCAGTCACGGCTGAACCAACCTCCAATGATCAACACGATACACGAGCCGGCCAGCACGGCCGTCAATGCGCCGGCCGCGTATGCGCCCAACAGGCCGACCAGCAGACACACTCCGCCGAATCTCACCGCTCCCTCGATCATCGCCGCGCCGCCGCACCACAGGAAATTCTGGCGCCCCTGCAATATGCCCAGCACCAGCGGGCGCCAGAGGATGAGAAGGGCGATGAACAGGGTGATCCACAGCGCGATCGGATTTGAAATGCCGAGGGAGTGAAGGATCTGATTGCGCAGCAGGAACACGCCTGCAGCCATGATCAACCACAGAAAAAAGGTGCCCCGCAGAACCCCGCGCAACACCCCCGCCAGCTCCCTTTCATGTTCGGGATTCAAAGACGCCGCCGCCTGTTGCATGAACACGCCCTGCAACCCCACCGCCGGTATGCCCATCAGCGAAACCACCTGCAAAAGCGTCATGAATACGCCGTATTCTTCCTTCGGCATTCGGTTTGCAACCGAGTGCACGGCGAACATCATCAATCCGCCCAACGTTGACGCCACCATCATCCAGCCGCTTTGGCGGAAAAAGGTGAGGTGATGCTTATGCCGGTTCACGGGAGTGGCGTCAATTTTCGCGGTAATCACGGGTTTTGGACATTACGATGGCGGTCCGGTTCAAGGAAGCGAGATTAAAAAACGCCGGAGCATTTCCCGGCCTCGGTCCAGGGCCGCCAGCGAAATCCATTCATTTGCCGTGTGTGCCTGGGCGATATCACCCGGACCAAACACGACGCTGGGAATGCCGCTCCCGGCCAGTACGGCTGCGTCGCAGAAAAAATCGACACCCGCGGGCCGCCGCTGGCCTACGCTGTCCAGAAACCGGCGGACCAAAGGCCGCGCCGGATCGGTTTCCATCGGCGGGCAGGGAGCCAGTTTCTGACTGGTGAAACTCGCTTTCAACTGCCGCTGTGCCAGGAACGCCGCGATTTCCCGCCGCACCCCAGCCTCGGTTTCGCCGGGCAAAGTCCGCCGGTCAATGGTCGCGGCGCACGAGTCCGGGACTATGTTGGGCTGCGTGCCGCCGCAAATGGTCCCGACACTCACCGTCGCGGCGCCCAGCAGGGCATTCCGGCGCTTGCGCAAGCTGGAGGCGTAATCCGTTTCGAGCGCGTCCACGATGCGGGCCATCTCGTGGACCGCGTTGCGTCCCAGTTCAGGCCGGGCGCCATGGGC
Organism: uncultured Verrucomicrobiota bacterium; assembly: GCA_964520205.1. GTDB lineage: Bacteria > Verrucomicrobiota > Verrucomicrobiia > Limisphaerales > BOG-1460 > CAZFOA01. The sequence continues at coordinate 1,014 of CAZFOA010000097.1, read as the reverse complement.
GGACTTGCCGCGCGTTTCCAGCCGCAGCCAGAGGCTGCCTTTGTGCGCGGTGACCACCTGCAGGCGGGTCGGTTCGCCGACGATCGCCAGTTCCGCCTTCAAACCGCCGGCCGCCAGCGCCCGCGAACCCGCTTGCGCATTCTCTTCATCCACCACGCCCGCGAACACGATTTCGGTTTCCCGCGGACGTTGTTTGGATTGCGCGATTTCCCCCAGCGCCGTGAGCATCGCGGCCACGGAACCCTTCGTGTCGCACGCGCCGCGCCCAAAAAGCCGCCCGTTTTTTGCCCTTGGATTGAACTGCGCAGGTTCGGCGTTCACCGTGTCGAGATGGGGAACGAGCAGAACGCGATGCCGGACTTTGCCTGCCGGGGAAAGCTGGGCGAGCAGGTTGGGGCGGCCCGAAAGGACCTTTCTCAATTCCACATCAAGCCCGGCCTTGGCCGCGACGGCCGCGAGAAAATCCGCCACGCGCTGTTCGCCGGCGCGGACATCACCCGCCGGCAGAAAAGCCGGGTTCACGCTCGGCAGCGCGATCAAGTCATGCAACAATTTTTCGGTCTTCGTCATTTCAGTCCGCCAAAAAAACCAGAACTTACAGCCTGTTCAAAAACACCTGCCTTCGCAGGAGCCGGGGTGATGAGGCTCATTCTTTCTTCGGAAACGCTCGTTCTTTCAGAGCTTCTTTGCATCAGCTCCGGCATTTATACGGGCTGCTCAGGGTAGAAATCGCCACGGACCGTGTCGAGAGCCAATGCTTGTGATTCCCGGTTGCGGAGAGGCGGAACGGGACTATGTTTTACTCAGAAAGGTGCTGTTATGAAAACGACGACAGAACAGAAAATGGAACAGCCCAAGCCATTCACACCAGGTCTGAGCAAGGCAGCGGTTCGGCAGCACGCCTACGAACTGTTTCGTGACAGACTGCGCGATCATCCATTGACGCTCGAAGACTGGGTATTGGCCGAAAAAGATCTCGTGAATTCGATGGAAGCCGAACAATCCGGCTAGAGC
>CAZFOA010000096.1:0-13076 GCA_964520205.1 uncultured Verrucomicrobiota bacterium | reverse complement strand
GGCAAGACGACGCTCGTGGATTGTTTGCTCAAGCAATCCGGCACCTTCCGCGCCAACCAGCACGAATCGCAGGAGGAACGCCTGATGGACTCCATGGATCTGGAGAAGGAAAAGGGCATCACCATCCGCGCCAAGAACGCCGCCTTCAAATACAAGAATTACCATATCAACATCGTGGACACGCCCGGCCATGCGGATTTTGGCGGCGAGGTTGAGCGGATCATGAACATGATTGACGGCGTGCTGCTGGTGGTGGACGCCGCGGATGGCCCGCAGGCGCAGACGCGCTTCGTGCTGCGCAAGGCGCTCGAAGCCGGAGCGAAGCCCATTGTCGTGATCAACAAAATTGACCGCGAAAACGCGAATCCCAAGAAAGTGCTCGACCAGATTTTTGATTTGTTCGTGTCGCTCAACGCCACCGACGAGCAGCTCGACTTCCCGTTCCTTTACTGCTCGGCCAAAGGCGGCTACGCCAAGATCGAGCTCGAACACGTCAGCGGCACCATGGAACCGCTGTTCGACGCCATCACCAAACACATCCCGCCGCCCCGCGCCAAGGCCGGCGTCGGCTTCCAGATGCTCGTGGCGAACCTGGACTACAGCGACTACCTCGGCCGCATCGCCTTCGGAAAAATCAACGAGGGCAAGGTCAAACTCGGCGACCCCGCCATCTGCCGCCACGGCGACAGCCGGATCACCCAGGGCAAAATAACGGCGATCTTCCATTTCGAGGGGATGAAACGCATCGAAGTCCAGGAAGCCCACGCCGGTGACATCGTTGGCCTTACCGGCTTCGAAGATGTTTTCATCGGTGAGACGATTTGCGATTCCGAAGCCCGCGCCGTGCTGCCCTACATCCCGATTGATCCGCCGACCATCCAGATGCAGTTCGCGGTCAACGACGGCCCGCTCGCGGGCAACGAAGGCAAGCTCGTGACGGCCCGCCACATCTGGGAGCGGCTGGTGAAGGAAGTCCGCACGAATGTCGCTCTGCGCATCGAACAAACCGCCGATCCCAAAGTGTTCAACGTTTCGGGCCGCGGCGAGATGCAAATCGCCATTCTGGTCGAGCAAATGCGCCGCGAAGGCCACGAAGTCCTCGTCTCCCGCCCCGAAGTCATTTACCGGAAGGACGCGAACGGCAACCTGCTCGAGCCGATCGAAAAGCTGTTTGTGGAAGTTCCCAAGGAAGCGATGGGCGCAGTCATGGAAAACCTGGCCGGACGCAAGGCCGAGATCACCAGCATGAATCATCATGGGGACCAGGTCAGCATCGAGGCGCTGATCCCGACCCGGGGCTTGATTGGTTTCGAGACCGATCTGGTAAACCAGACGCGCGGCCTGGGCGTCATGAGCCACCTGTTTCATGAATACGGCCCCGACCGCGGTGAAATTGCCGCGCGCAAAAACGGCTCGCTCGTCAGCATGGAAAGCGGACAGGCCATGGCCTACGCCTTGAACATGATCCAGGAACGCGGCCGCCTGATGGTGGAACCGGGCGACGCCATTTACGCCGGCATGATTGTCGGGGAGAACGCCCGCGAGAACGACATCCCGGTCAATCCCTGCAAAGCAAAAAGGCTGACCAACATGCGTTCGCAAGGCGATGGCAAAGGCATTCAACTCAATCCGCCGCTCAAAATGTCGCTCGAACGCGCCCTCGAATACATCAGCTCGGACGAATACGTGGAGGCGACGCCAAAGAATCTGCGTCTGCGCAAAAAGCTTCTCGACGAAACCCAGCGCAAACGGGCCGCGCAAAGCCGCGCCACCAAGGTTGTCGCGGAGTAATTGTCCTGAGTCTGTAGTTGAATTGAACGGCCCTTCGGCTATTGTTCCCGCCTGTGAAAGGCGATTCAGGGCAGTTGCACTCGATGCTGAAAAGGGCTTTCGGTTTCACGTCATTCCGGCCGCTCCAGGAGGAGATCATTCACGACACGCTGGCGGGCAAAGACGTCTTTGCCGTGCTGCCGACGGGCGGCGGCAAGTCCTTGTGCTTTCAATTGCCCGCGCTGCTGCGGCCCGGGCTGACGGTGGTGGTGTCGCCGCTGATCGCCTTAATGAAGGACCAGGTCGATGCGATGCAGGCGGCCGGGGTGGCAGCCACCTTTTTGAATTCGTCGCTCGCGGCGGGGGAATCGCGTCCCCGGTTGCGCGGGCTGCACAACGGCGAATTCCGGCTCCTGTATGTCGCCCCGGAGCGGCTGATGTTGTCCGGCTTTCTCGACGATCTCAAGCGCTGGCGGGTGAATCTGTTTGCCATTGATGAAGCCCATTGCATCAGCGAGTGGGGGCACGACTTTCGGCCGGAATACCGGCGGTTGGCGGCGTTGCGCGGCCCGTTTCCCGACGTGCCATTGATGGCGCTCACCGCCACCGCCACCGAGCGCGTCCGCGGTGACATCGTTGCGCAGTTGGGCTTGCGCTCGCCGGCGTGCTATGTCGCCAGCTTCGACCGGCCGAACCTGACCTACCGCGTTTCCGCCAAGGCCGGCGCCTACGGACAAATCATCGATTTCGTGCGCGCCCGGCCGCGGGAGAGCGGAATCATCTACTGCCAGGCCCGCAAGATGGCGGAAAGCCTGGCGGGTAAATTGAACGCGGACGGCGTCAGCGCCACGGCTTATCACGCGGGCATGGAAAGCGCCGAACGGACGCGAAGCCAGGAAGTTTTTCTGCGGGATGAAGTGCGCGTGGTGTGCGCGACCATCGCGTTCGGCATGGGCATCAACAAACCGAACGTGCGCTTCGTCATTCACCACGATTTGCCGAAGAACATCGAGAGCTACTACCAGGAGACGGGGCGCGCGGGCCGGGATGGGTTGCCGAGCGAATGTCTCCTGCTGTTCAGCCCCGGGGACCGGATCAAATATGGGCGGTTCATCGACGAAATGTCCCATCCGAACGAGCGCGAAATCGCGCGGGCGCAACTGGAGCGGATGGTGCATTATGCCGAATCCGCTACGTGCCGGCGGGTGTTCCTGCTGAATTATTTCGGGGAACAATTCGGCGCACCGGTCGCCGGCCCCGTGCGAATGGATGCAAAGCCGAATCCGGCCGGGTCGGAGACCGGCGTTCCGGTGAATTGCAACGGATGCGACAATTGCCTGGCGCCGCGGGAGACGTGGGATGGAACGGTGGCGGCGCAGAAATTCCTCTCGTGCGTCTATCGCATCCGCGAGAAGAGCGGGTTTGGCGTCGGGATTCAGCATGTTGTGGAAGTGCTCTGCGGCGCGGAGACGGAAAAAGTCCACAAGTGGGGCCACGATCAATTGTCCACCTATGGCATCGGCGGCGAACACAACCGCGCGGCGTGGGCAGCCATCGGACGGGAGCTCGTGCGGCTGGGATATCTGCATCAGGACGCCAGCCGGTTTAATGCAGCCGAACTGACCGAGGCCGGCCGCGCGGCGCTCAAATCAAGGCAAAAAATCACGCTCACGCGGCCGGTGTCGGCGCCCGAGCCGTCGAAACAGCGGGCCGGCGAAATCGCCTGTGATGAGGCGCTGTTCGAAAACCTGCGGCGGCTGCGCAAACAATTGGCCGACGAACGCGGGGTGCCGCCTTACATTGTCTTCTCCGACGTGTCGCTGCGGCAGATGGCGCGGTTCTATCCGGAGAACGAGACGGAATTTTCCCGGATCAACGGCGTCGGTGACAAGAAACGGCGCGAATTTGGCGCCGCTTTCCTGGCCGAAATCGCGGCGCATTTGCGTTCCCATCCCCGCCAGATGTTTGCCGACAACGCCTTTGTGGTCCCATCCGCGCCGATGCGGTCGAGGCTTACCTCCACGGTCATGGAATCGCTCAACCGGTTTCGCGCGGGCCGTTCCGTGGACGACGTTGCGCGCGACCGGGCGCTGGCGCCGGGCACGATCCAGGGTCATCTGGCGTCCGCCATCGAAGCGGGGGAACGGGTGGAATTAAGCCGTGTGCTCGATGATGCGGCGCAACGCGAGATGGCCGCCGCATTCGAAAAGCATGGCTTCGGAAACCTGAGCGGCGTGTTGGAATCGCTCGGCGGCCGATACTCGCACGGGCAAGCCCGAATTTATCGGGCTGCCGCCCAGTCGTCAGCCGGCCACTGAATGCGGCTTCGGTGGGGCGATTGACTGGCGCCAGTTCCCTTGTCAAATCCCTGTTATTGGGCTAAGATCAGGCCATGTCAAAACGAGCAGTTTTATTGTTGGCCCTGGTCGGTTTGGGTGCGGTGGCGGGCCGGGCCGACACGATCCAGTTGAAGGACAAGGCCAGTGTGATTGGAAAGATCCTGGTCGAAAAGCGCGATCAATTGGTGGTGGATATTGGTTACACGGTATTGAGTATCCCTCGGGACCAGGTCGTTAAGATTTACAAAGGGGAGAATTACCCGTCCGCCGGCAAGGTCGGGGCTTCGGGCAAAACGGGCGAGCGGCTTGCGCCCGTGTTCGACGCGCAAACGGGCTTCTACGCCGCGCTGGACCGGCAGATGCCGGAACGGAGCGTGCGCGACCTGGTGACCCAGTTTGGCGAGGCCGTGGTGCAAGTGCGCACGCCCGGCGGACTGGGCTCGGGGTTCATGATCAATGAAGATGGGTTTCTCATGACCAACTTTCACGTGATCGAAGGCGAAACGCAGATTTCGGTGGAAGTTTATCTGCAACGCGACGGCCAGCTCGATCCGCGGAGTTACAAGCAGGTGCGGATTGTGGCGATCAACAAGTTTGACGATCTGGCGCTGCTGAAAATTGAAGAGAAGGACGCGCCCAAATTCAAATCGGTGTTTCTGGGAAATGCCGACGCGCTGGCGGTGGGCGAGCGGGTTTTTGCCATCGGCAGCCCGCTGGGGCTGGAGCGCACCGTGACCGAGGGCATCCTGAGCACCAAGACGCGGGAATTTCAGGGCGAACTTTATCTGCAGACCACGGCGCAGATCAATCCCGGCAACAGCGGCGGCCCGCTCTTCAATATGAGCGGCGAAGTCGTGGGAATCACCAACATGAAAATCAGCTTCGGCGAAGGCCTTGGCTTTGCGATTCCGATCGAGGGGATCAAATACTTCCTCGATCATCGCGACGCATTCGCCTATTCCAACGATAATCCGAGCAATCCTTACCGCTATTTGGAACCCCCCAGCCGTACCCAGCGCCGCGTCACGGAGGAATAAAGCCGGTTCCATGAACGGCCTGAATCCGCCCGCTCTCCACACCTCGCAAACCCGAATTCTAATGATGAACCTCTCTCGATTGACGCCGCGCAAAACCGGCGCCACCCCGGTTTCAATCCTTTTTGCCGCCCTCTGCCTGTTCGATTTTCGCGGCGCTGCCGCCATCCCCTCGCCGGAAAAGCTGCTGCCGGATGATACCCTCATCGTCGTGACGGCGCCGGACTTCAACAAGCTGCGCGAGATCAACCAGGACTCCCCCCAGGCCCGGCTATGGAACGATCCGGGAATGAAGTCATTCCGGGACAAGTTCACTTCGAAATTGAACGAGGAACTCATCGGACCGCTGGAACGCGATCTCGGGGTGCGATTCGACGATTACGCCAGGTTGTTGCAAGGACAGGTGACTTTGGCCCTGGTCCAGAACGGCTGGGGCGGCGCGGACGACCAGCAGCCCGGCATACTCCTGCTGCTCGATGCCAAGGCCCGGAGCAGCCAGCTTAAAACCAATCTCGCCGAGCTGCAAAAAAAATGGCTGTCCGCGGGCAAATCGATTAAGACGGAAAAAATCCGCGGCGTCGATTTTTCGGTTATTCCTCTTTCCAGCAATGATGTTCCCAAAACGCTGCAAAAATTCCTGCCGGCGTCCGGTGCCGGGGCGGCTCGAGCGAACGGAGACGATGCCCCAAAGGACGCCCCGCGGAATGAACTGGTGGTCGGCCAGTTCGAATCGCTGCTGATCGTCGGCAACTCGACCCGGGTCGTGGAAAAGGTGGTGGTCCATTTGACGGGCGGCTCGATGCCGGCGCTGGCCGACCTGGCCGCCTACCAAGCCAACCGGCTGGCGGTTTTCCGCGACGCGCCGCTGTACGGGTGGGTCAACGCCAGGGCGTTTCTCGACGTGATAAATCGAACACCGTCGAGCAAGGAACCGGACGCGGCGGATCCTTTCCCGGTGTTCAGCCCGCAAAGAATTCTGAAAGCGACCGGATTGAACGGGTTGAAGACGCTGGCGTTTGGCATGCAGAATTCCCCCGATGGCTCGTTGTTGCAGGTGTTTTTGGGCATGCCCGAGTCCGGCCGCCAGGGTCTGTTTAAAATACTTCCGGGCAGCGGCAAGGAAGCGGGGCCGCCCCCGTTCGTGCCGGCTGATGTCGTGAAATTCCAACGCTCGCGCATCGACGGCCAGAAGACCTGGGCCGCGCTGCAGGCGATGATGAATGATATTTCGCCCCAGATGCTCGGCGGTTTGAATTTCATGCTGGACAGCGCGAACACCGCCGCGAGGGAAAAGGACCCGAACTTTGATATCAAAAAGAACCTCTTCGGCAACCTGGGCGACGATCTGATCAGTTACCAGAAAGCGCCCCGCGGCGGCACGCTGGCTGATCTGAACGCGTCGCCGGCGCTGGTGCTGATCGGTTCACCGCAGCCCGAGCAACTGGCGGCGGCGCTTAAAAGCATTTTGGTTTTGGTCAGCCAGCAAGGCGGCGCGCCGGCCGAGCGTGAATTCCTGGGCCGAAAAATTTATTCCGTGTCGCTGCCGGGCCAGCCGCCGGCCGCCGCGAACTCCCCTGCGGCGCCACGCTCCTTGAGTTATGCGGCGAGCAGCGGTTACGTCGCGCTGACGACGGATGATTCCATTCTCGAGGCGTACCTGCGCAGCAGCGAAGGGCAGCAAAAGGCGTTGCGCGACATGCCGGGACTCGCTGAAGCCACGGCCAAGGTCGGCGGCACGAGCAGCGGCTGGTTTGGCTACGAAAACCAGGTGGAAACCTCCCGCTTTCTGCTCGAAGCTTTGCGCCGGAGTTCGGCTGCCGGAACCAACGCAACCAACAAGCCCGCATGGGCCGGCCCCGCATTGTTCCCGGGAGCTGACACTGTCAAGGATTGGTTGGATTTCTCCCTTCTGCCCGCATTCGACTCGATTGCGAAATATTTCTATTTCACGGTTTATACCGTAGGCACCAACCCGGACGGGTTCACCTTCAAGATGTTTGCCCCGGTGCCGCCGCAATTGAAGTAATTCCTACTCCTGCGGATAAACCAGGATCCGATCGTGCACGATCACGATCAGGTCATTCTTGCCATCACCGGTGACATCCGCCACCGCCGCTTCCCGGGGTTCGGGCAGATCGTTCCGGCGGCTGCGAAAGGTGCGCTCTTCGAAAACTTTCCAGCGGTTTGCCGGGATGAGCTTGTGGTTCGCTCCAAAAATGACCAGGTCGAGGTAGTTTTTCGCCGTTTCCAGAAACACAAGGTCTTTCCGCCCGTCGTGGTTCAGATCGCCGGAAACCACGTCGTTCAGATAGCCGTCCTTGATCGGAGTCTCGTAGCCATCCAGTTCAACCAAATCCCAAACCTGCCCATCCAGCGGCATCCAGGCCACGGTATTCAACCCGAGGAACGCGACGCCATTGGTGGTGGCGGAGCCCAGGGCGAGGGGCTGCAGACCGGAGAATTCAGAAACCGGCAATTCCAGGTTGCGAACGACCTGCCAGACTCCCGCATTGTCGCGTTCACACAAGGTCAGAGCCTTGTGCTCCGCGTCGAGCAGAAAGAGCGATGGGATGGTGTTGGTGCCATTGCGCACTGAAGCGGCGCCCACCAGCCGTGAATCCCGCGCGCTCCCGTTGATCTGCTCCTTCACTTTGAACATCCACCCGCCCCGGTTGGTGGCGTTTTGCAGCGACACATCGGATTGCAGAACGACCGCGCGCAGGAAGTTTTTCTGCGGCAACAATAATTCCGGCTTGCCGTCGCCGTCCACGTCCAGCGTGCTCAACCAGGGTTGTTCCACGGCGCCGCCGGGAGTTTCCACGTCCAGTTCCTGAAAGTCTTTTCCGGCCACCTGGCGCAGCACCTTGATTTTCTCATACGGAATCAGCACAACCAGGTCCATCAGCCCATCCTGGTCCACGTCCTGAAACACCATCGAAGCCGGATTCGACTTGAAGGTGTCGCTGAGTTTCTGCGTCTTGCTCTTGCCGTCCGCCGTCCGGGTCACCAGGGAACGCTTGCCGTCCTGGTCCACGATCACCGCCAGGGTGGGTTTCGCGCCGGGCTGCAATGTGCCGACGGCCATGACGAGCGGTTTGCCGTCGAGAGGAATCAGGGTCGGGAAGGGGAGCCGCTGTTTTTCATCCAGGTGCGCCACACCGAGCTGGCGCTCGTCGTCGCTCAACAGGAAGACTTCCGGCTTGCCATCGCCGTTCCAATCGGCCACCGCCAGGTCGCCGATGCCCGCCAGCGTCGGGAAGGTTTTGGCCGGGGAAAACGAGCCGTCCTTTTCCTGAAAATAGATCGAGATCTGGCCGCTCTCCGGTTCCGCGACCAGCAGGTCGGGCAGACCATCGCCGTTCACGTCCGCCCACAACAAGCCGCGCCGGGCTTTGTCGGTCTTGTTCAATGGCAGCACTTGGAACTGGCCGTGGAGGAAACTCCCGGACAACGCGCCGGCCGGTTTGCGGTCGAACTGCGAAATCTGCGCTCGTCCGGAGTTCTGGGCGATGGTGATCACCTGCACTTTCGCGTTTTGTTCCAGATTGTCCGCCCAATAAGAACGGATCGGGATCATCGGGAAATAGATCTCGGGACCGAGTTCGCCGCCCGCCTTTTGAAGACGAAACCGGAAGGGATTGCGATCTTCCCAGTTCACCAGGAGCAAATCGCTCCGGCCATCGCCATCCACGTCCAGGATCTGCACCGACTTGACGGTTCCGGAGAAGGGAATCTTCTGGGGTTCGCCGAGGGTGTGATCGGGCTGTTGCGGCAGGAAATAAATGCAGTTTTCCCCCAGTAACACCAGGTCGGTGCGGCCGTCGCCATTCAAATCGCCCGCCGACAGGGCATTGGGTGAAAGCTGGCCGTCGTCAATCGGCCAGCGTTTGGGCGCGCTCCAACTGTTGCTGCCTTGATTGTATTGCACCACCAGCTCCTTGGGTTCGCCATAGTAGGCAATATCCGGCCGGCCGTCGCCATTCAAATCGGCAACGACCAGCGAGGAGATTCGCTTCTCGGAGGCGATGGATTGGATGCGGAAACGGCTGTCGGGCGGCAATTGATTCATTTCGCGCCGGTTGGCGCCCGGAAGGCTGTCGGCCGTGTTGGTCTTGCCGGTTTGATTGTAAAGAATGTTGATCTTCGACCGGGCATTGTTCACCACCAGAATGTCATTGAGCCCGCCCCCGTCGAAATCGGCCACGTGCAATTGGCTGATGTCGTTGTCGATGGGAAAAATCTCCGGCCCGCTGAAGCCGAAGCTGCCGGTGTTGGTGTTCTCGGCGCGGCCGGCCACACCGGTTGCCGTCCCCGCCAGGACCAGGAGGCAACACAGTTTTTGCGTTAAAGTCATAAGTGAAAGAACGTGGCGGAAAGTGCCATCGTTCGGGCAGCTTGGCCAGTTTATTGTTTATTCTGCGGCGGCACGGTTGCAGCTTTCGGTGGGGCGAGCGTCCTCGCGAGCCTCTGCTTCGGCGCGCCAGGGACGGCTCGTCGATAGCCTCGTCCCACCCGAATTTACCACTGCCGTTTATTCCCCGATAAAATGCGCGGCCACCCGGCGCGTATGCGGGGACCGGCGGTGTTCCCACAGATAGATTCCCTGCCAGGTCCCCAATGCGAGGCGGCCCCCGCTCACGGGAATGCCCAGGCTCACCGCGGTGAGGGCGGTGCGCACGTGGGCCGGCATGTCATCCTCCCCTTCCGCCGTATGGACGAACAACGAATCGCCGTCCGGCACCAGGCGCGCGAAAAAGGCTTCCAGATCGCGCCGCACATCGGGGTCGGCATTTTCCTGAATCAACAGCGAAGCCGAAGTGTGGCGCAGATGCAGAGTCAGCAGCCCGGTGTCGCATTTGTTCTTCGCCAGCCAGCCCGCAACTTCAGCGGTGAATTCGTATAAGCCGCGCCCGCGGGTTGGAAGCGTGAATTCGTGGGAAGCTTGCCGTAACATGATCCCTTTCTGTCGCCTGGATTGGCTTATTCCGGCAAGAACATAATTTCACCCCGGGTGCCGGGGACGCTTCCAGGGGGATTCTTGCTCAAATCCCGGACCGCGACCGGTCCCCGGTCGCTGCGGGTTGGATTGCCTAAGCCGGAACGATTCAGTCAATCTGGGGAGCGCACCCGCCTCGGGTGCAGTGGTGGGCGCCCCGCCTACCACATCGGGCCTCGGCGCAAGGCACACCATTGGGTTCGTGCCAGCCGCTCGAACCGGCCGGCGAGGGCGCCAGCCGGAACACGCGAGGCTCGTGTGCTCCCCAAAGATCATCTGAATCGTTCCGGCTAAGGTGAGGGGGAATTCTGAGCCGTGCAGGTGTTCCCAGCCGCTGCGCGCCGGGACGTCGCGCGGTCCTGGGAAAGAGGCCGTGCAAACTTATTGACCGGCCTCCGCCGTTTTGGCCGGTTCGAGGATTTTTTCCAGGTCGGGATTGTGAGGGAACCCGGCAGCGAGGGCTTTCTGATAATGCCATCGGGCCAGTTCGGGCGAGGGCGGTTTGTGGGTGATATAAAACACCGCGAGATTGTTGTGGGCGCTGGCGTAGTCGGGTTCCAGTTGGATGGCCTTGCGAAAGGCGGTTTCGGCGGCGGCTCTCATGCCTTTCTGGCTGAGCGTGATCCCGAGGTAATTCTGGATTTCAGCATTGTGCGGGTCCACTTTTGCGGCGCGACTCAAGGCATCCAACGCCGCATCGTAGTTTTCCTTTCGGATGTTCACCTCGCCCAAAATCAGGAGACTGTAAGCGTCGTCCGGCGCCAGCGAGACGGCCTGCCGGATATGTTTTTCAGCGTCATCCAACCGGTCGAGTTGAAGCTGGATCGTGGCGAGATTGGCCAGGGTATAAACGTTCTTTTCATCCTGATGCACCACCTGCAAATACTTCTGCTCCGCTTTGTCGAATTGTTTGGCTGCAAAGTCACGCTGCGCTTCGGCCACGAGCGTGGCCGAGCCTGCGGGCAGTTCCCGGACCGATTTTTGGCTGGCCTTGGCATCGGCGGCGGCCAGGGCGGAATCGGGCGGTTTGAGCAGCGCCAGTTCCTCGGGTGTGTAGGGCACCTGCTGAACTTCAAAGACTCCAAGCCGCGCCCGCAACACTGCCAATTGTCCCGTTAAATCCTCAATTCGCGCCGTCGCGCTCCGGGATTTCCGCCCGTAAAGCTGCCGTTGCGTCGCCTCCAGCTTTTTCTGCAGGTCCGCGCGCTCGCGTTCCAGTTGCTTGACCCGCGCCGCGTCCGCCGACGGGCTCGCTGCGAGGGCCAAAGTCGAAGCCGCGCTCGGGGTCGTCACCAGGGTGAGGCGATTCTGCAGCGCGATGGTTTGGAGCCGGAGGATTTCCTTGTCCGATTGGAGCGCCGCGATCTGGGCTTGAGCTTCGGCCAAACGGCGATTCACGTCTTCCGCCGGACCGGCGGCGGGGGCCGGTTTGATGTCGGCGAGTTGCTTTTTGAGCAATTCGTTTTCGGCATGCAGCGCCGCCATGGTTTCGGCATCGGTCTCCAACGTCTTGATGCGCAGCCGCAGGGCGTCCTTCTCCTGCGCGAATTTCGACGCAAGCTCCGTCTGCTCGGCCAGCTTGAGATTCGCGCTCTCCAGGGCTTTCCGGGTGGCCTCCAGATTGGCCGCGTTCCAGGAGGCCGGGATGAGGCTGTCCAGTTTGGATTGAAGCGACGTCGTTGCGGCGGCCAGCGCGGCGGCTTTCTCGGTTTGCTCCGCCAGTTTCCGGTTGGCCTCCGCCAACTGCCGCTGCAATTGCGCAGCCGCGTTGGTGTCTCCGGCAGTCGGGGTTTTCGCCTGCTCCTGCGTCAGCGTCACCTTCAGCAGTGCGTTCTCCTTTTCGATCGACAGGATGGTTTCCTGGGCCTTGGCCAGCTCGCGCGGGTCCACCGAAGCGGGTTGCGCGGAGAAGGCTTCCTTGAGTTTTGATTCGAGCACCAGGTTATCCGCCTGCAACTGGCGCACGAAGTTCTGGAGCGAGTGGAGTTGGTTCTCGAGGTCGGCCCTTTCACCCGCCGGAACCGGAGTCGTGGCCGGTCCGTTGGCACCGGGCGTGGCGGCGGCGGGGAGTGGTGGTGGCGAGAGCGCCGATACTTCCGCGATTTTGGCGGCGAGATAATTCAGGCGGAAGCCGACGACCTTGACGTTCCAATCCGGGTAAACCTTCTGGAATTTGCGCAGCGTCGTTTGGGCTTCGAGATACTTGGCCAGCGCCTGAGCGGGCTGGTCGGAACGATGGAGCCCGTCGGCCTGCTGAATGAGGCTGTAAATCTGGAGGTATTGTTCATCCTGCGCTTCGGCGCATTCGCACCACCCCAAAATCAAGCCCGCTAAAACGGCCAGGACGAACCGGCATTTCATGATGTTAGAGCATAGCGGGGCGAACGAACGATTGGCAAATCTTTACGGCGCACCGAGCCGATTCGGTTTGATTGCAGCGCGGGACGTCGCGGACTACTGCGGGGTGGGCTGATGGTACGGGGTTGGAATTCTCCATGGGCGTGGCCTGCAAATTTCATCCACCGATTAAACCGGCGACACCGCCGCCGCATGAGGGCACGCCCGCTACCGAGAAATCGCCGTCCTGTAGGCCGGGTCCCCTGACCCGGCGCTCTCGGTGTGGAATATTCAGAATAGGCAATCCAACATTGCCACTCCGGGTGTGTGATTGCGCGCGATGGTCAACCGCGCTCCTGACCCTCACTCGCAATCACACCCATCACACCGGGTGTGATTAAAAGTGGGTGCGGCCGCGGGAACCGGAATGCTGCTTTTGGGCGCCAGCATTTGGGTTTCGGACGGAGTGCGCCCGTCCCCGGGCGCAGCAGCCTGGAGCGCGGAGTGTGACACCAGAAGTTCGTGAACGTGGTTGCGTGCGAGCGTGGCTGCGGCCGAGGACGGCCGCACTCCGCCCCCAAAACCTCACCCACTTTTAAT
>CAZFOA010000095.1:0-13140 GCA_964520205.1 uncultured Verrucomicrobiota bacterium | reverse complement strand
ACCGCAGCCATCGGAGCGCGGTTCAAATCGCACCTTCCCGGCCGGGAATGTCTTAGTTTCCCGCCACGTCATGCCTTGATTCGATCCCGTCGACGCAGGGTGCCACTGCGACAGCCGGGACGACATGGCTTCCATCGGCGGGCAAAACGGTGACGTTGTCAAACAACGCCGAGTTCAGGACGGAACAGTTGTGCGACGTCAAGGCGAGGCCGGCATAAATGCGCCGGACCATCGGAATCGAGGCACGGCTCACTTCCGTCCAGTGGAGTCCATCCGCCGAGACAGAGCCGCTGAACTCATTGCCTGACCGGCTCAACCGCAACCAGCACGGCGCGGCCGTCGGCGGCGCTTCCCGGTTGCGGCTGGGACCGGCCACCGCGTCGCGCTGCTGAAAAAAGGCGCCGTTCGCCGGGGTAACAAGCGCGGCAGCGTACCGGGCGTCGGGCGCGAGAGTTTCGCGAAACATGATGCCGGCTTTGGCCCAAGGGTCGGTTTGCTGGAGCGACACCACCCGCGCGATAATTTGTCCATCCCCATCCAATGGGCGGTATGCAAGATGGAACGCATCCGCGGCTTTCCAGATATCCGCGCCCGCCGCGACGAGATTGAATTGGCCGTTGATCTGGCTCGTTTCGCCCGCAAGCCCGACACGACCGATGTCCAGATGATTCCATGGCGGCGGAAGGACATTGCTGACCGGCGGCAGCGACTGGATCCAATCAGCAATTGCATCCGCGGCCCCGGCATCGACGATCCGCCTGGCCAACGGGGGCATTTTGGAGGAATCGGTGCGGTTCATTCGTTGGAGGAGAACGGATTCCGCCGTATTGGCGGGCACAACGATTTTGGCGCCGGGAATGCCGAGCGTATTTTCCACCGGACCGCCGATGATCCCCGCCTTTTCCAAGGGGACGTCCACGAGTGCGTTGAAAAAGGCGTGCGCGCCGCCGGGGCGGTGGCAGTTCGCGCAATTGGCGTCGAGATAAGAACGCACGCGACGTTCCAAAGTCGCGTGGGTGTCGGTAACGGACACCAGTTTTGAAAAATGCGGGAGATCCTCCTCGTTGAAAGGCGGGGAAAAGAGGCCCAAGTGATTCCAGGTGCGAAGCTGGTTGTCGGTGATGCCGGTGGAAGGAAAAGTGAAGTTGCCGTTGAGCTGGCGGGTTTTCACGCCAAGAACACCGCCGGAAGCAACCGTGTGACAGCGCAGGCAATCCTGCCGTCCCGGATAGAACCAGGGTTGCGTGCGCGCGCCGGTGGCGGTCGTGATGACGATGTTTTCCGTCATGCCGGTGGACACCAGGTCGGCGTCGCTGAGGTCCGGACGCCATTTGTAACTTGCACCGTAGACAAACCCGTTGGTATCCCGAACGATCAGCCGGGTTTCGAGCCGCCGGAGAATATTTGAATTGGTTTCATTGACGGGAAGATCGAAATTTTTGACGAACACGGTGCCGTCGGGAAAAGCCCACTCGCCATCCGGCGCGAAGCGGATGAATGTGTTTGCCGGCAACGCCATCCAACGCCGTTTCGTTGCGCCGTCCGACCATAGCGGAGAATTGACCGTGTAAGGAATCAATCCCGGCGCCGGTTTCAAAGCGGGGAGATCGGCGAACGCGCCCGTCTCGGAAAGCAACCCGGGCACGGTTCGGGCGGGCGGAGGCGCGCCGCCGCGGGCCAGGTTGTAAATCCGTCCGCCGATGCTGCTCATCTGACAGAAGTAAATCTCCCCTTCGGCATCCAGCCCGAACGAAGAAAGGCCGGTGTAATCCGTCCCGGAATTGGGGCCGCTGCCTTTGGGCATGACACACAGCGGAGTTTTGCCCGCGGGAGTTGCGGTTTCGTCCAGCGCCCAGATCACCCGCAAAACATTGTCGCCAAAAATATACTTTCCGCCGAGATCTGCGGCGAACTTCTTCCCCCGGTAAACGTAGCCGCCGATGACCGCGCGCCCGTCGTTGTGTGTGTAGTCCAAAATCGGGCCGCGATTGATCCCAAGATACGGTGGAGTCAGATCGCCCTGCGCCCCCTCGATTCGGCTCCATTGGAAATTGAGGCCCGATTCGCCCCGTTCGATGACATCGATTTCCTCGCGGCTGCTTTCGCCGACATCGCCGATGAAAATCCGGCCGGTCTGCGGGTCGCAGGTCATGCGATAAGGATTGCGCAGCCCGAGGCAGAAGAACTCCTCCAGCACGCCCGGCTGGCCGACGAAGGGATTGTCATTGGGAACGTAATAATTGGCGCTGACGCCATTGTCCGGCTGGCGTGGAATCGGGTGGCTGATTTTTCCGCCACGCCGGTCCACATCAATCCGGAAAACGCCGGAGAACAGATTGTGGTTGATGACCTGCGTGTTTGCGGTGTCGGCGTCATCGCCGTCGGTCCAATAGAGAAATCCGTCCGCCGGATGAAACAGCATGCCGCCGCCGTTGTGCCAGACCGTATTGCCGGCTTGATCGACGAAAACGAGTTCAGAGCCTGGAATCGCCACGCCGGACGCATCGAGTGTGAATCGCGAGAGGCGGTCGTGATAGGCGCCGGCCCGAATCGGCGCCGGCCGGGTGGTTGGACTGCCGACTCCCGTTCCGGGCAGCACCCAGGTGTAATAAACAAAAACGTGGCGATTGGTGGCGAAACCGGGATGAAAGGCCAGTCCCAACAGTCCTGAATCATCCCAGCCCTGGCACTGATTGCTGATGTCGAGCGCCAAAGTTTTTCTTGTTGCCCCCGCGTTATTTTCGAAAGTCCAGACGCGGCCCTCGCGTTCCCAGACGCACAAGCGCCGGGTGCCGGGCACGGAGGTCAATCCGACGGCGTTGGTGAACCAGAGATTCGTGAAGGCAACCACGGCGGACCAATTGCCCGAAATGCCAGGCGCGATCTCGGGCAACGAGTGATTGAGGAACGGACCGGCGACGGGGCGTGAATCCAACCCATAAGGTTGAGCGCTGAAAGCGGGCGTGCGAGAATCGGAAGCGAGGCATACAGCCAGGAGACACGCACTGAAAGCATAAGGCGGGTGCAACTCCGTTTGCGTCCGCCCGATGTTGAATAGCCTCATCGAATCGAACAGAAACTCAGCGATTGAACCGGGCTTGTCAAACCTCTTGCCGAAGAAATGCCGGAAAGGAATTCATCAAAACGCAATCGAAATTTTCACCGCCAGAGGGTCGGTGCCTGGAAGTCGAGCGCCGGGTTTTATCTCAGACGACGTTTCCTCGGTGGATATTGCCGGCATTCACGGCAAAACAACCTATTCGCATTCCGGTCAAAAAAAGACGCCGGCCTGTTGCCAGGCCGGCGTCTTTGGAATATTCAAAAACTAATTCTTACCGGAAAGATTTCGCCGCTGCCTGGCGACCTTTAATCCTCCCAACAAAAGGCTCCCAGCGAACAAGAGGCTGGCAGTGCCGGGCTCAGGAACCGGGGTCGTGGTCTGGTTGAGCGTGAACGACGGACCTCCGGAAAAGGTAACGTCGTAGGTGTACTTGAATTCTGCGCCGTTCACAACCGGTGTTCCGGCGGAAAAAACGATCTGATCCGAGTAGAACCCGAGGACAGGCCCTGTGAGCGGGCCGACGGAAGTGCTCCAATTACCGGGACCGGGAATGAGCACAGCCGCACCGCCTACGCTGAAAGTCGTCGTCATGGACACATCAATGATATAGCTGGTCCACGTGAACCCGCTGGTATTGATGATGTCGCCAGTGAGGGTAAAGGTCGGATCGGTGTTATCCGTGACCAGCGTCATGCTCATTTGCGCCGAACCACCCTGACTTCCGTTCCACCCTACCCCGGTAATATCACTGGGCGTGCCAACATTCCAATAAATTAGCCCGCTGGTGCCACTGTTCCACACCACATTGGTGACATTCGCTTTGCTGGTGGTCGCACAAACGAAGGATGCAAAAGCGACGAGTAAAATGCTTCTGATTTTCATAACTGATTATTGCGTTAACAGGACGTTTAGTTCTGGGATCCTGTGCTAACGATTAAAGTGATACCAGCACTCAAACTTTTTGTCGAGATGTATTTTCTATTTTTGCGTCGCGGGAACAAAATATGTCCAGGTACCTCTCATGCGGCGTCCGCTGCAAGTCTGTGGGCCCCGTGATTCGGTCAGCGGTTGCCGGGCTGCGATGAGTGGACAGCGGAAATTTCGTCCCGACAGATACTTGCGCGGCGCAGGGAGGCGATGGGCCAACGGCTTGTTGAATTTGGCGCTTGGAACGCGGCACAGGGGAATTTACCCTCCAACCATGTTTCGTCCGTGCATTGACTTGCATGAAGGCAAGGTGAAGCAAATCGTGGGTGGCACGCTCGGTTCCGAACCTGGGCGATTGCGGACGAATTTTGTCTCGGACCGTTCAGCGGCCTGGTATGCCGGGCTTTACCGGCGCGACGGGCTGAAAGGCGGTCATGTCATCATGTTGGGTTCCGGAAACGAAACCGAAGCGCGGGCGGCCTTGAACGCCTTTCCGGGCGGCCTGCAAATCGGGGGCGGTATCAACATGGAAAATGCGCCGTCCTGGCTCGCCGCGGGAGCTTCACACGTCATTGTGACTTCCTGGATGTTTCGCGACGGACGGCTGGACGCGAATCGTTTGGCGGCATTGGTTGAAACCATCGGCAAACCGAGACTCGTGCTGGATTTAAGCTGCCGCCGTCGCGGTGAAAATTATGTTGTGGTTACCGACCGCTGGCAGACATTCACGGAGCTGACCCTTTGCCGGGAGTCGCTGGGCACACTGGCGGCCTATTGCTCGGAATTCCTGGTTCACGCCGTGGACGTGGAAGGACTTGGGGGCGGCATTGACGAGGAACTCGTTTCCAAACTGGGTGAATGGACGCCGATTCCCACGACTTACGCCGGGGGCGCCCGTTCGCTGGACGACCTGGAAACGGTCTCCCGGCTCGGGCGGGGCAAACTGGATCTGACCATCGGATCGGCCTTGGACATTTTCGGCGGCAACGGCGTGTGCTACGAAGATGTGGTGGCATTCAATCGGAAACTGCGCGGAACGTGAGCTCATGAATCTACGTCGTTGGTTCCAGGAACATTCCTTGCGACTGCTGGCCATTCGCGATACTCCCGAGGCCATCGCGGGCGGTGTGGCGATCGGTATCTTCTTCTGGTTCCCGCCGGTGCTCGGATTCAAAACCCTCGGCGCGATTCTCTTCGCGTGGCTGACCCGGAGCAATATTCTCGCGGCGGTCATCGCGGTCACGTTGCACGACGTATTGTTGCCCGTCATGTTCGTGGTGTATCGCTGGGAATATTGCCTGGGCTACTGGATCTTGAGCAACCCGCATCACTGGCCGCAGCGCCTGTCGCGCGCCGACTGGCTGTTGCATCCCCGATGGGTGGATTGGAACATGTTCTGGAAGACGTTTTCAACAGTCGGCAAACCTCTGTTGATTGGTTCCGCCATCTGCGGCACGCCCGCGGCCGTGGCTGCTTTTGTTTTGACGAAAATTGTGGTGGCGCGGCATCAGCGGAAAAAACAGTTGCCGACGCCGACGCCGGCGGGAAAGGAACCCTGATTGCGGCGCCAACCCGTGTTCCGGCGGGCGGGTCAAATGACGCGTCTCTTGAACTGGTAGAAGCCGTCGATCGTGATTTCGACAAGCCCCTGGCCCGTCAGCGCCGCCAGCGGTGCGTCGATCCAGCGCGGATTTTCTTCAAACAAGGAACGGCTGCCCGCCCGCCGCGCGATTTCCCGCCGCGCAAAGCGGGCCTCGGGGCTCGCCTTCAGGAAATTCAGGATCGTCATTTCTTCTTCATTCATAAAGCGTCAACCAGCGCAGAACTGCGCCAGGCATCGTCTTCACACCCGGCAGCAGAGGCGTCATCGTTCTGAAAAACTCCTGCCCGACGAAATAAAAACGCCCGCACCCAATCTGAGCGCGGGCGTCATGAGTTGAGAGAATCAGGCGGAAAACTATTTGGCCAGCTCGATCTTTGACGCCGTGAGCATTTTCTTTCCATCCTTTTCCGCGAGAGTGCCGGTCGCCGTAATCTTCTGGGACTCTTTGCACAGATTTTCGTGGAACCCCTTGCTCACCTTGTTTTGCGTCAGATAATACGTCACCGTCTTGCCGTCCTCCTGCGTTTGGATCACGTTTTGACATTTGTCGGTTTCGTGCAATGCGCATTTCGCGCATTTGCCTTCACCGGTGATGGTGACTTCCTTGTCCGCGGCAATGGCAGGCATCGCCAGTGCTGTTACCAATAGTCCCGCAAGGGCGCACAATAGTGATATTTTTTTCATATTCGTTAGGTTATGCTGTGAATGAATAGATTACTTGCGGGGGGCTTTTGTTCAAAGGAATTTCTCTGACCCGGGCTTTTGCCGGCTCACGGCGTCAGGAAAAAAACGGCCATTCCCGGAGCTCCGGGGATGGCGATTTGTTGAAACTCGTTGCGGGTCAGCTTGAAAGCGCGCCTTCGGCTGCCGCTTTTTGAGTGAACACGAGGTGATCTTTATCCACCGTAACCTTGACGGACTCGCCGTCGTGCAGATTGCCCTTCAGAATTTCCTCCGCCAGCGGGTCTTCGAGGAACCGCTCGACGGAACGGCGCATCGGGCGCGCGCCATATTGCGGGTCGTAACCTTTCTCCACGAGGAAGTCCTTCGCCTTTTCATCAAATTCGAGCGCAATGTTCCGCGTCTTCAGCCGCAGCATGACCTTGCCGATTTCCAAATCCAGGATTTGGATCAGGTCCGGCTTGGTCATCGAGCGGAAGACAATCACGTCGTCGAGGCGGTTCAGAAATTCCGGACGGAAGGTCTTTTTGGCATCCTCCATGATCTTATCCCGCATCTTCTCGTAACTGTTCTCGTCGGTGATCGGCGAGAAACCGAGCGTGCTCTGGCGTTTGATCGTGTCGGAGCCGACGTTCGAGGTCATCAGGATGATGGTATTGCGGAAGTTGACCACGCGGCCGACGTTATCCGTCAATTTGCCTTCCTCAAGGATTTGCAACAGCATGTTCCACACGTCCGGATGCGCCTTTTCAATCTCGTCGAACAGCACGACCGAATAAGGTTTGCGCCGCACTTGTTCGGTGAGTTGGCCGCCTTCTTCATAGCCCACGTATCCCGGCGGCGAGCCGACGAGGCGCGAGACGTTGAACTTCTCCATGTACTCGCTCATGTCGAGCTGGATGAGCGCTTTGCCGTCGCCAAACATCTGTTCGGCGAGCGTTTTCGCGAGCAACGTTTTGCCGACACCCGTCGGGCCCAGCAGGGCGAACGTGCCGATGGGCCGGCGTGGGTCCTTTAAGTCCGCCCGCGAACGGCGCAAGGCTTTGCAAATGGCTGAAACCGCTTCCTTCTGGCCGATGACGACCTTGGTCATTTCGTCTTCGACCTTCAGCAGCCGATTCACTTCGCCCTCTTCCATTCGCTGCAGGGGAATGCCGGTCCACTTGGAAACGACGTGCAGAATGTCTTCTTCGTCCACCTTCACCCGCTTTTCCTCGCGGCTGGTGCGCCATTCTTTGAGAAGATTCTCCAGCTTTTCTTTCGTGTGCTTCTCTTTGTCGCGCATGGACGCCGCACCTTCAAAATCCTGGTTCTTGATCGCCCGCTCCTTCTTGGTCTTGATCTCTTCGATCTCAGCCTCGAGCTCCTTGACCTCCGGGGGCCGCGTCATGGTGCCAATCCGCGCGCGCGAACCGGCCTCGTCCATCAGATCAATGGCTTTGTCGGGCAAATAACGATCCGTGATGTAGCGGTCGGAAAGCTTCACGGATACCTCGATGGCTTTGTCCGTAAACTCGGCTTTGTGATGGTCCTCATATTTGGGACGCAAGCCCTTCAGGATCAGGATCGCCTCTTCAATGGAAGGGGCTTCGACTTTGACCGACTGGAACCGCCGTTCCAAGGCCGCATCCTTCTCGATATATTTACGATACTCATTGAGGGTCGTGGCCCCGATGCACTGCAACTCGCCGCGGCTCAACGCGGGCTTGATGATGTTCGAGGCGTCCATCGTGCCTTCGGCCGATCCGGCGCCCACGATGGTGTGCAATTCGTCGATGAACAGAATAATGTTTTTCGCGCGGCGGATTTCGTCCATGACCGCCTTGATGCGTTCCTCAAACTGGCCGCGGTACTTCGTGCCCGCAACCATCAAGGCCAGGTCCAGAGTGATGACGCGCTTGTCGCGCAGCAATTCGGGGACATTGCCGGCGGCGATTTCCTGGGCGAGGCCTTCGACGATGGCTGTCTTGCCCACGCCGGCTTCGCCGAGGAGGACGGGATTGTTCTTGGTGCGGCGGCAGAGAATCTGGATCACGCGTTCGATTTCATTCTTGCGGCCGATCACAGGGTCCATTTCCCCTTTGCGCGCGATTTCCGTCAGGTCGCGGCCGAAAGCTTTCAATGCGGGAGTTTTAACTTCGCCCTTTTTTTCGCCGGCGACTTTTTCCGGGACCTCGGCGCCACCGCCGCCGGACTCTTCCTGCGCGGCAAAGTTCGGGTCCAACTCCTTCAAAATCTCCTGGCGGGTCTGCTCGATGTCCACATCCAGGTTCTTCAGGACGCGGGCCGCCACGCCGTCGCCTTCCCGCAGCAAGCCCAGCAGGATGTGTTCGGTGCCGACATAAGTATGGTTCAGCGCCTTGGCTTCCTTGGCCGCGAGAGCCAGGACTTTTTTCACGCGCGGCGTGTAAGGAATATTGCCGATCATCTTCTGATCCGGACCGGTGCCTACCTGTTTTTCGACTTCCATCCGGACCGTTTCGAGGTCGAGGCCCATTTTTTGAAGCACGTTGACAGCGACCCCCTGGCCGAGTTTGATCAGCCCGAGTAAAAGGTGTTCGGTGCCGACGAAATTATGATTAAATCGGTCGGCTTCCTTGCGTGCCAGGGCGAGCACCTGTTGGGCTCGCGGCGTAAAATTGCTCATGGTTTCATCGCTCATACAACTCGTACCTCACAATGCAATCACTTGTCGGTTTTGTCCACTCCGCTCCCCGGCGAATCCGACGGTTTGGTTTGCGGGCGACTGACGTGTCTCAATCGTTCGCGCACCATGTCTGCGCGAAGCAAATCGCGTTCCTCGGCGGACAGTTTCTCAGAATGCTGCTTTTGCAGGTGTGCCGGTTGCGTTAAAATGAACAATTCGTCCACCAAAGACCGGTCCACCCCGGGAAATAGGCTCAAATCCACGCCCAGTCGCATTAATGATAGCAGATTCATCGTTTCTTTCGAGGAAATACTGTGGGCATTCGCCAGAATCCCATAGGCACGGCCAATGTGGTTGTACACCGTTTTGGCCTTCTTCTCCAACAGCGTTGCCCGGCCATTTTCCTCATGCTCGATGATCTGGGCCAGCACCTTCTCCAGCCGTTCCACGATGGCGCTTTCCGATTCGCCCAATGTCATTTGATTGGACACCTGGAAAACATTGCCCAGGGCTTCCGTGCCCTCACCGTAAAGCCCCCGGACCGCAAGGCCAAGTTTGTTCACGGATTGAATGATCGGGTTGATCTGCTCGGCCAGGACCAGGCCCGGCAAGTGCAGCATGGCACTGACCCGAATCCCGGTGCCAATGTTCGTGGGACAGGCGGTCAAGTAACCCAAATCCGAGTTGAAGGCGTAATCGAGCCGCTTCTCAAGCTCAGAGTCCACCCGGTCTATCGCTGTCCACGCCTGCCGGAGTTGCAGGCCGGGCCGCAGCGCCTGCATGCGCATGTGGTCCTCTTCGTTGATCATCACACAAAGCGTTTCCTCGCGATTCAGGACCAATCCGCTGCCCGCGCTTCTGGCCGCGTGTTCCCGGCTGATCAGATGGCGCTCGACGAGTATTTGTTTGTCGAGCGCGGCAAGGTTGTCCATGGATTGCGAAAACGCATCCCTCATTTCCGGCAAAGTCTCAACCGCCGGCCGGATGCTTTCCAGGATTTTGACCCGTTCCGGCTTTTTGGCCCAGCCGGGGAATGCCGCGTCCTTGATGTTCCGCGCCAGCCGGACCCGGCTGGACATTACGATCCGGTCGTGCGGTCCTTTGCGCCGCGCGATTTCTGCGGGGGGAGTGAGAAATTCATGGATGTCCATCGAATCAACTCGTGGTGATGTTGCTCAACTGGGCGCTCATTTGTTTGATCTGATCGCGCAGCAGCGCGGCCTGCTCGAAATTTTCGTCTTCGACGGCCTGGTTCAGCTTCTTCTGCAACGCCAGGAGGCGGTCGGACAAATCGCGGCTCTGCCGCAGGGATTCGGGGACCTTGCCGACGTGACGCGTGCCTTTGTGCATGGATTTAAGCAGGTTCTCCAACCCTTCGCCAAAAGCCTTGTAACACTCCGGACAGCCCAGCCGGCCCGCCTTCTTGAAGTCGGCCTGGGTGAAACCGCAGCGCGCGCACTTCACCTCGGTCCCGCCTGCGGCCTGTTCGAGTTCCTGGGAAGCGCCAAGGCCCAGCAGCATGTCCGCCAGTGAAAAACCCACGGGATCATTTACCCCCTGGCTCTTGGCGCATTCCTCGCAAAGATCCACCTTTTGCATTTTATCACCCACACCATCAATCTTGGTGTAATGCACGGTGGCTTCGCGTTCCTTGCAGCTGCAGCACAACATATTCTCGTTAAATCGTTGAAAAATTACATCGTTTCACCCGCGCGCACAAATCGTTTCGCTTCCGATTCCATGCCCTCACGCAGTGTCTTCGCAATGATCCAACGTCATAAATCATATCGGCTCGCCCGACACTTTAGTCAAGGCATGATACTGCGACGACAGCTTTTGGGTCAGCGGCCCCGGCGTGCCGCCGCCGATCACGCGCCCGTCAATCTTCACCACAGGCACGATTTCCGCCCCGGTGCCGGTCAGAAAACATTCGTCGGCGTTGAATAGATCGTACCGCGTCAGGTTCGGCTCCAAAACCGAATTGCCGGACTGCGTGGCCAGTTCGATCACGACCTGCCGCGTAATTCCGTAAAGCGCCCCGGCGGAAAGCGGCGGCGTGAACAGCCGGCCGTCCTTGACGATAAAAATGTTGTCCCCGCTGCATTCGGAAACAAAACCTTCCGCGTTCAGCATCACGGCCTCTTCGCAGCCGGAGTTGTTCGCTTCGATTTTGGCCAGAATATTGTTGAGGTAATTCAGCGATTTGATGGCCGGATTCAACGCGCTGTGCAGGTTCCGCACCGTCGGCACGGTGACGATCTCCATGCCCCGCTCATACAGTTCCTCCGGGTAAAGCTGGATTCGGCCGGCGATGACAATCACCGACGGATTCTTGCAACGGTTCGGGTTCAACCCGAGCGTGCCCGCCCCGCGCGTGACCACGAGCCGGATGTAACCGTCGCGCAGCTTGTTCTTGCGGCAGGTTTCGACCACCGCAGACATGATCTCCGCGTGCGACAGGGGCATCGTCAGCAGAATGGCTTTCGCCGAACAAAACAGCCGGTCGATGTGTTCCTTCAGACGGAACACCCGGCCGTGGTACGCCCGAATCCCCTCGAAAATGCCGTCCCCATAAAGCAGACCATGATCGAAAACCGAGATCTTGGCATCGCGCTCGTCGTAAAATGTACCGTCAATGTAAACTTTCATGACGCAAACAAAGGAAGGTACTGAAAAAACGGGGCCAAGGCAAACGCGAATTTGCGTGACATCAAGGCGTTCGCAACTATATTTTGCGCGCCTTCGAGCGACCCTATGGTCTAGCGGTTAGGACACCACCCTTTCACGGTGGGAGCCCGGGTTCGATTCCCGGTAGGGTCGCCAAACTTAACTTTTCGGCCTCAGACTTGGCACTTAGCTTGCAACTCAAGCTGATTTTGGTGCTTCCAAAAATTCCTTTGCTGAAGGGGAGTCCTTTCGGGAAACGAAATTGCTGGAGTCGCTGTTTCTGGTCGAGACCCAGCTCAAGCCGAAGTCGCGCCGTGTCCATCGTCTGTGCTGATGCCTATACTGATTTTCGCATCGAAGCCAGATTCGCTTGCTTCTTCTATTTGTTTTCTTCGACTTTGAGGTTTCCAGCATGTTCTTTAGCCAGCCGAACCATTTTGTCGAATTCATCCTTGCCGCCGAAACGGTAATAGGTTTTCGGCCCCAGTTTTGGAATCAATTCGTTCAAAACGTCCCACTTTTCGGCTTGGTATGCGTACCAGGCGTAATACTAATAGTCACCGGCGGTGTTGGGGTTAAGTTGAAAGAAGCGGCCATAGGCAGATTTAACGTCGGCCCATACGTCCGGTCGCTTCCAGTAATTGGTCTGTTCTGAATTATCAATGTACCCGTGACAGTAATTCCAATGGGCGTCAACCAGTACCAAGGGGACTCGACCAGCCCAATTTGTGTTTTGTACGCATTCGCGCCCGAAATCAAGCATGGCTTCGCGGGAGCCATACCATTTGGGTTCCAGATAATAGAGTTTTCTCGAACAGGCGTCATAGTCATTGGGGTCCAGTAGCATCGCCCGATCAAACCACAGTTCCATCCGGTCCCGGCCTCCTCCCTGACCCAACACCACGGTCATCATCCGATGGGCGATTTCCGGGTCTTTGGGATATAATTTCCAAGCGTGTTGCAAAGCGTCTTCCGCCGCGGCAAGCCGCTCGGCGAAATGTTCCCAGCCTTTGTCGCTGACAGTGTAGGCCCAACCGCTGCCGCGAGCATGCCATGCCATGTCGATGAAGGCGGTGCCTTTCAACAACCATGTGGTGTAATCGTCCGGCCAGTTCCTCAACAGTGGTTTTTCAACACAATCGTAGGCATTTTGAAATTGATTCGTATCGCCGTTGATCAAAGACAGGGCTTCATTGGCAATCTCATACGCCTCACGTGCCGGCATAGTTTTGTCGTTGAGGGCTGGCCCAACGTCTTGGGCAACGAATGGCGTGATTTCTCGCCAAATCGGCTGCTTCCCCGTGTTCGTGCCATAGGTGTATACGATCTGTTCCAATGCCCGTGCTGTCGCATAGAATTTACGGACGGGAGGATATGCGCTTCTTTGCATATCCTTCGCCGCCTGGCAAAAAGCGCCGGTAAACGCTTGTGGACTGTTGGTCTGATCCATGCAAAAGCGAACGTACAAATAGCGAATCATCGGATCATCGCAACCTGCATCCACGGCGACGATACAATTGCTGGAAATGATCAAGCCCCAGGTTTCGTTCAATT
>CAZFOA010000094.1:0-13261 GCA_964520205.1 uncultured Verrucomicrobiota bacterium | reverse complement strand
AACTGAGTTCACCTGAGGATTCGCCATATCTTGAAAGTGACAAGCTATCGAACAGACATGCAATATTGGCTGTTTCCGGATGGATAGCAACCAATATTCGCAACTATTTTCGGCTGGCCGCGGAAAGCATTCCCGCAACAGCCTGGTGAAGAAGCGTCTCAACCGATGCCGCAAGCGGTCTGCCGGCACATTCGGAACGCAGGAAACTCTCGCGGCTTCAATACCCCAGGCTCAACTTGTAGCGCAGCACGCGGTGGCAATGCGTGGACTCGATGGTGGTCTTGCTCTGCCAGCCCTGGCAGCGCAGCTCGCCGGAAGTGGTGGTAAGATGAGCGGCAACCGCCTCGGCCAGTTTTTCGCTTAAATCAAAATCGCCCCCGACGCATTCGTTGTTCGGACAGCTGAACGAAAACACCGACTTGGCATTGGCGAGATTGACCGTGTATTTGATTTCGCTGGTCTTGTGAAGGCCTTCGGCGTCATAAAATGCCAGATCCAACGTCAAGGATTTCAAGCCGCGAAATTTCACGGCGAGGTTGGGCGAGGCATTGATCCTCAGGTTTTCGCGCTGACGATATTCCGCACGAGGGCTGGTTTTGATCTGTGGCATAGTTTTCGATACTTCCGGCCGATTCAGACGGACAGCTTGCCATGGAAACCATTCGCCGTCTCTAACAATCGCCGCATTCGTCTTGTCGTGTTGTCGGGCTCGGAAGGCGCCGTTCGGCGCGGGGGGTCATCGGCCGGGCATCTTTGACGCTTTTGTGAAGCAGCGCGAATTCCATTCACGACAAAAACCCGCGTGGCCCGCGTTCACTCGATTTCCCAGAGGGTTCCTTCCCCGTCGAGATTCTCGCCGTTGATGCCGAGAAAGGATTTGGCTTCGCGGAGGGCCTTCTCGTAAGTCGTGGCATCCAGGCGCATGGTGTTCCTCTTCCCCAGGTTGTTGTCGTATTCGAGGCCAAAACCTTCGCCCTCCTCGTCCAATATTCGGGCAGTTTTCAATGTCAGGCCGGGACAGGGTTTGAGGACGAAGCGGAAAACGTGGTCGCGCGTTGATTTCCCTCGGCCACCTGTTCGCGAGTCATGCCAAGTGAGAGCGCTTCGAAAGCGGCCTGCGAACCCATGTAATCTTGCGCCGCCGCCAGGCGGAACCATTTGTAGGCTTCGAGATTGGATTCCAGGGCGTCCTGCGGCAGACCATCGAAGCGGGCGCGCAGGCACCTCAACCCCAGATCGTGTTGCGCTCCGGCGTCTCCCTGCCGCGCCGCCTTTTGAATCCACATCACCGCCTTGTCTTCGTCCTGGGTCACACCCTGTCCGCCGGCAAACATCCTCCCGAGGTTCAATTGGGCCAAAGCATGGTTCTGATCCGCGGCTTTCAGGTACCAGTGAGCCGCTTGAGTATAATCCTGTGTGGCTTTCCCCCGGTTGGCGAAGCTGAATCCAAGACTGAATTGCGCGCCGGCATCGCCGTCGTCGGCCTTCGCCTGAATGCTCGCCAGTTGGCGCTGGCGAGGGCGGTCGAAGAGCTTTCGGAACCAAGATTTATCCATGGTTACCACCCTAGGCAGTTTGGGAACAAACACAAGCTATGATTTCGAATGCCGCGCCGATGGAACGCTGCCGGCCCGAAGGAAACCCTTGAAGGCAAACGGCTCAGAAACGTCCCATGGCGCGCACGGCAGGCGTGATCTGCTCCAGCTCTTCGTTCAATGTGTTCTTCCTGCAGCCGCCCGCCAGGGTGGTTTTCAGATTCTTGCCTTGGCTCCAATGGATCAAATGGACCGTGAATCATTGAATCGTTCCGAAAAAAGCCTGGATTGGGCGGTGATATTGGGCAATGCTTGACGCTGATTTAATGGTTCGCAGAACATCAATTGAATTTCTTTTGTCTTGGTGTTGCATCATTGGATTCATGGCGCTGCAGATTCTCCCATGCGCCGCGGAACTGCAGTGGCATCAGGAAAATGGTTTCAAGTGGGCGGACTTGCTGGTCCCGCGTGAGGGGAAGCCGGGATTCACACTCCTGACGCCGGAGCAAACGGGGATCACCTTCACCAACCCTTTGGATGAACACGCCATCGCCGCCAACCGGGTGCTGGCCGACGGTTCCGGGGTTGCCATCGGAGATATTTATAATAATGGGCTGCCTGCCATTTTCTTGTGCAGTCTGGACGGGCACAACGCCCTTTTTCAAAACCTTGGCGGGATGAGATTCAAGGATGTGACGCAAGGGTCCGGCATCATTTGCACCAACCGGATTTGCCGGGGAGCGGTTTTTGCGGACATCAACGGTGACGGCTGGCTGGACGTGCTGATCAGCACGACGGGTTCAGGAGTGCTTTGCTTCACCAACCAAGGCGATGGGACTTTTGTTGAATGCAGCGGTTATGCCGGGACATTGAGCAAATACGGCGCCATGACGATGGCCCTGGCGGATATCGATGGCGACGGCACGCTCGACCTGTACGTGGCCAACAATCGTGCCGAAGATTCCCGCGATCGCGTCCAGTTCGACCAATTTGAAGTCATGACCGTGAACGGCCACAGCGACGTCGTGCCGACGCTGCAGGATCGCTTCGTCTTCACCAACGGTTCCTTTCAGGAGTATGGCGAACCCGATTTGGTTTATCTCAATGACGGGAAGGGCCGTTTCACGCCGTTGTCATGGACCAACGGGATATTTCTCGACGAAGAGGGCAAACCGTTGACCAAGCCGCCGCGGGATTGGGGGCTGACCGCGGCCTTCCGCGATCTGACCGGCGCCGGGGCGCCGGACATTTATGTGTGCAACGACTATTGGACGCCCGACCGGCTCTGGCTCAACGATGGCAAGGGTCATTTTCAAGCCGCCCCACGGCTGGCGTTGCGCCATACCAGCCAGTCTTCCATGGGCGTTGATTTTGCCGACCTCGACCGGGACGGCCGGATGGATTTCTTTGTTTTGGACATGTTGGCCCGGGACTGGCGGTCGCGAAACAGCCAGATGTTGACCATAGGGTACGAGCAGACTCCGATCGGGACCATTGATGATCGTCCGCAAATTCCCCGCAACGTGCTCTTTCGAAACCGCGGCGACGGCACCTTTGAAGAAATCGCCAACTATGCCGGCGTGGCTGCTTCCGACTGGTCCTGGCAACCGGTCTTCCTGGACGTGGACCTGGACGGATTTGAGGACATCATCATTCCTACGGGATACGTGCGCGACGTGAACAACATGGATGTCATGAAGAAACTCGCAGCATTGCGCCGGGCAGGAAGGCTGGTTCCACCGAAGCTTGGTCCCGATGGCAAGCCGGTGGCGCGCTCAGCCCAGGAACAGAGGACCGAGGAGATTTATCAGGGGAGCCTGCTGGCGGATCCTTTTAAGACTCCTGTGGTCGCCTTTCGCAATCTGGGAAACCTGAAGTTCGAAGACATTGGGCCGGCGTGGGGACTGGACCAGCCGGCGCTGCACAACGGGGTTGCGGTTGGCGATCTGGACAATGACGGGGGTCTGGACTTCGTGGTGAACAATCTGGGAAGTGCCGCCAGTGTCTATCACAACCACGGCGCCGCTCCGCGCGTGGCCGTGCGGTTGAAGGGCCTTGCGCCCAATACCCAGGGCATCGGCGCGAAAATCAAATTGCTGGGAGGCGCCGTGCCGACGCAAAGCCAGGAGGTCGCCTGCGGTGGTTTGTATCTCTCCGGTTCGGACCCGATGCGCGTATTCGCGGCGGGCAAGAGCCAGAGCATGACCCTCGAAGTGACTTGGCGCAGCGGCAAAAAGAGCGTGGTTCGCGATGCAAAACCCAACCGGATTTACGAGATTGCCGAGGCGGCGGCGGTTCCGGAGGAGACCCGACCGGCCACGGAAGACATAAAGCCGTTTTTCAAAGATGTCAGCAAACTAATTTCTCACCGGCATCACCAGGAGTTTTATGACGATTTTGCCCGGCAAGCATTGTTGCCCTGGCAAATCAGCCAGGAGGGTCCCGGAATTGCGTGGGTCGATTTGCGCGGGGACAAGCGGGAGGAACTGGTGATTGGCAGCGGTCGCGGTGGTGAGCTGGGTGTTTATGCTCCCGATGGCAATGGTGGCATGAGACATTTGCGGGCAAGTGCCATCATGCCGGATGACGTCACGGGCATTGTGGGGTGGAGCCGCGGCACCAACGGTCGGGCGCTGGTGGTGGGCCGGGACAATTACGAGACCTCGAGCAATCCCCCTTCGGCGTCTGTGTTCAGTTATGCTCCGACACTCCAACAACAAGACCTTCCACAAGTCACCGCCAGCACCGGGCCGCTGGCTGTGGCGGATATTTATGGCGATGGGAAGTTGGGTCTGTTTGTGGGCGGGCGAATCATCCCGGGGCGTTATCCGGAAGCAGCGGATTCCCGTGTCTACCGTTGCGTCGAAGGCCAACTGCAACTCGACGAGGAAAACAGCCGGGTGCTGGAGAAGGTCGGTCTGGTCAGCGGCGCGGTTTGGAGTGATCTGGATGGCGACGGTTTCCCCGAACTGATTCTCGCCTGTCAATGGGGACCGATTCGCGTGTTCAAAAATCAGGCTGGTCACCTGCATGAAATCACCCATGAACTGGGGCTGGATCCCTACACCGGCTTGTGGCGCGGGGTGACGACTGGCGACATTGACGGCGATGGCCGTTTGGACATCATCGCCAGCAACTGGGGACTGAACAGCGATTATCAGGCGAGCAGCAATCATCCGATGGGCCTGTACTACGGTAACTACTCCGGCAATGACTCGCTCGATCTTATCGAAGCCGTCTATGATCCGTTGCGCCAGGTGGAGATTCCCCGCCGGATGCGCAATGCGCTGGCCAATGCCTATCCGCCGCTGCTTGGCCAATTCCCCACTACCAAGGCCTACACCGAAGCAACCATGGACCAATTCCTTGCCGTTTTGCCCAAACCCGCCGAGCAGGTGCGGGCGACCACGCTGGCCTCGATGGTTTTTTTCAACCGCGGCAATCACTTCGAGGCGGTGGAACTGCCGTATGAGGCGCAAATCGCGCCGGCGTTCGCAGTGAACGTGGGGGATTTTGACGGCGATGGGAACGAGGACATTTTCCTCAGCCAGAATTTTTTTGCGATGGCACCGCTTGCGGTTGTAAACACGTTCCGGTTGCCCCAGTCAGGCGGCCGGCTGGATTCCGGGCGCGGCCTGTGGTTGCG
The DNA here is from genome assembly GCA_964520205.1 of uncultured Verrucomicrobiota bacterium. Classification (GTDB taxonomy): domain Bacteria; phylum Verrucomicrobiota; class Verrucomicrobiia; order Limisphaerales; family BOG-1460; genus CAZFOA01. The sequence goes on along the minus strand of CAZFOA010000094.1, from coordinate 8,080 downwards.
CGGAACCGGCGGCGGCAAGCTGGAGGCGGTTCCGGGCCAGAAATCCGGCATACTGGTTTACGGCGAGCAGCGCGGCGCGGCGCTGTGCGATTTCGACGGCGATGGCCGCGTGGATCTGGCCGTCAGCCAGAATGGAGCCGAAACAAAGCTGTACCAGAACGTTCTCGGCAAACCCGGCCTGCGCGTGCAACTGGACGGGCCGCCCGGCAATCCCGACGGTGTGGGTGCGACGATGCGATTGGTTTTTGGCGGACGAATGGGGCCGGCACGGGAAATCCACGGTGGTTCGGGGTACTGGTCCCAGGACAGCGCGGTGCAGGTGCTCGGCTGTCCGGAGATTCCCACTCAAATCTGGATCCGCTGGCCAGGCGGTAGAACCACCACCAGCCCCATCCCGGCTGGAGCCAAAGAAATCAGGGTGGACACCGACGGCAAGGCGACGATGAATCGTTAATCCGGTTTCAGCCCGCAAGCGGGACAGTCCATCGCGGGCGGGATTTGTTGTGACAAATTCATGGCGTGAATCCGTTGCCGCCGTTTTTCGAAACACGCAGGGCAATGTGAAAATTGCCCCAAATCCCAGGTGTCGGCGAAGATTCTTCCGCCCGCGCGCAGCTTCAAGGCGAGCTCCAGCGCTGTTTCCAAAGTGGAAAGCCGCGGCGGCGAAAATTCGCCGGCTGCCATCAGGCGCTCCATTGCGCCGTTGCCGGGACGGGTGGGGATGAGGGAAACCACCGTTGCACCGCAGGACAACGCGAACGCCGCCGATTTCACCGCCCATTCCAATCCCTCCGCCTCGTCCAGGAACGGCGGCTTGACGAGAACGAACGCGCGCACGGCGATCCCGTTTTTTCGGAAAAACCCGGTCGCATCCGAGAAATGCGCCAGTTCGAATTTTTTGTTCAACCTCGGCAGCACCTGCGGATGCACGGTCTCGAGGCCTATCGCCACTTCCAGCGAACCGGAGAGCAAATCGCGAAAGCGCAACGCTTTTTCTCCCGCGAGGCGCGGATGCGATTCGACCACGACGTGTTTTGCGAATTCAACCGCGCGGGCGATGGCCGGGTAATCCGCCGGCGGAATGGCGGCGGGGTCGAAGAAGCTGCCACTGTTGTAGAGTTTGATCTGTTCGGACCGCGAACGGAGTTGCGCCAGCGCATATTCAATCTGCTTCGGGATGCCGCCGGGCGGAACGGTCTGCGTTGTTGTGTTCTTCCAAAGATCGCACATCAGACAGCGCCACGGGCATTCCTTGTTCGTCAGCAGAATCGTGGCGGAATCCACGATCCGTCCGGAAGCCGCCCGCTCTTGCTCAAGGAAAAATCCATGCGGCTTCAAGGGATCGAGCGCTGTTGACCGGGGTGGCCGCTGCGCCGTGATCCACGCCGTCCGGTCGCGCGCTGGAAAAACAGAACCCACACGCCGTCCGGGGTTCAACTGTAAAGCGACAGAAATTGCCTCCGGTATTCGGATTCCTGCCCGGACGCGCGCTGGCGGAGACGCTCGACGGGCACCGCGCCGTGTTGAAAGCGGCGCTTGGCGAAAACCGGCAGTTCAAGCCCGGTCACGGCTTTGACGCCGCGCGAAACAATGTCGCCCTTGAGCGCGTATAGCTTTTCCACGGACATCCCGGTGAGCGTCGTGAACGGGATGCCCTCGGCCACTTCGATGACATTCGGGCGCGCGAAGGGGCTGAAGCCCGCAAAGCCGAAATGCCGGGCGGGCGCATAGGTGCGCAGGTAGCTGCGGCTCAACCCGCCGCTGTAAGTCAGCGAATGTTTGATGCGGCCCACTCCCCAGCCTTCCTGGTAAAGCATCAGGTTGTTCACCACGCTGCGAATGGTCAGCTCCGGATTCTCCTCGATGGGATAATCCTTCAAGTTTTCGTCCCCACCGTCGCCGTCCACCAGATGTTTCCACTGCGGATAGCGGGCGCGGATGCCGCGGCACAACGCCAGCCCCATCGAAGCGCATTCGACATCCAGCGGCTTGTAATCCTCCATCACGCGCAGCGTCTCGGCGATGTCCAGCGAGGCAAGATCGGCTTCGATGGGTTCGAGGAAAAGCGCGAGCCCCAGCCGTTCCAGAAATTCGCGGGCCTGCTTGTAATCCGGGCCGTCGCCGAAATTCAGCGTGAACGCCTTGAGCCGGGCCGGGCTGAGGCCGAGCTGGCGCATCACATGATACGTCACAAGGAAAACGGACCCGCTGTCAATGCCGCCCGAAAACGCCACGCCGATGGGTTCATGCGAAGGAATCCGTTTCAGCCACTTGGCGATTTCGTCCGCCAGCGCGCCGATGTAGCGGCGGCCGATGTCGTCCAGATCGGTTGAAAGCGCGTTGCGTTGCGGCGTGAAATAGCGTGTGTAAGTCGGGTCGGGATCGGGGCAGCCGAGAAGCTGGATTTCCACCACATAGTGCGCCGGCACCATGCGGGTGTAGCTGGGATGAAACTGTCCGTGCAGCCCCTCGGCCTTGAGCTGATTGAAAATGGCGTCAATGCGGTCGGCCACGATCAACGCCGGACCTTCGGCGCGTTTGGCGAGAAAGTAGCGCATCGGGCGGTCCATCGAACGCGCCATGCGGACGGTTTTTCCCTCGCGCGCGAGCAGCGCGAACGAGCCGTCGATCTCGCGCACCGCCTCGGGCTTGCCGGAAAGGACGCGCCGGCGTGCCTCCTCGAGGCTGAGGTTGTGGATTTGGTTGAGGGAAGGGTCGAGCAGGTCAACCACGCGTTCGATGTATTCGTTCATGACCGGTGTCTCAAAAAGTTGGGTTGCGATTTCAATCATTCAAACCGCATTGCGGCCCGCTGACAAATCAATTTTCAGCGCCAGTTGCGTTAAGGCGCATCCCCCTGCCGCCCCGGCGCGCGGATCTGTGAGCCGCAGGACGTCTGAAAATCCAAGCGTTCTGGAATCTTCCATCACGCCTCATCTGACCAACGTTGCTGCGGGTCACAGACCCGCGCGCCGGATTGTCTGCAATCGGTGTCAGTGTCATTCGCCGATTCAAGAAAGACGTTAAACTCGCCGGACGCCGCGGCAAGGATTTGGCAAAATGGAACGGCGTGTTACTTCACCGGCTGGTCGGAGACCCGGTCGCCGCTCAGGTCGGTCCCGATCCAGTTCACGTTTGCGTGAGTCGCTTTGCCCTGCGTGTTCCGAACGAATGTGACCTGCAGAATGTCGGGAACCACCGGCTGGAAGAATGTGGTTTCGCTTGCGGGGAAGATCTCGCAGCCGGGGAGCGCGCCGGACGCCGTTCCGGGATGGCCTCCGGTGACATAGCCGACGAGATGGTCGCCAAGCTCGTCCGTCTCATGAGAGATATTGAAGGTTGGCCCGACATGGATGAGGCCGAACAGGAATGCATGACGGTATTGTCCGACATATCCATCGTAGATTTTGGAATCCACGTGAACCGGGGCGGGCGTTTCGGGAAGCTGGGTGGATATTCGGGTGGCCATGATACTGTCCTGCGAGTTGGCCAGGAACAATTTGACGGTCTGTCCGCCGTCCTCGCGCACAAAGGTCGCCCGGTTATCCCAGAAGTTGTTGTAGAAGGCCGATTCCGATTGCGGATACATTTCAAAGCTCCCATAGCGCGCAATTTGGCCCGGGTCCCTCGGCCATTGAACCAGCAATCGTTCGCCTTCGCGCCGAACGAGGCAACTCCCACCGTTGCCGGTTTTGTATTCGCCCACGTAACGGTCATAGAGCGTTGCGTCCGCTGACGCCGTTCGAGGCGGTTTTGGGGATCGCCCCTCCAGCAGCGGCAGCCCGATGGCGACAGCGATTCCGTTGTTGGCGCAATTGGAGAGCACGACAATTCCACGGCGTTTCTCCGGATTGAAGGCAAGGTCCGACATGAAACCAAAGGTGAGACCGCTATGCTCGAAGAGGGTTCCATCCCCCGACCAGACCATTCGCTGTTTCGGGCCGGACCCGAGGGAATGGGGCTCCTGCGCTTTCACCATGAGCGAGCTCAGGGACGATGGCGTCAACCCCATATACGCGGAAATGAATTTGAGCAGGTCGCTGGCCGTTGAGTGCAAGCCGCCGGCGCCGGGAAGGAACGAAAAATCCGTGCCGGGCAGCGGCGCCCCAGGCATGGCATGTCCGATGGCCAGTCGCGATTTCAGTTCGGGCGGCACGATGAATCGAGTGCTGCCCATGCCCAACGGCCGGCAAATCCGTTCCGCCACCAGCGTCTCATAATCCTTGCCCGCCTTCAGCGCGATGACGTGACCCAATAAATCCACTCCGAGATTGGAGTATGCCCGCTGGGCTCCCGGCTCCCGTTGGAGCTGGCAGTGGGAGAGAAAATCATAGAACTGTCCGACCGTATAGCCCGCCTCCGGATTCCTCCAACTGAGAGGCGACACATTGTCGATCTCACGCGGCAGGCCGGAGGTGTGGGTTGCCAGGTGGAGCAAAGTGATCGGCTTGCCGTGATATGTGGGCAATTTGACGGAATCGGGCAGGTATTTCTGCACCGGGTCGTCCAGTTTCATCTCCCCACGCTCGACCATGTCTTGCAGCAGCAAGGCCGTGAACACTTTTGTGATTGAACCGATTTCAAAAAGCGTGTCGCCATCCACGTCCCGGCTGGTGGCCCCCTCCATTTTGCCGTGACTGATGACCCGGGGGCCGTGCTCATCCACGATTCCCACGACTAGCCCGACCCCTTGTTTGTCGGTGTCAATGCAGTCCCGGAGCATGGTTTTGATTTCGTCATCCGTGAGAGTGCCGGATCCGGGATTATCGATGTTCGCGCGGAGCATCTTTGGGCCTTGCGCCTGCTCTTCGCTCAAAACCCGGCAGGCGAAACCCCACTTTCCGTATCCGTTTTGTATTTTTAGCAGGAGCCGGTTGGTGCCGGGCTGAAGTTCGACCGGGACCAGGTCATCATCAATCCGCACGCCCCGGCTGGCCCAATGTTCATGGACCAATTTGCCATTCAGCCAGGCCTTGACGCTGTCGTCGCTGCCGATGCCGAGGAAGGCGGATTTCCTTTCGGGCACATTGAATTCCGTCCAGGCGTAGGCGATGACATCATTCTTTGGAGGAAGGGCGGCCATCTCGTTCTCAAGGATCAGACGTTGCCATTGGAACGTAAGGCCCGCGGTTTTGACTTTCATTCCGATGCGGGGTTCGACCCGCGCTTCGCCGCCTGCCGGGATCAGCCAATCATTTGCAAAGGCTTGCTGCTTTATCTCCTCATCCAGCGGCCGGTTCGTCAGACTCGCGACCGGGATGGGTGTCAAGATCAGCCAATTCTTGAAAAACTGGCCGGGCTGCACGCCGTCGTTGGCGCCGAGGTCCGCAGCGGGCATTGGGAACGCCAATCCAAGCAACGCCAACGGAGCAAGCAGCAGGCGCGGGAACACGGGCAACCTGCGCAATAATTTCTGAGATTGGGTCTTCATGATAATCAATATTGTTGAACACTCCTGTAATTGCAGCCGGTTCTCGGACCGGCGCCAGGCATCCCCACCTGACCCGCGCGACGATAATGATGACGCTCAAAATGGAACGCAAGCGCAATTCAGCGACTGGGAAATCGTCTAATTGCCTCAAAAAGAAAGTTACCCGAAATCGTCGTGGCGTGCATGCCACTGCCACTGGAATTGTCTGGATTCGGCAAAAAGACGCGGGGCTGGGAAGCCCCGCTAACCCGCAGCCTGGAAGGCTGCGCTACGTGGCGCAGGCATCCTGTCTGCGGGTTCTGGCGGCATTCTTGCCGCCAGTTCCGGCGACAGTGTCAAGATGCACAGGGAACTGTTGCTGGTACATTTTGGTGGGGCGAGGCTACTGACGAGCCGCCTTCGCTACGCTTCGGCGCGCCAGGGCCGGCTTGGCTCGCCCCACCGGTACCCGGATTTGTGCGAACGCTATCGTGTTTCGGTGACGGTCATCGGGCGGTCTATCAACACGTTTTCCACCTTCTGTTTGGTTCCGCTGGGCCAGTTGATTTCAACACTGTCCACGTTGTCGGCGTTTCCCAACCCGATGGTGACGGGCAGTTCGGATTGGGAAAGGTAGCTGCGTGTAGGCATGACCTGCCGCGACAGGGTGCGGTCCCCGATGCGAACCTTGATCCATGCGCCGATGGCGTCACGGTTGCTTTTTGTGCCGACGAGTTTCAGGCGAATCCAGTGGTGGCCCAGATTCTGGTCGTTGCGCAACAGCAGCGGCGGGCCGCCAACTTGCGTGAGCACCACGTCGAGGTCACCATCGCCGTCGATGTCGGCGAAAGTCGCGCCGCGTCCGACGATGGGTTTGAACAGATCGTTGCCGGCTTTGTCCGGTGGGACGGCAACAAAACATCCGCCGCTTTGGTTGCCAGCGTTCCAGAACAACTGGGCCGGTTGGGCGTAAGTTTGGCTCGCCTGGATTTTGCTGATCTCCTGCTCCAGATGACCATCGGCGGTGAGTAGATCGAGCCGCCCATCCAGATCATAATCGAAGAAGAACAAACCGAACTTGAGAAACCGCCGGCTGTCCGGGCCGATGCCTTCGGTGATGGCTTCATCGGAGAAATTCGTGGGCGAATTTTGCTGGACGTAAAGCGCGGTCATTTCATTGGCGAAATTTCCGATGGCGATGCCCAGCTTGCCGTCGTTGGCATAGTACGCGGTGTCAATGCCCATCGCGCCGCGGATGTTGCCGTAGCTGTCGAAGGCTGCGCCGGACTGAGCGCCAATTTCCCGGAACGTGCCGTCGTGCTGGTTCATGAAAACGAGATTGGGCACGGTGTCGTTGGCCACGACGAGATCCATCCAGCCGTCGCCGTCAATGTCCACTGGCGCGACGCCGAGGGTCTTGGCGGCGGGCACACCGGTTGCATGATTCTTTACCTGCAAACCGCTTTGTGCCGAGACGTCGGTGAAATGGCCGTTGCCGTCATTGTGATACAGGTGTGCGAACGCGCCCTGGAAATTCATGGGCTGGCCATAGGCCCGCATCCGGCCGTCAATTTTGTAGCCTACCTGGGCGTCGATCTCGCGCGACCACTTCACATAGTTGCCGACGAAAAGGTCCAGCTTGCCGTCGTTGTCGTAATCAAAGAACGCCGCGCACGTGCTCCAGTCATTGGTCGAACCGCCCACGCCGGCCTCCTGCGTCACCTCGTGAAATTTGCCTTGCCCGTCGTTGTGGAACAGATGATTGCCGCCGACCGCGGTGATGAAGACATCGGGCAGCCCGTCATTGTCGTAATCCCCGACGGCGACGCCCATGCCATAAAAACTCACGTCCAGACCCGAGCCGGCGGTGACGTCGGAGAAGTGACCGTGGCCGTCGTTGTGATAGAGCGCCATGGTTGACGGCGGTTTGTCCGCCGACCTGTGCCACGGCCAATCGCAGGAGTTGATGAAGAGCAGGTCCTGATGGCCGTCATTGTCGTAATCGAGGAAGGCCACGCCGCCGCCCATGGTTTCAGGCAGCAATTTCTCGCCGTAAGCGCCGTTGTTCTGCACGAAGGTGATGCCGGCTTCCCTGGTGATGTCGGTGAATTTCGCCACCGGTATTTCCGCCCGCGGCCGGTCGGGCGACACCGGGGCGGTAAATGGGGTGATCTGCGGCGGCGGCGGCGCAGGCTTGCGCTTGAGAAAAAGCACCGCTCCTCCGAACAGGATGGCAATAATCACCAAAACCACGAGCGACCAGCGGACGGCTTTGCCGATGATCGCGTCATCAACGTGGGCGAGTTCTTCCGGTTCCCCGGGCGGAGTGGCGGGCTGGTCATTCATGTGACATTGCCTGGTAGGGCGCGTCAGTCCTCTGTCCGCCGACGAGGTTGCCAGCCGGTGTGGTCTGGTCTTCCTCAGCGGCGCGCACGGAGTGACGCGCCCTACCTTGGGAGTCAGGGAATGCCTCGCCCCGCCCAAACCGTGCGACTCCCGAATTTTGGGACCCGCTGGATGATCCCTTTCCCAACTCCGGCGCACCCGGCCGCTGCAGCGGATAGATCACGGTGGCCTGGGCGGCGTGGTCGGCGGCGGGATTGGCCCGGCGCGCAATGCTGATGGCGCGGTCCTGCGCATTGTAATCGGGAAGATATTTTTCGTGTTCCT
>CAZFOA010000093.1:0-13330 GCA_964520205.1 uncultured Verrucomicrobiota bacterium | reverse complement strand
CCGTCACGTCCGGACTGCGCCCGGCGAACGCCTTTGAAGGATCCGAAACGGAAGCGGCACGCGAACCGGCTGCGACGACTTCAGCCAGAGAAGCGTTTACTAGCCCTTCGGTGACGAAATGGGTTTGGAACAACTCGAAGGCTTCTTGATCTCTTTTGGGCTGCAAGTTGCGCGTGACAAGCAAAGATCGCACCGCTGAAAGCGCCGCGGCATACAGCCGGCCGGCCTCCAGCGATTCACGTGCATTGGCAAGATCCACTTCGATCAGATCAAAGACACCGGCGCTGCATTCACCCGCGCCGCGGCCGGCGAGTGAAAACGCCGATTCCGAGTCCCAATCATGGAAGAATTCCTTGTTCAGTTTTGAGGAAGGCGCCTGCTGATGCCGTTCGATCAACTCCGATGCAACCGCCTTTCCGCTGTTGTCCACGAAGAGGTGGAAGTTGGCCGACTCGGAGGATTGTTGCCATGCCGCCAAGATATCGCGGACAAATGCAGGAACATTCCGCGCCGGAATTGCGCCGATGTTGGTTCCGAAGCGTGTTTCTCCTTCCGTAACGCGGCCACCCAGTTGCACAGCGTAGTAAGGGATCAATTGGTCGCCCACGCGCCGCGCGGCGCCGGAGAAGCCGATATTGCCCACCGGGTGGCGCCCGCAGGAGTTCGGGCAGCCGCTGATGTGGATCGCCAAATCACCCAGGTTTTCCAGTTTCAACTGGCTGCCCGTCAGCTCCTGTCGAATGGCTTTGGCCAATCCGCGTGACAGACAGATGCCCAGCCGGCAGGTGGATGCCCCCGCGCAGGCCACGAGATTGCGCAATACCGGAGGCTCGGGCGCCGCCAACCCGATTGCATCCAACTCTTCCCGCAACCGTGGCAACTCGGATTCCGGCACCCAGCGGAGAACTGCGTTTTGCGATTGTGTTGCGCAGAGAATGCCGTCGCCGTGAGCGGCGACGATATCCGCCAACGCCGCCGTCTTCGCGGCCGGCAGGTCGCCCAGCGCCATCGGAATGTGCGCCATGAAGAATCCCGGTTGTTTTTGCGGCGTCACGTTGCTGGCAAACCAGCGGGCAAACTCCGATGAAGACGCCCCGGTCCCGGCGGGCTTGGATTGTGCCGGCGGACGGTCACGACGCGGGTACGGCCTGGTTTGCAGAGGTGCGGGTGCCGAAGCGCGCAATGCAGCCAGTTCCTTCTCGTATAAACCACGAAATGCATCCATGCCGATGCGCTCGACCAGGAAGCGCAGGCGGGCCAGATGCTTGTTCTTGCGGTCGCCATGCTTGTCGAAGACACGTTTGACCGCTTCGGCCACGACGAACGCCTCCGATGCCGGGATGAATTCGTGGAGCAGGCTGGCGACCCGGCTCTTGCCGCCCATGCCGCCCGCGACATATACCGCAAAACCATCAGCCCCATTCTGCTGTCGCGCGATGAATCCAACGTCATTCACCGTGGCGCCCGAGCAGTCCCGCCCGCACGCGGCAAAAGCGATCTTATACTTGCGTGGAAGCTGGAACGAAAGCGGGTCCGTCATGAATCGCTCGGTTATGGCAACTGCGTACGGTGCGACATCGAATACTTCCTGAGGACAGACGCCGGAATCAAAGCACGCCGTGACGTTGCGCACCGTGTTGCCACCGCCGCCCTTGGTGGAAAGCCCGGCCTCGGCCAGCGAACGCAAGGCGGGCATAATGGAATCCAGCGGCACACGGTGCACCTGGAATTCCTGGCGCGTGGTAACATGGAGAACGTCATTGCCGAAAGCTGAGGCGACTTTCCCCAAACGGCGCAGTTGATCCGGCAAAACACCTCCCGCCGGAAATCGGACGCGCAGCATATAGGTGCCCGACTCGCGTTGTTCGTAAATCCCCATGGGCACACGAATGGCGCGGAACTGGGCTTCGGATATTGCGCCGGATTTGAATTGCTCCAGTGTTTTCTGGAACTCATTGAGCTCCGTCTGTTGGTTGGCGCTAACCTGGAAAGCCCAGGAGTGATCGGGCTGATGTTTCACTCTGTTCATAGGCTAAGGGTTTTCCCGCACCGTGCTGTCAATGAAATGTCCGGTCTGCATACGGGAATTTTGGCGGATGTTGCTCCTTTCATCAAGGTTGTTCAAAGTGCTGGAGATTCGGGCTGGCAGTCACTGGGCGATGCTGGGATTCCGTGTTTCGCCTTGTGGTTCCTCACGCATGAAGTTTCTTCAGCAGCCAGGCGATGTTTTCGCCCAGCCCTTTCATGGTGGCGATGCCTTCCTCGTCTTTTTCCACGTCGCCGACGTCACGGCCGATGCCAAAATTCCAGTACGGCGCGCCGGGAATGATCATCTGGGTGATATGAAGGAAATGGTAGATGGTATCCAGCGCGTGGGTCGCTCCCCCGCGCCGCACTGCGATGACACCCGCGCCGACTTTGCGTTTCCACAACAGCCCGTTCGCACGACCCACGAGACCGGAACGGTCGATCAACGCCTTCAACTCCGGCGTGACATCCGAAAAATACACCGGCGAGCCGAGGATGATGCCATCGGCTTCCCGCATTTTGGCGATGATGTCATTGACCGGATCGCCGTTGATGGAGCAGCGGCCATTCTGGAGTTTGAAGCAGGCATTGCAGTTGCCGCAGCCGCGAATTGCATGTCCGCCGAGTTGCACCAGTTCAGTTTCGATGCCTTCCGCCTGCAAGACGGAGAAGACATGGTGGATGAGCAGCGCCGTGTTGCCGTTTTGACGGGCGCTGCCGTTGATGGCGAGAACTTTCATGTATCAATATGTTCCAAATGGGGTTCGTTCAGCGGGCGCTGTTACCGTCAAAGCGCTTCTTTTCGGTGACCGCAACTTGAACCACCTTGGAATCATGAATGACGATCTGTACCTCGCCAAACGGGATGGAATGGACACGATCCCGCACCAGTTCCAGCCACGATTCGTCAGGCCTTCTTTCAGGTTTAACCGGTTGGTTCGTCTCTTTGATGAACGCTTTCAACATATTGCATCGTCTCCCCCCATCGCGTTTTCGGTTTCAGCGGTTTTATTTCATCGCACCAGATTTGCGTAAAGCCTGGAGCACACGGTTGTCAGCAAGGCCACCACTGCCGCCAGCACGACGATGTCGAGTCCGAGCCCGAAATGACTTTCCCCGCCTTGCACCATCAAGGCGCGCAAGGCGTCCACCTGATAGGTCAGCGGATTGACATGAGCGACAGCCTTGAGCCAGCCGGGCATGATGGCGATCGGGTAAATCGCGTTGCTGGCGAAAAACAGCGGCATCGTCAGCACCTGTCCGATGCCCATGAACCGCTCGCGCGACTTGACGATGCAGGCAATGATCAGCGAGAAGATGGAGAACGCCGTCGCGCCCAGCACCACCACCACGCCGACGCCAAGCAAAGCCGGAAGATGCCAGTTCAGGTGGACACCCAGCAGCCAGGAAAGGAGATAGATGAACAATGCCTGCACCAACGCGCGCAAGCCGGCCGAGAGCGCCTTGCCCAGCACCAGAGCCACGCGCGGCGTCGGGCTGACAAGCAGTTTGTGTATCACGCCGAGATCACGTTCCCAGATGACGCCGATGCCGTAGAAGATGGCAAGGAACAGAACGCTCTGCGCCAGAATCCCAGGCGCCATGAAATCCAGATAGCCCAAATCGCCCGTCGGCACGGCATGCAGCCTGGAAAAGACATTGCCAAAGATCACCAACCACAATGCCGGCTGCACGGCGCGCGTCAAGAGATCGGTGGGATCGCGGCAGAGCTTGATAAATTCGATTTCGACCAGTGCCAGGCACTGCGCGGGCAGGCGCAGAAGGCCGGGCGGTTTCCACTGTGATCCTGGAGGTGGCTTCGCCCAAGCGGGCAAGGCGACATTGGTTTCGAGGCTTTTCATGAGAGGTCATCCAAGCCGGGCGATGCTGCGGCGCGCCCGGGAAATTTCGCGGAAGTCGCCGGCGGCTTCCAATTGCTCACCGGAAAAGTGCGCGAAGACATCGTCCAAAGTGGCGTCTGGGACGCCCATGGCGGCTTTCAATTCCGCCGGACTGCCGCTCGCCGTGACCTGGCCGCGGTTCATGATGGCCACCCGGTCACACAAGCTGTCCGCCTCCTCCAGGAAGTGTGTGGTCAGAAGAATCGTCATGCCGAATTGCTGGACGAGCTGGCGGACCTGCTGCCAGACGACCTGGCGCGCGAGCGGGTCGAGGCCGACGGTCGGTTCGTCCAGGAACAGCACGTGCGGACGATGGATCAAGGCGAGCGCGATTTCCAGCCGGCGGACCATGCCTCCAGAATAGCCGCGCACGACGCGGTTGGCGGCCTCCTCCAGCCCGACAAATTTCAACGCGTCGCTGACCCGCGGCCGGATTTCGCGCCAGGGCACACCGTAAAGTTTGGCGAATAGCCGCAGGTTTTCGGCCGCGGTCAGACCGCCGTCCGCTGACACCAGTTGCGGCACGTAGGCAATCTCTGCGCGCACGCGCGCCGGCTGGCGCCGGATGTCAAAGCCCGCCACCCGGGCTGTGCCAGCGCTGGGCGGCAGCAGCGTGGTGAGCATTTTGATGACGGTGGTTTTGCCCGCGCCGTTCGGGCCAAGCAGGCCGAAAATCTCGCCGGCCCCGATCTCGAGATTCAATTGATCCACGGCAATCAGATCCCCAAAGCGCCGAGTCAGGCCTTTGGTTTCCACCGCAATGGTTGGTAATTCGGACATAAAATCGCTTTACACATTTTCCAAGCCGTGCGCTTGCAGATGCGCCCAGCCATGGTGCTCCGGGGCCTCGGGATTTCTCTTGAGCCCCGTTGGCTTGCGAAGGTAAAGGTGCGGATCGCTGTCGGAATGCAATTGACCTTCGCGAATGAACCACCGTTTGCGCGCGCGCGCGGCCAGTTGCTGATCGTGAGTGACCAGAACCAGGGCATACCCTTCAGACGGCAGACCCAGAAGAAAATCGGCCACCTGGTCGGCGCGGCGCGGATCAAGATCGTTGGTGGGCTCATCGGCGAGAATGACGGCAGGCCTCATCAAGAGCGCTCTGGCCAAAGCCACCCGCCGCTTCTGCCCCAAACTCAACATGTGCGGCAAGTGGCTTGCGCGGGCGCTCAGCCCGAGCTGTTCGAGCAGCTCCCCCGCAGCCTTCCGCTTCTCCCGGGCGCGTCCGCTCAGAAAGGCAGGGACCAGGACGTTGTCGAGCACCGACAGGGAACCCACCAGATGCGCGGCTTGAAACACACACCCGAAAAATTCATTGCGCAACCTCGAACGCTCAGCGTCGGGAAACGATTTTGCATCCCGTCCTTGCACGCGAACTTTGCCGTCCGTTGGATCCAGCAGCAACGACAGCAGCGACAGCAATGTCGTTTTGCCGCAACCGGACGGTCCAACAATGCTGACCATGTCGCCAGGCCGGATCGCCAAGGAGACATCCTTCAGAATGTATTCTTCTCCATACCGCCGCGAGACGCAGTCTGCCTCCAGGAGCATGCCGGATTCCGCGTTCAATCAATATCCCCCTGTGCCATGGTCGATGCCGGTTCGAGTTGAGTGACGCGGACTGCCGGCGCAACTGAGGCGAGGAACCCGAGTGATAAGTAAATCAAGACTGCGCCGCCCAGCGCCGCCAGTATCGCAACCGGAGGGGGCGGCACGAAGGGGAACGCATTCTGCGCCGCAAGGCGCGCGTAAGCCAAATGATATAAACCGAGGCCCACCGGCACTCCCACCAGGGTTCCCGCCGCGGTCAGCATCAGCGATTCGCCAATGACCAGTTGTGCCAGCCGCAGCTGGGTCGCTCCCAGCGCCCGGTAGAGCGCCCACTCGCCTTTGCGGTCCCAAACGGCGGAGCTGAAATGGCCGGACAAATGAATGGCGCTGGCCGCGGCAGTAAGAATCCCGGCGCCTGCCAGCACCACGACAAAAGCCATCAGCAGCCGTTTGATGCGCTGAAAGGTTTCGGCGGCCTGAATGACTTTGAGCGGGCCGAGCTCTCCAAGGGCAAAAGCCACATCGGTGATTTTGCCGGGATCGTCCACTTCCACCAGAAGTGCCGACACCAGATGGTCGGGATGCCCGAATTCCTGCCAGGTTGGTTTGAGCGCCTCCGAGTTGGCCGCGAGTTTCCGGGCGGTGTCGATCGGAAGAAACAGCGAATAATCCAGGCTCGTGCCCGAAGGCTCGAGATGGTAGCCGATGCGGAACAAATCCCCCAACAATTCAATTGCCGAACCCGGCCGGCCGACACCGTTGAGCAAACGGCCGCCGACGATCACCTCGTCCGCGTCAATGCGCTCACGTCCTTGTGCCGACAGGGCAGCCAGGCGGCGTTCCACTCCCGGTTCGATTCCAACCAACCGGACTTCGGTTCCAAGCGAGCAACAATCCATGTGCAGCGATTGGGTGAAGAATTGCGCTTCAACGCGGCGCACTCCCGGCACCTTCCGGGCCATGTCCGCGTATTTCTTGTCCATGTAAACATTCAACGGAGAGCCGGCGAAGAGGGCCTGGTCGGGATCCACCGTTGTGCCGGCAGGCACAATCAACAGGTCCGCGCCCAGACGTTGCCGTCCGCGTTCCAAGCCTCCGCTCAGCCCGCGATAGAGCAGCCACACCGCCAGCAGCAAGCCGACTCCGAGCGCCACACCGGCCAGGGCGGCGAGCGATTGCCAGCGCCGACGGCCGAGACTATGGAAAATCAATCGCAGCATGTTTTCCCGCGAGAGTTCGCCGGCTGTTCTTCCGAAAAATCAGGCGAGCCATTTTCCCACGGATCCGGCAGTGATTCGTCCTGTGTTCGCTTGCGGCTCGCAAACGAGATCGTCGCCCCGGCAAGGATTTGGAGCCCCGCCCACAGCCACAGCCAGCGCGCTCCCTCATGACAGGCCATGTCCGGGTTCCGACAAAGACCCAGAAGGAAAGGTTGCGGCACAAGCACAGCGAGAATGCCCAGGACGGCGAGTCCGGCGCCAAGACCCGCCTGCGTCCGCAAGGTCTTGTCCAGCCACAAGCCGCCCGCCGTCAATACGCTCAGAGCCGCCAAGAGCAACTCTGCCTGGAAGGTGATCTGGCAGCGTTCTGAGGACTGCTCGAAGATTGAGCCGCTGCAGGGAGGGGACAAAAACGGAGTCAGCGCGAGAGCCAGCGCAAGTCCGCCCGCCAAGCCTCTCAACGCCCACAAACTTGACGTCCTTCGCGGCGCAGGATTGATCTTCGAGTTCATTTCGGGTCGGGCTTTGCGAGAATTAGATGTCGTATGCGAAATAGTCCTTCGACTGAAGTTTGAATTCCTGCAGCAACTCATTCTTGAGGGCGATGAAATCGGGATGATCGCGGTTGCGCGGACGCGGCAAGTCGATGGGAATTACTCGTTTCACCCGACCCGGTCGGCAGGACATCAATACCACCATCTTGCTCAGATAGATGGCTTCTTCCACGTCGTGCGTGACCATGACCATGGTGAGCTGTTCCTCGCGCCAGATCTTCTCAAGTTCCTGTTGCATGTAGAGGCGCGTAAGCGCATCCAGCGCTCCCAGCGGCTCGTCCAGCAGCAGGATTTTCGGCCGATTGACCAGTGCCCGGGCGATTGCCGCGCGTTGGGCCATGCCGCCCGACAGTTGGCCGGGGTATGCCTTCTTGAATTGCTTCAGCCCTACAAGGTCGAGGTACTTTTGAACCAATTCCTTGCGCTCCGGTTCAGGCCGGTTCACGAGGCCGAAACCGATGTTCTCTTCCACCGTCAGCCAGGGCAAAAGCCGGTGATCCTGAAACACGACACCCTTATCCATCCCCGGCCCGGCGACGCGTGCTCCCTCCAGCTCCACCACACCGTCAAACTCGTTTTCCAACCCCGCCATGATCCGCAGCAGCGTCGTTTTGCCGCATCCGCTGGTGCCAACAATTGAAACAAATTCGCCATGCCGAATGGTCAGGTTGACATTGTCCAGCGCAAGAACAGAACTGCCGTTCGCGCCGAACAGCTTTGTCAATCCTCTGACTTCGAGCTCAATGGCCAATGCGTTGCTCATGGTTTAAGGCGGGCGGGAGCGCTGACGGGCAGGAACCAATGGACGAGTTCCTGCCCGTCGCCCCACATGAAGAGGTCCATAATAATTTCAGACCTCCTCCAAAGCTTGTTGCAGGAAGCCGGCATCCGCCCAGTCCCGCACGTTGAAATTGTTTTTGATGTAGCCGTGGTCCAGCAGAAACTTCTTTTCGATCTCAATCGCCGCAAGATTTTGGGGCGAAAGGCCCGGCACGAAGTCCGCGCGGGCGATGAATTCGACGATCTGCCTCGGATCTGAATGAAAGGTAACGCGTTGAAAAATTTCCGCAGCCGCATCCCGGTGCGCGTTGATCCAGCGACCGGCGCGAATGGCAGCCCGCAGATATGCGACCACAACCTCCGGGTGACGCGCGGCAAATTCGGTGTTGACCGCAGCCGTGTAGGGGCCATTGGAAACACGGAGCGTCCAGTCAGGATGCCGGTTCAGATCCTCGATCACTTTGAATTCGCCGGTTTCCACCAAAGCCAGCGAACGAGCGGGATGGCTGTGGATGGCCTCGATCCGACCGTCTTTCAAAGCCTGCACTTCAACATTCCCGGCGGCCAGGCGACGGCCGGGATTCTGGGACCAAAGTTCAGCGGGCTTCGCAGCCGGCGAAAATTGGGGATCGTCCGCGTCTTCCAGGTCGATGATCTGCACATCCGCGCGCTTCAGCCCCGACAAGGCCAGCGCCCGAAGGATGCCGGACTCCGCCGTGGAGCGCACGAAGTCGATCTTCTCCCGGTTCAGGCTCTTGAAAAGCCCGATTCGACGGCCTTTGAGGTCAGCGACCCGGTTGATGCCGGAATCGGTGCGAACCAGGATATGCCCGGCGATCTGGGCAGCGGTCAGGCCTATCAACCTGGTGTCGGCCAAATCAGCCTTGGCATGAATAGTTGGAATGGCGCCGCCATCGCGAAAGAGATTCGGCAGCGAATGAGTGTAATGTGGAATCCAGCCTGCGTTGTCAGGCAATGAGCGCAGGTAGATGCCTTTGGCGCCGGCTTTCTTGAGCTCTTCGTCCAGCCAGCCGAGTTCGACCGCAACGTTGGCGGCGTTGAACACCGGGCAGATGGTGTAATAGACCTCGGTGACGGCGGCGCGATTGGTTTTGGCCGAGGGTTTGCGAGCGGGGGGTGTTTCCAATATTGTGCTCATGCGAATTTCAAGGCTGCTCTGTGAGGCAGATTTGAGGGTTTTCAAAGTGAACGGAGGGCTTCTTCGAGGAACGAGGTATTGGCCCATTCCTTCGCGTCGAAGTCGCGCCGGATGTAGCCCTTCTCCAGCAGGAATTGTTTCGTCAGGTCGATGCCGGCAAGGTTCTTCGGCGAAAGGTTCGGCACGAAATCAGAGTTGGCAATGGCGCTGACCGTGTCCGCAACTGATGGGTAGAAAGTCACCCGATGCAGGATTGCCGCGGCGGCATCACGATTGGCGTTGATCCAGCGGCCGGCTCTGAGCGTGGCCCGTAGAAATGCCACCACGATTTCGGGCCGGCTTTGTGCCAGCTCAGTGTTCACCGTGATGGCGTAAGGACTGTTGTTGACCTGAAGGGTCCAATCCGGATAGCGGCCGAGATCCTCGATGACCTTGAACTCGCCGGTCTCCTGGAGCGACAAAGCCCGTCCATGACTTGTGTAAAGCGCGTCGGCTCGACCTTCGCGCACGGCGCGGACCTCGGGGCCAAAGGTGCGTTCCAAAGTTCGGCTTGCCCATACCTCGGATGGTCTCGTGCCAACGCCCCAACCGTGGTCGTGGTCGTCGGCAACATTCACAATTTGCACGTCCTTGCGCCGGAGACCCGCGATGTTCAGCGCAAGCAAAATCCCGCGTTCGGCCGTCGCCCGCCACCAGTCAATCTTGTTGGGATTTCCGCTTTGGTAGAGGGCGATGCGGCGGCCGCGCAAATCGCCCACGCGATCCACGCCGGAATCGGTTCGCACCAACACCTGCCCGCCGTGGGTGGACCCGGTGAGACCAATGAGCGTGGTGTCGGTGTTATCGGCCTTGGCCCAAATGGAGGGGATGTTACCCCCATCGCGAAACAGGTTGTCGAGCTTATGATCGAAGTGAGGCAGCCAGTGTCGCACTTCCTTGCCGGCGAAGAGATATTCAAGACGGGCGCCGGCCTTTTTCAATTCCTCCTCGACCCAGCCCAGTTCCACCGCCACGTTGGAGGCAACGAAGACCAGGCAGATGGTATAGACAACGTCCATCGCGGTTGACTGCGGTTGTTTCTTGATGTTTTTCGGTTCTTCGAGAATTGCGGTGCTCATATCGTTCGTTCTCTTCTTCGTTGGTTTAACTTTGCGGTCACAGCCATGCGTCTTGGGATCTGGACCGGATAACTTCTCTTCACCAGGCTGGAGCGACTTTCGATGTTCCGCCCAGGGCTTCTTCCAGAAAACCCGCATCGGCCCATTTCTGAACATCGAAGTCCCTGCTGATGTAGCCTCGTTGCAGCAGGAATTCCTTTTCCACCTCGATTCCTGCGAGATTCTGTTTCGAGAGATTCGGCACAAAATCGTATCGGGCAATCTGGCATGCCAATGATTTGCCCGCCCACGGAGCGATGACCTTGCTAAAAATCTCCGCCGCTTCAGCCTGGTTCTCCTTGATCCACCGGCCGGCCTTGATGACCGATTTCAGATAGGCAACCACGATTTCGGGATGCTCGCGGGCCAAATCCTCGCTGACGGTGATCGTGTAGGGCGTGTTGGCCACCTGCAATGTCCAGTCAGGATATTGCGACAGATCTTCGATGGATTTGACATCGCCCTGCGCCTGGAAATTCCTGGCCCGTCCGCGATTGGCATAAATGGCGTCCACCTTGCCGGACAGCAAGGCCTTGATTTCGGTGTCATAGACATTGGCGTTCCTGGAGATTTCAGATTCCTTGCTCCACCATAATTCTGCCGGGCTGTTCGCCGGCAGCGTCGATGGATAATCCGGGCCGTCCACCGGCAGGTTGACGATTTTTGCATCAGAGGCCTTCAAGCCATGCAGCTTCAAAGCAAGCAGAATTCCCCGTTCGGCGGTGGCGCGCCAGAAATCAACCCGGTCAGGATTCAACCGTTTGAACAAGCCGATCTTCCGCCCCTTCAAATCCTGAACGCGGTGCAAGTCCGAATCGCGCCGGACCAGGATTTGTCCGCCGTCACCGGAGAACGTGAGTCCGATGAGTTTGGTCTTCTGGCCCTCCGATCTGGCCCAGATCGCGGGAATGTTGCCGCCGTCACGGAAGAAATCCGATCGGGCATGGGTGAAGTGCGCCAGCCATTTTTCGTGTGGCAGGGACCAGAGATATTTCAGCGATGCCCCGGCTCTTTTCAACTCGGCCTGCAGCCAGCCTTTGTGAACGGCCACATGGGAGGCCACCAACACGGGGCAGATGGTGTAAACGACCTCGGTTGAATTTGTTTTTCTTTTGCTCATGGGAATTCTCGTTAATGATTCAGCGGATGAAGGGGCTGGCGCATTACAATACCAGCTCCTGAATGCCTTCCTTGCCGAAGCCTTTGGCAAAATCCAGGTATTTGATTTCCTTCGATTTGATCTTGAAAATCGACGTGTCCTTCAGCTCGCCTTTTTCAGCGCGCTCCTTGAAGCGCGGGTTGCGGGCGCTGAGCAAATCAATGGCCTTTTTCAATTCGCCCGACTCCTTGACCTCGCTGGCTTTGCCGATCACTGCAACGTTCTTGAACGTGGGCAGTTCCTGGCCTTCATGCTGGAAGAAAAAATTCACCCATTGATTTTGTTCGATCTGCTTGACCTTGGCCGCGGCCTTGGGCGTGGAGAAATAGACATCCACGCCGTCCGGCGCAAAACTGCCCATGGCGCGCAGCACAGGCGCCTTGTCCTCCCGAACCGTGGCGAGGGTGGCCCAGCGGGTTTGTGAAATGTATTCCGTGATTCGTTGTTTAAGTTCCTGGCTCATTTGATTTTGTCGTTGTTTGAATTGTTTGATTGTTCGCACTGTCGCTACCGTCACCCTTCAAATCCCCGTTTCCATCGCAGCACATGCCGTTCGGCCACGCGAAACACCACATCCACAGAAAAGCCCACAAGGCCGATGACCACGATGACGACGAAGAGTTGATCGGTGAGCAGCAATTCTTGCGAGCGCGTCAGCAGGAAGCCCAAACCGTAACGCCCGCCAAGCATTTCCGCGGCGATGACAAACGCCCAGGCCAGACCCGCGCCGTAGCGGAGCCCGACGAAAATGCTGGGCGAGGCGGCCGGCAGAATGATCCTGCGCAGCAGCAACGCCTTGCTGTAATTGAATACCTGGCCCACCTCGATGTATTCACGCGGGACGGCGCGAATGCCCTGCAGCGTGTTGAGGAACACCGGGAAAAAGACCGTCTTGGCGATGATGACGATCTTGGCCGGGCTGCCAATTCCCACCCACAATGCAATCAGCGGAAACCACGCCAGCGCCGGGACCTGGCGGATGCTGTCGAGAACCGGCCCCAGCAACTGCTCCACCGTTTTTGAGAGACCCGTCGCGAATCCAACCAGCAATCCGCCCGCGGCTCCGATCAGAAAGCCTTGCCCAACGACCGAGGCGCTCGTCCAGAAGTCCCTCAGCAGGCCTTGATGCATCAACATCTCATAGAAGGCGGCGACGACCGATTCCGGGGCCGGCACAAACAGCGGCTTTACCAGTCCGAACCGGACAACCAGTTCCCAGACCGACAGGATCGTCACAGGCAGAATCAATCCCAGCAATTTCCCCTTTTGCGCCCCCAATCGCGCTGCCAGCAGCTTGCCCCATGGCCACCGGATGGAGGGACGAAGGCCGGAATGATCCAGCGGTCTGAGCTCTTTTGCGCCTGCCAAAGGCAGGGTGTTTTCCAGGTTCATGATGATTATTTCGCGCTCGCTTGAGCGAGCTGTTGATCGGGGCGGGCGAGCGGCTGAAAGTCGCTTGCCTGTGAGCCAGGCGACTTGTCGCCGGTATACACGAAGTAATCCCCGCCTTCAAAAAACCGCTTGTCCACAAACGATCTCACCTGCTGGTCGGACAAGGATTTCTTCTTAAGAAAGTCGTCTCCGTTCTCAATCGCCCATTTTTGGAAGCGATTGATGGCGGTCACGGCATCATCGTAGGAAGGCTGGCCGGCGACGAACATGTAGGATGAATTATCTTTGATGTTGTAAAGGGCCACATGCTTGGGTTCGCGCAGTTCGCGGGCAATGATGTTGGCTGATTCATCAGGATTATCCAAAATCCAGCGGCGAGCTTTGGCATAAACCACAAGGAACGCTTTGACGAGATCGGGGTTCTGATTG
>CAZFOA010000092.1:862-13439 GCA_964520205.1 uncultured Verrucomicrobiota bacterium | reverse complement strand
CGCAAACTGACCCTGCCGCACTTGACACTTGTGCCGAGGCGCCGTGTGAACTATACTCCTGACATTCCCAACGAAAAAGCGATTGGTTTAATCTGGAACAACAGTTAACTGAGAAAAATTATGGCCTACGAACTTCCTCCGCTCCCGTATCCGAAAGACGCACTCGAACCGTATCTCGACGCGCAAACGATGGAGATTCACCACGACAAACATCACGCGGCGTACGTGGCAAACCTCAACAAAGCCATCGCCGGCAAAGCCGACCTCGAGGCAAAATCGGTCGAAGCGCTGATCGGCAACCTCGACGCCGTGCCCGCCGACATTCGCGGCGCGGTGCGCAACAATGGCGGCGGTCATGCCAACCATTCAATGTTTTGGAAACTGCTCGCCCCCAAAGCCGGCGGCGCGCCCTCGGGCAAACTCGGGGACGACATCAAAGCCGCGTTCGGGAGCTTCGACGCATTCAAGGAAAAATTCGAGGCAGCGGGCATTGGCCGGTTCGGCAGCGGCTGGGCCTGGCTGGTGGTCCATCACGGCAAGCTGGAAATCGTGTCCACAGGAAACCAGGACAGTCCGCTGATGGGCAAGGCGATTTCCGGCGCCGAAGGCAAGCCGATCCTCGGCGTGGACGTGTGGGAGCACGCCTATTACTTGAAATATCAGAACAAGCGCGCTGACTATCTCAAAGCCATCTGGAATCTCATCAGCTGGCCGGAAGTGGCGAAGCATTACGAATCCGCGAAATAGTTTTAAGGCGCCGATAAGCTAGACGCACTCCAAACGATTCTCGTCGTCCCACGGCCCAGGTTGACGCGAAGCGTTTGGAGTGTGTGCGTCTTCAGCGCCGCTTTTCCAGGGTTGACCCGTTTTTTGAATGCGACCCGTTCATGGAGTTTCGCCCCACAGGCGCATTGGATCGCGACTTTGGGCTTTGAAGTTCGCCGCCGGCTGACTATAAACAGCGGGTGTCCGAGCCGTCTGCACAATCCATCAACGCCAGCACCCGCTTTTGCGCGGTCTACGGCTTTCCCATCAAACACTCGGCTTCGCCCGCGATGCAAAACGCCGGGATGTCCGCGCTCGGCTTGAATTGGCGTTATCTCGCTTTCGAGGTCCGGCCCGAGGAATTGCGCGCCGCCATGGCTGGCGCCCGGGCCATGCAGTTCATCGGCTTGAATCTGACCGTGCCGCATAAGTTGCTGGCGGTGGACATGGTGGACATGGCCGATGAATCCGCCAAAACCTGGGGTGCGGTGAACACGATCCGGTTCGAAGGCCGCGACGCTTCCGGAACCTGGAAACCCGTCCATCAGTTCGAGGACGCGCCGCCGGAGAAAATCCGTTCGATGGGTTTCAACACGGACGCGGACGCCATTATCCGCTCGCTGCGGGAGGATTTGGAACTGGACCTCGGCGGCGCGCGGGTGTTGCTGCTCGGCGCGGGCGGCGCCGGGCGGGTGGCCGCGCTCAAACTGGCGTCGGAAAATGTCGCCGAACTTTTCCTCGTCAACCGCACGCTGTCCAAGGCGGGGTCGGTGGCCGCGGAAATCCGGCGCCGTTATCCGAACGTCAGAATTCAACTGGGCTATCCGCGCGGCGACGTTGACCTGGCGATCAATGCGACGTCGCTCGGCCTGGGCGCGAACGATCCGCTGCCAGTGGACGGAAAACAGTTTTCGTTGCGGCAGGCGCGCGCGGTTTACGATTTGATTTACCGGCCGGCGGAGACGCCGTTGTTGCGCGCGGCCAAAGCGGGAGGCAGCCGCACGGCCAACGGCCTTGGGATGTTGCTGTATCAGGGCGCCAAGGCGCTGGAAATCTGGAGCGGCAAACCGGCGCCCGTCGAGGTCATGCGCGACGCCTTGAAGAAGAACATTTATGGCTGAACCCGGGCCGAAGCCATGATTAACCCGATTTTTGATTCCCAAAACTGGGCGGGAGTGCCGTTTCATTTCTGGTCCCTGGTATTTTTCGTTTTGGGCTGCATCATCGGGAGTTTCCTGAATGTCTGCATCCATCGGCTGCCGCTCGGGCAAAGCATCGTCACTCCGCCGTCCCATTGTCCGCACTGCAACTATTCGATCCCGTGGTACTTGAACATTCCGCTGGTGACGTGGGTGTGGCTGCGCGGCCGATGCCGGAACTGCGGAGCGCCGATTTCCGCGCGGTATTTCCTGGTCGAGCTGCTGACCGGGTTGCTGTTCCTGGCCGGCTGGCTTGGATTCGGCCGGTCATCGGTTGCGTTGACGCTGGTTTATTGCCTGTTTCTGAGCGGGTTGATCGCGGCCACCTTCATCGATTTTGAACACTTCATTATTCCGGACGAGATCACGGTTGGCGGCGCCGTGGTGGGTTTGCTGTGCTCGCTTTTGGTGCCGCAATTACAGGGGGAGGTTACGCGAGTCGGGAGCGGGCTGCAAAGCCTGCTTGGCTTATGCGCCGGGGTCGCCTTGATTTACTCGATCCTGCGCCTCGGCAAACTTCTTTTTGGCCGCCAACGGGTGCTGCTGGCGGCGGACAGCCGGATTGTTTTCACTGAAACGGAACTGCACCTGCCGGATAAAACGATTCCGTATGAGGAAATATTTTACCGGGAATCGGATGTGGTGGTATTGCACGCGGCAACGGTTGAACTGCCGGACCGTTGTTACCGGGACGTGCCAGTCCGCCTGGCGCCGCAACGCTTGTGGATCGGCGAGGATGAAATGGACCCGGGACAGGTTCCGCACCTGGAAGCCGTCTGCGCGGAAATTGTCCTGCCACGCGAGGCGATGGGATTGGGCGACGTAAAATACATGGCCGCCATCGGCGCGTTCCTCGGCTGGCGCGCCGTGGTGTTTTCACTCATGGTCAGCTCCATCATCGGTTCCGTCGTCGGCGTCTCGCTGATCCTGACAGGAAAACGTGCCGCATCCGCAAGGCTGCCGTACGGGCCATACATTTCCCTGGCCGCCATGATCTGGGTTTTTTACGGTCCGCGGTGGGTGGAGCTTTTCTTCGGCAGGTGACCTTATCGCAGTTGCAGATAAGTGCGGGCGCCCTGGGTTTTCACCCCGCCGGGCAGGGTTTCGGTGAGGAACAGCCGTTCGGGCTCCACTTTGCCGATCTGTAAAATGTAGGCGCGGACCGCCTTTGCGCGGTCGGAAGCCAGCGCCGCATAATCGGCGTCGGTGACCGGCATCGTAAACAACAAGGCCTGTTCCAGAGGGTCAGTTATCCCCGGCAGTTCTGTTGGCCCCGGGCTGCTGCTGACGGCGCCGGGTGCGGGTTCGTGCGATTTGGAGTTTTCCATCAACAAGGTGGCGCCTTTCCTGGCCTGGGGCGCGCGTGTTTGAAGCAGCGACGCCAAGGCTGCGGTGTTGGTGTCCCGGCTCAACCTTGCCAGATCGATTTCTCCGCGTTCGAAAGCTTTACCGTAAAATTCCTTCACGAGGTTCGCCCGTTCCTCTGGCGTCAGCGTGATCCGGTCCGGCGGAGCGGCTTCCCGGGCGGATTTTCGGAGCGAGATCCATTTTGCCATGCGGAATTTCTTGTCAAGGGCGGCCTGGCGCAGGCCCTCGAGGTCGGTTTTTGGATCCACGCTGCCTTCGATTTCGAGCTGCAAGGCGGGCCGCTCATAAAGTCCTTTGGCGAGCGCGTCCAGTTTGTCCTTGCCGGCCGGCAACAGCTCGGAACTGCCGGGCGCGAAATCCTGGTAACGAATCTCTTCACCCTTGCCGCCAAACACCGAGCCGAGCAGCGAGAACGGAGAGGTCGCGGCTTTGATAAGGATGTTCCCAATCGTGTGGACGATGACCTTGTGCAGGCGGAATTGCGGGTCGTCCAGGCTGCCCTCGATCGGCACGTCGAGTTCGATTTTTCCATTCCGGTCCTTGAGAATCGCGACCGCCAGGCGCACCGGCAATTGGGTGGCCTCCGGACTCTCCACCCGGTCGCCAAACGTGAATTGGTCCAGCGTGATCAGATTTTCGGATTTGAGATTGCGCCCCTGAAGATGATACGCAAGCGTCAGGTTCAGTTTGCCCCGGGCAATGCGGTAGCCGGCGAATTTTCCCGCATACGGACTGGCGGGGGTCAGGTCCACGTCGTGGACCGCGATTTTCAGCTCGTTGGTCTGATGTTCGCTGAACGGATTGATCACGCCGGTGATTTCAACAGGACCGATGTTGTCCACTTTTGCGCGCAAGTCCACGTCCGCGTGCTGGAGTTCCTCCGACGAAATCCCGGCGATGGTGCCGCCGGCCTGCTGAATCGCCAGGTCCACATTCGGCGTGAGCGACCGGTCGGTGAAACGGATCTGGGCGTTGGAAATGACCAGGGTGGCGACGGAAATCCTCGGCCGGGCAGCAGCGTCGGGCGCATTTGTTGCGCTCCCGGCAGCGGTCACCGCGGGTTTCCTCGCGCTCGATTCGGCGGCCGGGGATGCCTCCGGCGCGGCGGCGGGCGGCGGGGTGTCTTCCGCGCGCAAGGCGGCGAGCAGGTTGATCGTGCGATTGGTCTCGATCAGGAGCCGCGCATAGGCGTCTTCCAGGGCAATCTGCTGGATCGCGACCGTCGGCGGATTGAGATTGGCGTCGATGCCCGTGAGGCGGAGTGAACGCCATTTCAAGAGGTCATCCTCCAACACCCCGTCCACGGCGGAGAAATCATCGAGGCTCACATCGCCGTTGAAAGTGACTTCGGGCAGTTCGTTGGAGGTGGTCCGCAGGCGGATGCGCCCGTCCATGCCGAGTTTGCTGCCGAGGACGAACACATTGAGTTTGGAGTCGAGATAGGGATCAAGCGGGCCCAATTCGAGGTTGTGAAGGGTGAGATGAATCTCCGCCGTGGGTGGCAGAAATGAAGCGGAAACCGCCGCTTGAATGGAACCATTGGTGTTCCAGCGCAGCGAGAGTGAAGCGGTCAGGTTGGTGCCGGGGAGATTGGAAATGTTCCTGGCCGTCAGCGCAATGTTGTCGAGGGTGAGCATCGCCGGGCGCGAGTTCGCGTAATCCGCCAGGTTGAGCGCGCCGTTCTGAATGTTGACCTCGTGCAACGTCGCCTTCCACGCGTTGGTGCTGTTGAGCAGCATGGCGACGGTGTTGGTGAGCGAACGCAACAGCAGGAGAACGCCGCCAGGCGCCTGGGGGGTGGCGGTCGGCTGGGACAGTTCGATGGCGTTGATTGCGCCGCCTTTGTCGCGCTGCAACAAAAGCCTCGCGCCGTTGGCCGACAACGAACCCACTTCAGCCTCCCGGCTGTCGAGATCCAGGCTCGCGCCGTTGACCGAGAATTCCGGCAGTTCGACGACGTTTGCGCCGCCGCCGGGTTCGGAGAGTTTGAAGGAATGGAGGGCGAACGAAGCGTTGGTGGCGGAAGCGACGCGGTTGGAAGCGCTCAACTCGAACCGGTAATTCAGGCGGGCGTCCACAATGCCATCCCTGATTTCAAAACGGACGAGGTCCTGGTAGAGCGGCGCATATTTGATCAGCGACAGGTTTTCCAGCGAGACATCGCCCTCGGAGCGGAGCGGATCGAGATAAAAATAGCCGCTCCACGAGAACTTTTCCCCGGCATCGGTCGTGCCGGAAAAAGCATAGGGATTCCTGCTGTCGGGATCGGTCCGGAAATGTTCGAGGCTCACGTCCAGCGGCCCGAGCAACCGCTTGAACGGAATGCGCGGCGTCAGATCGGTGAGTGAAGCCGTCGCGCCCGCGATTTGCAGGTGGTCGATCCGCAACGCCAATGGCTTTGACGGTTCGCTGGGTGGAGCGTTGGTGGAAAATTTAGTGATCAGGTCGGAGAAATTCAGGGTATAATCTTTGTTCAGTTGCACCCGGACAAACGGCCGGGTGGTGCGGACCTCCTTGAGAACCCACGGGTGGCCGAAAAACGATGCGAGCTGAAGATTCACATAGACTTCGTCCCAGGAGAGGAACGGCTCGCCGTCCGGGTCCTTGATCAACAGGCCGCGAATCGTAGCTGAGAGCACGAAGGGATTGAGTTTCACCTTCTCGATTGAAACCTGGCGGTCGAGTCGTTTTGACAATTGCTTCACTGCCACGGCGCGGATAATCGGCGGCAAAATGAAGAAGCCGGTGACGGTGTAGAAGGCGAGAAGACCGACGACCCAACGCACAAGTTTGCGTCGCTTCGGAGGAAAACTCTGTAAATTGGGTGTCATCATATCGCCATGCCGCCGTGCTGCCATTTCCCGGCAGCAACAAATCACTGTCAGCGAAATCTTCCAGGCGGCAACCTCCGCTGAGATTAAGCCCGGGACGTGGGAATGGAAATCCAAAAGCGTGCCGCGCGCCGGCCGGCGGCCCGGGAATGACTGCTTGATTCCCCAATTTGAAAAGCTCAATGCCGAATTCTTGGTCTTCCATGGCTCAACAGAACAGCTCGAATCGGGGCACTGGCCGCTTGTGTACCGCGGTTGGCTTTGCTATGTTTACAACCATGACCCCCTCCGGCCATTTGCTGCTGTGGCCATGCTTGACGGGACTGTTGGCGTTGGCGTCACCCAGTCCTTCCGCGCGCGCGGCGGAACGGCCGGGAGCGGCGCAGTTTCAACGGGAAGTGCAGCCCATTCTCGCCCAGTATTGCTCCGATTGCCACGCCGACGGTGCGAAAAAAGGCGGTGTGGCGTTCGACGAGTTCAAATCCGACCCTGCCTTGCTGGAGAACCGCGATTTTTGGTGGAATGTGCTGAAGTATTTGCGCGCCGGCCTCATGCCGCCGGCCAAAAAACCCCGGCCAACGGCGGAGGAAAAGCAGCGCGTTGCGGACTGGATCAAAAGCGCCGTGTTTGAAACCGACCCGCGAAACCCCGACCCTGGCCGCGTCACGGTCCGGCGGCTCAACCGGGTCGAATATCGCAACACCATCCGGGATCTCCTGGGCGTTGACTTCAATACCGAGGTCGAATTTCCGCCCGACGACACCGGGTATGGCTTCGACAACATTGGCGATGTGCTGACCTTGTCGCCGATGCTGTTGGAAAAATACGTCGCGGCAGCCCGGACCATCCTGGCCGAAGCGGTGCCCACCGTCTCGAAGGTCATGCCGGAGGTCACACTGGCCGGAAGCCGGTTTCGCGACGACGGCGCCGACAACCGTGGCGGGCTCCGGAAGGCGGGCAGGGACGGCGTCCTGTCGTTGCCTTACGACAAACCGGCGGCGGTTTCCACCGGCTTCACCCTGGAGCACGCGGGGCATTATCGGCTGGCGCTGGAGCTGGCCGTGAAGGGAGACTTCGATTTCGATGCCCGCAAATGTCGCATCGGGTTCAAGCTGGACGATCGGGACCTGTTGCAAAAGGAATTTGGCTGGTACGAAAACAAGACCTTCCCCTTCGAATTCGATGAGGATTTGCCGGCGGGAGAACATCGCCTGGCCTTGGAGCTGCATCCGACGGCCGCCGACGCGGAGGAAACCAATACGCTGGTGATGCGGATCGTATCTGTCACCGTTCGCGGACCGTTCGAGCGCAGTTACTGGGTTCCGCCGAAAAACTACGAGCGCATTTTTACCCGGAAGATTCCCGAGCTGCCCGCGGAGCGCCGCCAGTATGCCGGGGAAATATTGCGCCGCTTTGCCGGCCAGGCGTTCCGGCGTCCGGTGGATGACCCGACCGTGGACCGGTTGACGGCGCTGGCCGAGGGAGTTTACACCCAGCCCGGCAAGACGTTTGAGGCGGGAGTTGGCTACGCGATGGAGGCCGTGATTGCCTCGCCGCGTTTTCTATTCCGTTTGGAGCAAAGCTCGCCGGAAGCCTCACCCGCCGCCGCCTGGTCACCCGTTGACGAATACTCGCTGGCGTCGCGGCTGTCGTATTTCCTCTGGTCCACCCAGCCGGACGAGGAACTGATCCGGCTGGCCGGGCGCGGCGAATTGAGAAAAAGCCTGGCGGCCGAGGTGGTGCGGATGATGGCGGACGCGCGCTCGCAAGCGTTGATCGAGAATTTCACCGGCCAATGGCTTCAGGTGCGGGATTTGCAGGGCATTGCCATCGATGCCCGGGTGGTGCTGGCGCGCGACAGCGGGACGGAAAAACAAATGCGTCAACAGCGCGAGGCGTTTCTGGCCCGGCTGGCTCAACACGACCCGACGGCCCCGGCCGGTCAACCGGGTCAAACGAACGCGCCGGGCCAGGTGAAAGCCCGAAAGCGGCCCGCTGTTCCGGGGTTTCTGCGACCGCGCTTCGAGTTGGATCATGAGTTGCGGCAGGCGATGAAGAGCGAAGCCGAGATGTTTTTTGCCAGTGTGGTGCGGGAAGACCGCAGCGTGACGGAGCTGATCGACAGCGATTACACCTTCTTGAATGAGAAGCTGGCAAATTTTTACGGCCTTACGAACCTCCAGGTCGCCGGAACCGAGATGCGCCGCGTGTCGCTGCCGGCCGGCTGTCCCCGCGGCGGAGTGCTCACGCTCGGCAGCGTGCTGGCGGTCACATCGAACCCGGATCGGACCTCGCCGGTGAAACGCGGCGTGTTCGTTCTGAACAATATACTGGGCACGCCAGCGCCGCCGCCGCCGCCCAATGTCCCCGCGCTGGAGGCGTCCGAAAAGGATTTCACCAACAAGGAACCGACGTTGCGGGTGGCGCTGGAAATGCACCGCAGCCAGCCGTTGTGCGCCTCGTGCCACGCGCGGATGGACCCGATCGGGTTGGGCCTGGAGAATTTCAACGCCCTGGGCATGTGGCGCGACAAGGAACGGAACCAGTTGATTGAACCGGCGGGCAAACTGATCACCGGCGAATCCTTCAACGATGTGCGCGAGTTGAAACACATCCTCATGAAGGAACATCGCACCGACTTTTACCGCTGTTTAACCCAGAAACTGCTCACCTATGCCCTGGGCCGCGGCCTGGAGTGTTACGACGTCGAAACCGTGGATCAGATCGTCGACCGGCTCGAGCGCGAGAATGGCCGCTTCTCCGTGCTGTTGATGGGGATCATCGAGTCGGCGCCATTCCAGGAACGGCGCAACCAGGCCAATGCAACCTTTGCCGATTCAACCGAACCCGCCGGCCCTGCCGATGGCCCTTCAATCGCCAAAAACCAATCCGCACCATGAAAACTTCCTCCCCGACAAAGCACAGGACTGCCGCCGAGCGGTGGTCCCATCTCAACCGGCGCCGGTTCCTGCGCGGACTGGGCGCTTGCATCGCGCTGCCGGCGTTCGAGTCGCTTGCACCCTTGCGCCTCCTGGCGGCTCCTTCGCCTGCGGCCGGTGGAATCCCCGCCACAGCGCCGGTCCGGATGGCCGTTCTGTATGTGCCGAACGGGATCATCCCGTCCACGTGGTGGCCCGCCGGAGCCGGCGGAACGGAATTTGAGCTTCCGCGCACACTGCAGCCGCTCGAGAAAATGCGGGACAAAATTCAGCTCATCTCCGGCCTGGAAGACCTCAGCGCCAACGCCGGCGCCGACGGCGGCGGCGATCACGCGCGCGCCGGCGGCACGTTTCTGACCGGGGTGCGCATCAAGAAAACCGCGGGATCGGACATTCACGCGGGTATCTCCATCGACCAGGTGGTGGCGCAACGGATCGGGCACCTCACGCGTTTTCCTTCCCTGGAATTAGGCTGCGACTCCATCCGCAAGTCGGGCGATTGCGATTCCGGCTATTCCTGCGCCTACGAATACAACCTCTCCTGGCGCTCGCCCAACCAACCGCTTTCGCCCGAACCCAATCCCCGCCTCGTCTTCGAGCGGCTTTTCGGAGTCGGTTCGAGGGGCGAGCGGATCGGCAACCTCAAACGCCGCCAGCAGGAGCAGCAATCCATTCTGGACTTTGTCATGGAAGACGCCGGCGCAGTCCAGCAACAACTCAACGGACGCGACCGGCAAAAGCTGGATCAATACCTGACCAGCGTGCGCGAGATCGAGCAGCGCATCGAGCGGGCGGAACAGATGCCGGTGATCAACCCGGACGCGGACGCGCCCCCCGGCATTCCACCGAATTTCGGCGATCACATTCAGCTTATGTTCGACATGCTGGTCCTGGCCTTTCAGACCGATTCCACCCGGGTGGCCACACTGTTGCTGGCAGCCGAGGGCAGCAATCGCACCTTCTCGGAAATCGGAATCGCCGAAGGCCATCATAACCTCACGCACCACCGCAATGATCCGGACATGATCGCCAAGGTGGAGGAAATTGATTTGTGGTATGCGAAACAGCTCGCCAAATTCCTGGAAAAAATGGAGCAGACGAAGGATGCCGGCGGCCAGTCGCTGCTGCACAACTCGATGATCGTCTATGGTTCGGGCAACGCCGACGGCAACCGCCACACGCACACGAATCTTCCGATTCTCCTGGCCGGCGGCGGCGGCGGCCTGCAACCCGGCCGTTACACCAAGATCAGCGCCGCGCCCCTGACCAACCTGTTCCTGAGCCTAGCCGATCGGATGGGCGTCCAGGGACTCGAGCGCCACGGCGACTCGACGGGAAGGCTGACAGCGATTTAGCAGTCTGTTCGAAAACTCCTTTCGTTGTAGGGAGCACTGTTGGGTATTGTAACGGCAAATTCGCCTTAAATACGCCCAAATGCCAACAAAACGGAAATTCCGCAAACCGCTGCCGACGAGCGCAAAGTCATTCGGCGACTGGATTCAAGTCGAACGCAATGAGAAAGGGCTCTCCCGTTACCACGTACGTAGCGGCAAAAATGGGCATTGCGACGGCGTTGGTTCCTTCCTGGGAGGATGGGCCAATGTCTCCAGCCACTCCTTGCGATCCAGCTCGTCGGCAAATATCGCCTGCCCCTGATTCCCGCGGGCCATCACATGGTAGCACGATTCCTTGTATTCGGTTCGCACCGGGCGAGCCATCGCCCGCCACCCTCCTCACATCCACACCATTTGCCAATTCCAATATACCACTATGCACGGCCTGATAAACATTAAGTGCGGGGTGGCGAAGGAAGGCTTCCTTCCGGTAAAACGTTGTTGTCCCTTAGAAAGAATAACAACGCAAACCGAAAGGAAACCATATGACAAGGCAAGTAATGGCAGGAATCGATCTGCACAGCAACAATGTAGTCATTGGATTGATCGACGAGAGCGGTCGACGTCTCAAGCACCAGAAGCTGGACTGCCAGCTCAAGCAGGTGGTCCAGTTCCTGGCCCCGTATAAGAAGCGGCTCAAGAGCGTCGCTGTCGAATCGACGTTCAACTGGTATTGGCTGGTGGACGGGTTGCGGGCCTTGTCCTACCCGGTGGTGCTGGCCAATCCGGCGAAGATCGAGCAGTACAGCGGGATCAAGCACGCCGACGACAAGAACGACGCCTTTTTCCTGGCGGAGTTGCAACGGCTGAACATTCTGCCGACGGGCTACATTTACGATCCGGAGTTGCGGCCGGTGAGGGACCTGTTGCGCCGACGCCTGAGCCTGGTGCAGCAACGCACGGCGTTGCTACTCAGTTTCAAGAGTCTCTACGCGCGCACCACTGGGCAGACACTGAGTTTAAGCCGACTCAAAGGCATGGAGGTGGCTGAGGTTATGGGGCTGTACGATCACCCGGCCAACCAGTTGATCGCCACAGTGCAGAAGCAGCACATCGAGCAACTGGACCAAAGCATTGAGAGGATTGAAAAGGCCGTCCTTCGATGCGCACGCCAACTGCCGTATTACCCCAAGCTCAAGACGCTGCCCGGAGTGGGGATTGTTTTAGGGCTGACGATCACGATGGAAGTGGGACAGATCAGCCGATTTGCGGGTGCGGGCAACTTTGCCAGCTACTGTCGGGCCGTGGATTCCAAACGCACCAGCAACGAGAAGAACAAGGGCCAGAACAACCGCAAGTGCGGCAACAAATACCTGAGCTGGGCCTTTGTGGAAGCGGCCAACTTCGCCAAACGCTATGACGCGTCCTGCCGTCGGTGGTTCGATCGCAAGGCGGCCCGGACGAGCACTGTCCTGGCGACCAAAGCGCTGGCCTGCAAGCTGGCCAAAGCGGCGTGGCACGTGATGGCCAAGGACGTGGACTACGACGAGCAACGGGTTTTTGGGACAGTCGCCGGCAGCCAGATGAAGGGGTTGGCTACGAGCCCTGCGGACTGATTGGAGCCGGCGACTGGCCCCAGGTTGAAGATCTGAAAACACTTTTAAAGGCGATTCGACCGTGCCGTGAGTCAATAACGGGTTGGACGTCGGAGTGCAGCGTGGGTTCTGACGAACCGCAGCTCTTTGGAAACTGAATGAACACGGCCCGGCACTGAACGTTTTCTGGTTCCACAGAAGTGGGATGGACGCAAACAGGGAGGCTTTTAATAAAAGACTTCCAACGACGGCGCTAGATCCAGATGGGTGACTGAACGGATCGCCTCAGGGCGACTCCGAAATCAGAAGTGGAAAAGACAGGTTCGAGTCAGAGCCTTTGAAACGGTTCTTCAGACTGCTGAAGAACCCGAGAAGAAAATCGGGGACGGCAACGTTTTGTCTCTTGACCTCCCGCACTAATGGGTGACCCCTTCACGCTCACATTCCAGCAAGACGGAGAACCCGCAAGCCACTGCCGACGAGCACAAAGACATTCGGCGACTGGATTCAAGTCGAACGCAATGAGAAAGGGCTCTCCCGTTACCA
>CAZFOA010000092.1:0-762 GCA_964520205.1 uncultured Verrucomicrobiota bacterium | reverse complement strand
GAGAAGAAAATCGGGGACGGCAACGTTTTGTCTCTTGACCTCCCGCACTAATGGGCGACCCTTTCACGCTCACTTAGAATGATCGCCCCCGGTGTCAAGGTTCGTAACATTATCGGTGCCCGAATTTGTTCTAAGATCGCTGGAAGTTCCATACGTATTCTTTCCTACTTTTGCCGCACCACCGTTGGTGAAAACTTCGTCTAGACGCTCTCCCATTGTCTTCATCCAATTTTCTGTTCGGCGGTTATGCGATCGAATTGAAAAAATCGCAATCAAAACAGCAACCATCACGATTACAAGCAAAGATTTCTTCTTCCAATTGATTTTCATTTTCTATGGTCTAATTAAACCAGGTCCCGTCCAGCTTCCGGACTTCGAACTCCACGTAAACTCCAAACCTACTGAGGTTTTAGTCAATCGCGTTTCCAATTTACCTAAAACGCACTGTTCATATATCACCAGAGACGCAACAGCGAGATGGTAAGGGTCTGCGTTTGTGATCTGCGACCCAACCCAAGCCCAGAATCCACTTGGGTCTGCCAGCTTGTAAAAGGTCGATGGTCCCTCGACCCAGCCATAATCCCCTCTGTGACTCCAACTAACAGCAGAACCGTCATAACAATTCCACCAATAATAAGTTGACTTGAATGGACCGCACGGGGAATATTGGTTGTCTGCCCAAGTGGTATAGGCAATGATTGTTTTTGTGCCAGTAATTCTCCCAAAGATCGAGTAGTCCCATTCGACATCTGGACAGCCGCA
>CAZFOA010000091.1:0-13515 GCA_964520205.1 uncultured Verrucomicrobiota bacterium | reverse complement strand
TCCTCGCCCTCCGGCGCCATGAAATAGCCGCCCGGCGATTTGATCACCCGCGCGGGATCCTTCAAGTCGCACAGAAACAGGTAAAGCACATAGCGCATCCCGGCGGCGGTGTTGCGCACGCCGTGCGCGAGGTGCAGCCAGCCTTTCTTCGTCTTGATCGGCGCCGGGCCCAGGCCATTCTTGCCTTCCTTGAGCGTGTGATAGAAGCGCGGATCAATGATCTGCTCCTTGCCGATGACGGCGTTCGTGATGTCATCGCACAAACCCCAGCCGATGCCGTCGCCGGAGCCGGTGGCCGCGAAGTCGGCCATGGGACGGGTATAGAAGGCATACTTGCCCCTGACAAATTCCGGGTGGAGGACGCAATTGCGCTGGTGCAAGGAGTTTGTCTTGAGATCGGGCAACCGCTCCCATTTGACGAGGTCTTTCGTGCGGGCAACGCCGCAGCGGGCGATGGCGGCGGAAAGATCGCCCGGCTTCGAGTCATCGTGCCGTTCGGCGCAGAAGAGACCGTAAACCCAGCCGTCCTCGTGGCGCACGAGGCGCATGTCGTACACATTGGTTTCCTGCGGCTCGTAATCCGGCATCCGCACCGGGTAATCCCAAAACCGGAAGCCATCCACGCCGTTCTTGCTCTCAGCCACCGCGAAGAATGACTTGCGATCCCAGCCTTCGACTCGTCCCATCAGGACAATGTTCCCGTTCCATTCCATGGCGCCGACGTTAAACACGCAATTGATGCCCAGCCGGGTCATCAGATGCGGGTTGGTCGCCGGGTTCAAATCATAGCGCCAGGTGAGCGGTGTATGTTCGGCAGTCAGCACCGGGTATTCGTATCGTTCAAAGATGCCATTGCCGTCCTCTTGCCGGAGGTTGCGGCGTTTGAGGAGCCGCTCGTGCTCCCGTTGCAGGCGCGTCCGTTTCTGACTGAAGGATTTTGTGGTCATGCGAGTTGCTGCTTCTGAAATCCAGAATAAGATGGAGCCGGGCAACCACCATGTCATCAAAAATAGCTACATGCAAATGCCAACGCCCAGCTTGATAGCCCGGTTTGTGCCGTGCTAATGCTGAATCTAAATATGTACACTTCGCGCCGGGACTTTATCAAAACCACCGCCTTGGCCATGCCGCTGGTGGTCGCGGGCTGCGCCGGCCCGAAAGCGGCTTCAGCTCGCACGGGCGGAAAAGCCGCCGATTTTGCGACCGTTCGCAACGGGCGTTTCGAGTTGCGCGGCCGGCCCTATTTTTACGTCGGGACCAATCTCTGGTTTGGCTGTTACCTGAGCGACCCCATGCTGCCGGATGGCCGCAAACGGATGGTCCGCGAACTCGACCGCCTGCAACGCATCGGCGTCACCAATATCCGCCTGCTGGCCGGCTCGGAAACTTCGTCGCTCGCCGGCGCCATTCCCCGCGGCATCACGCGAAGCCCGATGGATTGGGACGAAGACCTGCTCCGCGGGCTGGATTTCTGTCTTGCGGAAATGGCCGAACGCAACATGCGCGCGATCCTGTTTGTTTCGAACTACTGGCAATGGTCCGGCAGCTTCGCCCAATACGTCCGCTGGATTACCGGTGAAGCCATTCCCGACCCGGATCTTCCGGTGATGGCGCGCGGTGACTGGCATGCTTTCATGCAGTTCTCGGCGCGTTTTTACACCAATCCGGCGGCAAACGAACTTTACCGCGCCTATGTCTCGCATCTGATCCAGCGCCGCAATTCCATCAACGGACGGCTCTATCGGGACGACCCGGCCATCATGACATGGGAGCTGGCGAACGAACCGCGCCCCGGCACGGATGACGACAAAACCGAGGGTGCGGTTCCTGCATTTACAGACTGGGTTGACAAGACCGCGCGTTTCATTCATGCGCAGGATCCCAATCACCTCGTTTGCACCGGTTCGGAAGGGATTTGGGGCTGCTTGCAGAAGCCTGAGGTTTTCGTCAAGGCCCACGAAACGGCGGCGATTGATTATGTGACCGTTCATATGTGGCTGAAGAACTGGGGCTGGCTCAAAGACCCTCAATTGTCCGCGGAATACGAAACTGCCGCGATCCGCGCCCGGGATCATGTGGAGCAACACACCGTCCTGGCGACCGACACGCTGCACAAGCCGCTGGTTTTGGAGGAATTCGGCCTGCCGCGCGATCATGAGAAGTATGAACCCGGCACGCCCACAACGGCCCGTGATGATTATTACGGCCGGATGTTTCAACAGGTGGCGGATTCCTGCGCTGCCGGACGGGCGCTGCAGGGCGCCAATTTTTGGACCTGGGGCGGCGAAGGACGGGCCAATGGCGGCAAACCGTATTCGGCCGCCGTCCTGACGGGTGACCCGCCTTGCGAACCGCAGGGGCTTAATTCGGTGTTCGATACCGATACGACTACGCAAGCTGTCGTGGCTCAAGCCAACGAAAAACTGGCCGCCTTCGCCAAGTGACGGGAATGGAATCGCGGCCTGGTTCCCGGTTACAGGCCGCACGCCGCGAGAGCCGATCCGGAGGGTGTGGCCCCCACAACAACTTTATCTCCCGAGTCCGATGCGTCCAGCCGCCTGGGCCGACGAAAAACCCCGCGCCTCCGGGGAAGGGCGGGGTTGAAGGAAATGGACAGTCTACTTGCGGCGGAAGATCAACAGCGCGGCGGCTCCCAGTCCGGCCAAGGCGAACGTGCCCGGCTCGGGAACCACATAGGCGTTGAGATTGTCGAGATAGAAGCCAACCGGGGAAGTCCCTGAATTTGCGGCGAAGTTGAGTTGAAACCAAGTCGCGGCGGATCCCCACCCGAGTTGCGAAAAGCTCATGTCAATGTGGGTTACATGCAGAGCAGCGTCGTTCATGTCGTGCCAAGGACCGGCGCCGAGGATATTGTCGCTTTGAGTCCAACCGCCTGAGTCGCTGTTGGCGGCCATGGAGAGGTTGTACCAGTCAGACACTCCCGGAGTGAAACTCGATCCGTCAACAAGGATGTCAAAGGAAAGCCGGCCACTGCCGCCTGCCGCGATGGCTGCAAGGGCTTGCTGAGACCCGTCCTGCCAGGTG
This sequence comes from uncultured Verrucomicrobiota bacterium, assembly GCA_964520205.1. Classification (GTDB taxonomy): domain Bacteria; phylum Verrucomicrobiota; class Verrucomicrobiia; order Limisphaerales; family BOG-1460; genus CAZFOA01. Next base: position 10,470 of record CAZFOA010000091.1, on the reverse strand, counting down.
TAGTTTTGCGCGATGTTCCAGTTTTGCCATCCTGCCGTCGTGCTGATCGCCTTGAGGGATCCGCCTCCCGCCCACCCAGCCGGGCCGGAAGACCACGCGATTGGACCCGACCAACTGGCGTTGACCGGGCCGGCGTCAAAGGTGTAAAGCACATCCGCCTTGGCACCAGCGCTGACAGCCATGACAGCAACCGCCGCCTGTATGAGTTTGGTGGAATGGAATTTCATAGTCTGTTGGATTTTTGAGTCAACTTAAGCTGAATTTGCATGCACTCGCCTGCGCATTCGAGACTCTAATCGCTCCGGACTATAGTAGTCACGTCCTCAAAATTATGGACGGATGATTACCGGCACTACTTTGCTTGCAGCGCCTTCTTAAAATAAACCCCCTGCCGGCTTGGCGTGAAATCCCAATCCTTGATCAACGTGGGTCCCCAGTGAGGATCGAAACACCAGACGGTGTACGATATTCCGTGTTTGGCGCAATAGGATGTGATCGCGGCGCCGTAGCTTTCGTCGCCGATGATCGGGTTGTAGCCGCCGGGTTCGTCGGGGCCCAGGAAGCCGATTTCGGTGAGGATCATGGGATACTTGTCGGAGACAAAGCCCCAATCGCGCGTCCACCCGGATTCCCAGGGTTGACGGCACTTCATGGGATAGGGATGCGCCACGTATCCGATGCCCGCCGCATTGATCGGCGCGTTCGTCACGGGCGTCAGGTCGTAGCCATAGTTGAACCCGGCGACCAGAGGAATCGCGGTGCCGCCGTTCGACCGGATGGTCGCGATCAATTCTTCCATCAGCGCTTTCCATTCGGCCCAGGTGCATTCTCCCAGTTGTCCGCCCTTGGCGGGTTCGTTGAACAGTTCGAAAAATGCGACGGACTTGTTTCCGGAATAGTGCTTGGCCATGGCCTTCCAGAACGCAAACGTCTCCGCTTTTGTGGTGTCATAAAGCGCGGGGGGATAGAGCTCGGAAGATCCCGCAAAAAACTTCTGGCGGGGAAGATTGCCGATGCTGTGCCAGTCGATGATGACATAGAGGCCTTGTTTTTGGGCCCAGGCAACGCCCTGATCGAGCATTTTGATATAGTTCTTTTTTCCATGAATGCGCCACGCCGCCGGATGCACGGGAAATCTCACGATGTTGGCGCCCCAGGACCTGGCCATTTCAAAATAATGCGGATTCCACTGGCCGTTTCGCTCCAGCTTGTCGGGGTCGCTGGTGTCCAGTCCCCGAAAGACGATGGGTTGGCCGTCGGCCGTGACGAACCGGTTGCCTCGAACCTCGACTGGCTTGAGTTGCGCCATGGCGCCGGGAACGAGTAAAGCGAAGCAAAGAGAACCGAGAGCGATCTTATTCATAAAGGTATGTCTGAAATGCGGGACAGTTAAATGGAGGTTGGACCCGCATTGGATTTTGAGCCGATTTCCGTGCGCGGCGCCAGGGTTGGCAACTCGGGAGGGAAGCCGCGGCGCTTTTTTGCCGCGGTGGAAAGCGTATGCAGCCGGTGAATCGCTTCAAGACACGCCCGCGTTCCATGGTAGGGCCCTTTCCACTCACTCACCTTGGGCAGCGTCGGGTCGAGCTGGCCGTTCTCGTTGATCCGCCAAAACCATTCGCCGTGGACGCGATCCACCAGATGAGTCTCGATGTATTCCCAGATGCGGAATGCGTTATCGAGATACCTTGGGTCGCCGGAGAGTTGGAAGGCGTTGAGAAAGCCGATCAGGGCTTCGGCCTGGGGCCAGCATTCCTTGCCGGAGTCAATGACCTTGCCTGCTTTGCCTTCGTAACAAAGTCCGCCGCCGGCATCAATCCCCTCCTTGAGCGCCACTTCGGCCATGCGCAACGCCAGCGCCCACACGCGCTCAATCAAAGCGGCATCGCCCAGCACTTCGGCGGCTTCGCACAACAGCCAGCTTCCCTCGATGTCGTGGCCAAAGGTGTAACTGTCCGAGCGCACTTCCCACGGCTCGTTGAAGAAGTGGTTGAAGTGATGCGTGCGGCCGTCGAGGATTCGGTCCGCAAAGAGTCCGATGAGTTCGCGGAGGCGTTGCTCCAGGCGCGGCTCCTTCCAGACCCGGTACAGGTTGGTGCATGCCTCCAGAACGTGAAGATGATTGTTCATCGATTTCTTCTCGTTCATGTCCTTGTCGCTGAGCCGCGCCTCCGCGCCGGCCTCGGACCAATCCCGGCGGCGCACTTCGAGGTAGCCGCCGAACCTGGCATCGTGCGCATGGCGGTCGATCAAATCGAACAATTCGATGGCTCGCGCCAGCGCCGCCGGCGCGCCGAAGGCCCGGTGATATTCCGAAAGCGCATAAATAAAAAACGCCTGGCCATAGATCTTTTTCGAATCGTCGAGCACGCGACCGGTGTCGTCGAGGCGCCAAAACGCCCCGCCCTGTTGCGCATCCCAAAACCGGTTCATCACGAAATCATAGGCCCGATCGGCCATCTGCCGGTAAACCGTTTCCGGCCGCGCGCGGTGGACGGCGGAGAAAGCCCAAAGGATGCGGGTATTGACGATGAGTCCCTTGGGTTGGGCGCGGTCGGGTTTAAGGTCATTGGACAACCACGCCATCCAGCCGCCCTGTTCGCGGTCCAACGCCGGCCCGCACCAGAACGGGAGAATATTTTCGAACAATTCGGCGCGGACACGCCGGGAAAACTCGGTCAACTCATTCGGGTTCATTCACACTCCTCGGACGCTCTACTTCTCTCCCAGCGCGCGGGTGATTTCCACGCGGCCAATCTGGGTTTCGCCGGTCAGCTCGATTTTCAGGTATTCGGCGTCCGGATGAACACCCGCGGCCTGATACAACACCGGCTTCCAGTAACCGTAATCGCCGATCCCGCGAAAATAGAATTCCTTGGCCGCAGCAACGTCGCGGTAAGTCTGGCCATCGGCGGAAACCGCGAACTTGGGATCGGCCACCGCCCGGGGAAAGAACACAAACACCCGGAAACTTTCAACCGGGGTCGCCAGGCGATAGACCAGCGCGTCGCCCGCATTGCCGGCCGCGCGGTGCGCGTCTTCCTTGGTCTTGCGAGAGTCGCGGGTTTTGATCTCGAGCGCGCCCTGCCGGGCGTGGACTTTCGAGAAATCGGCGAGCTCATCGACCAGGGTCGCATTCGTGACTGCGACCGGACCGACCACGTCGGAAGGTTCCGAGGAGCCGGCCTGATTGTTCGCGCGAACCCGATAATACCACTCGCCACGCGGCGCGGATTCGTCTGCAAACAGCGGACGATACTGGACGAAGGCTTCGTCAATACCCTCGCCGGCCACCGTCCAGGGTCCATCGGCCTTTGGCGCGCGCTCGACTGTGTAGCCGGCCGCTCCCACGGATCCCTGCCATGAAATCCCGGCTGCGGTGGCGATGGGCAGCAATTTCGGCGGCGCGGGGACCGGAATGGGCGGCGGCGCCAGGCCGCGGATAGCAAAGGCGTTATCCCGCACCATCGCCATGAGATTGATTTCATCATACTCATTCCCGATGGCGGAAGCGGGCCAGTGGAACGCCTTGTACCGGTTGCCGCCCGAGGGTTCGCTGTGCCAGTAAAAGCCGCCATCCCGGTTTCGGAACCGCAGGCTCCACAACAAACCGCCCGAGGTTCCTGTTTCCCTGATTGCCTGGATGGCTCGCGCCATCGCCGCCGTCTCGACGAATCCAAACTCACCGACGACGTAAGGTTTTTTTCCCTTCGCCATCGCCCAGTTCGTGCGAATGAGTTGATCAAACGATCTGCGTCCGCCGGGGTAATGGTGCGTCGTGACGATGTCCACCTCCGGCGCGGCGAGGGATTCCGGGCGCAACTCGGCGGCGCCGAAGCCATCCATGACCAGATGATTGGGGTCCAGGCGTTTGATATAGGCGGCGATGTCGCGTGTCCAGGGCATGGGCGACGACAATTCGTTGCCGGTTTCCCAGCAGAGAATGGCCTTGTCATCGCAGTAACGAATTCCGGTAAGTGTATTGGTGCGAAGGATCACATGCCGGATGGTTTCCTTGAAGTCCGCAATGATCTGCGGGTCGGTCCAAAAGGCGTCCTTGGATTTTCCGCGAAAGCCGGCGTATTCGGCCCGGCCACCCTGCCAGATCCAATTATCCACGAGCGGAATGATCAGTCGAACGCCCTGTTCGCCGGCGGTTTGGAGGACCTGATCGAGGGAGCGGAAGGCGTCCTCATTGAACCTGCCGGGACCGAGCACATGCCGGGGCGTGTTCGGGGCGTCGTTCGTGCGCTGAACGGAGATGACGTAGGTGCGCGCCACCGTTCCGCCCAACTGGCTCACCGTCGCCAGCGCATCCGTGATCTCGAAGCGATCGGGCAACCGCCAGGGATCCGGCTTCGCGAACGCGAGGTCGTCTTCAATGAGTTGGAGATTCGGCAGATTCCAGGAGAGAAAGCGGAAGGGCCGGTCCCCTTCGAACAACTGATCGCCGCGGGCGGTGATAAAATCATGGAGCGGCGATTCCGCGCGGGTGAACCCGGCGGAGAAAAGGAGGATGCATGCGGCCGAGAGGAAGGTGGTTTTTTTCATGAAAAAGTTGCGCTCTCGCCGCCGCTGCGGGTGTCTGCTCCGGTTGGTCGTGCCCATTTCGCGGGATGCCGGTCAAGGCGTGTTCGCCCGGGTCAGTGCGAATCGCCCAACGGGAGATGGGCGTACTTCGCCACGGCCTGGGCGCGTGAACGCACGTGAAGCTTTTCGTAAATGCGCCGGATGTACGTGGTCACGGTTGCCACTCCGATTCCGAGGGAGTCCGCGATTTCCTTATAAAGGTAGCCTCGCGCCAGCAATTCCAGCACCTCGCCCTCGCGCGGTGACAAGTCTTCCGAACTTCCCGTCGCCGTCGCGGTCCGCCGGAAGGACTGCACCACTTTTCGCGCGATATTGCTGCTCATGGGTGAGCCGCCGGCATAGACTTCTTTCAGCGCCGCCAGCATTTCGCTCCGGGGTGTCTGTTTCAACAGATAACCGCTGGCGCCGACCGCGAGCGCATTGAAAATGTGGTTGGCATCCTCGTACACCGTCACAATGACAAATTGTGTTTCCGGCAGGATCAACTTCAACCGTCGAACACATTCGATGCCGTTCATTCCCGGCAGGTTGATGTCCACCAACACGACATTCGGCTTTTCCTTCGGCAATTCCGCCAGCGCGCTTTCGGCGCTGCCATGTTCGCTGACGCATCGGAATCCATCGCCGCGGCGAATCCAACCCGCCAGAATTTCTCTGGCAGGCACATCATCTTCAATAATGGAAACAGCTACACTCACGCGAATCTCACCTTAGCCGGATCAGGGGCCGAAAGCCTGTCATCAGTTTTAGGGACATGTCCGGTTCCCGGATTGCGCCGGCATCGCCCGCCTCATTCCGAGGCCTCGTTGAAACAGTCCGGATGCGGTCGCAATGGGGCACGGTGTTGTTTATGCCGAATGGACGGTGACCGCCACACTAAACTTCACTTCCGTTCCCTGGCCGGGCGCACTTTGGATTTCACAACGGCCTCCGAGCTTCTCCAGGCGGGCTCGCATGTTGGCCAAACCATTGCCGGATGCAATGCGGTCCGACGCATCGGACCCGGAGCGCCTCAGGGTATCGGGGACGAAGCCGACGCCGTTATCGCGAATCGCGAGAGTAAAACGGTCTGCGGCGGAGTTCAGCGAGATGCAGACTTCCGAGGCGGCTGCGTGTTTGAGCACATTGTTCAGCGCCTCCTTAAAGGCGAGGAACAGGTTGTGGCGCACCTCGGCCGTGATCGGCCAGGCGGGAAGTTGCACCGGCACATCCAGCCGGCAGCGGATGTGGAGTGGACCCAGAAAATCCTGGGCAAATTTCCCCAGGTAACTCACCAGACTATCCAGCGTGTCGTGTTGCGGATTAATCGCCCAGACGATTTCGTCCATCGCCCGGGTCAATTCGCGGGCCGTGACGTAAATCCGGTCCAACTGGGCTCCCGCATGCTGGGGATTGTCCAGTTCCCCGAAAGCCGACTGGCTGAGCAGCGAGATGCGGGTCAAGCTCGCGCCGAGGTTGTCATGGATGTCTTGCGCGATGCGGGCGCGTTCCCGCTCGACGGCCCGCTGGCGTTCGAGGCGTTCGAGCTTGTGGCGCATCCGCCGGCGCGTGACGAACAAAACGCTGCCACCGATCAGGGCTGCCGCCAGCAGGACCGTCAACACGCGAAACCAGAGCCTCTGCCAGAAATGCGGCTGCACCGTGAATGAAAGTGCCGCGCCCGATTCATTCCAAACGCCGTCGCTGTTGCAGGCGATGACCCGGAAGGTGTACTGGCCGGGGGGAATGTAGCTGTAGTTCACGGTCCGCTTGGTCCCACCTTCCATCCACTCGGGTTCGAGTCCTTCGAGGCGGTATTGGAAGCGCACCTTCTCCGGCGCGACAAACGTCAAGGCGGTGTACCGGAACTCGAATCGCTGCCGGCCAGGGGGAATCCGCAACGGGCTGCCGCCGTTCAAACGATCCGTCACAGCGTGGCCATCCACCAGCATCTTCTCGATAATGACCGGCGGCGGCAGTTGATTGGCCTTGGCGTAATTGGGGTCCACCACCACCAGACCCTTGCTGGTCGGAAACCAGAGGCGCCCATCCGCGGTCTTGCAGCCGGCCGGCTGGAGACCGCCCGAACATTCCAGCGTCGGCATGCCGTCGCCTTTGCCGAAGGTGGAACAGCGCACAGATTTGATCTCGCCGTCTGCGCAACGGTTCAACTCCTCCTTTTGGATTCGGAAAATGCCTCCATGCGAACTAAACCAGAAATCGCCGTGATCGTCTTCCTCGATGTCGCAAATAAAATTGTTCGGCAATCCCTGACTCGTGCCGATGGAGGAAAAGCGCCCCTGCTTTAACCGGTTCAGCCCTCCGCCATAGGTCCCGATCCAAAGCGTTCCGTCCGCGTCCAACCGCAGGCACTGGACGTAATCGCTGGAAAGACCGTCCTGCTTCCCGAATTGATGCACGACGCCCCGCTGGAGCCGGCCCAATCCGCCGCCCAACATCCCGAACCACAATCCCCCTTCCCGATCCTCCACGACCGCCCGGACATCCGGCAGGTTCAACCCTTCCTTTCTTCCAAACCAGGAAGCCGTATTGGTTTCATAGCGGAGAATGCCGACGCCGGTGCCGACCCAGGTCAACCCGCTCCTGGCGTGCAGCAACGCGAGGGTTGGCACGGTTACATTCTCCAAACCGGGTGGAGCCTCAAAATGATCTCCCTGCTGGATGAACAGTCCGCCGCCCCAGGTTCCAGCCCACAGCCGGCCCTGCAAATCTTCCGAAACCGACCAGACGAAAAGATTTGAGAGCCCGTTATTTTCTCCGAAATGAGTCCATTCGTCATTCAAAAGACGATACAAACCCGCGCCCTCGGTGCCGATCCAGAGCGCCCCATCGCGCGCCGCGGTGACGGACAGCTCGACTCTTCCTTGCCAGTGATCCGGCGCATCCACCGCCGCCACTTTGCCGGCCCGCAGCGCCACCAACCCGCCGCTTCCCGTGCCGGCCCATAACGTCCCTTCACTGTCCTCAAATAACGAACGCACCCAGTCATGCGGAAATCCGCTTTCGCGATTGAAGTGGAGCACGCCGCGGTGCGGAAAAATCAAGAACAAACCCTGTTCCAAAGTTCCAACCGCCACGCACCCGGACCGGGTTTCAATGGCTGCGGTAATGGAACTTTGGCCCCAGGGCGTGGGACCCAGATCCTCGACCAGGTCGTGCCCGTTCCACTTCCGCACCCGCCCGTCGCTGATGATCCAGAGGCCGCGGTCTCGACTCGCACACATTCCCGCCACATAGCCGCCCAGAGCTTCGCTGTTTGGCGCCAGGGGCACGAGGTGGCCGTGTTGAAGGCTGAACACTTCGCCGCCATACAACACCCATAATTGCCCGTGCTCATTTCGGATCAGTGCCGCCACCGCGGTTGGCGTGCCCGCGTTGGGGACGGAAACCATCGCGCCATCGGTTCCCACCAGGCTTCCGTCCGCTCTAAACACCCAGATTTTGCCGGTCTCGTCTGCTCCAATTCCCAGAATTCTTCGGTTTTCAGAGCCGGCCTTGATTTCCACCGCCTGAAAATGACCGTCCCGGCAACGGGTCAGCTCCCCCGTTTCATGTCCGATCCACAAGGTGCCCTCTCCGTCTTCGAACAAGCTGATCACCCGGCTGCTGCGCATTTCAGGGGTGTTGCTGTTGTCGCTGTCAAACACCGTGAAACTCGCGCCATCAAATCGCGCCAGGCCGTCGTAGGTGCCGAGCCACAAATAACCCTCATGGGTCTGCACGATGGCGGTGACCGCGTTTTGCGGCAGACCATCCTCCGTCTGCCAGCTCCGAACAAAATAATTTGGCAGCGGGGACGTTGCGGCGTCGGGCGGGGCGCCCGCGCAACACTGGACCGCCGTCGCAACACCCGCCAGGACCGCAAATAAAAACGATCGCACTCCCCGCCAGCGGGCGCCCGGCGAAAATCCGGGAAACCCGGCGATGTCGGGAGAAGCCGGCCGGGAAGACCGCAGCGCTCCGCATGTGACCCCCGACAGATGCTTCAGAAGTGGCTGCGGCACGAACACAAGTCAAAGTCTGGCGAGCACGGCTGGCGCGCGCAAGTCAAACTCGAACTGCGCACGACGAAGGAGGCAGGATTGCGATTGCCGGGGATCCGTTGCGGACGGCTGAATCATTGCGGCGACCCAGCCGGCGACCGCGCCTTCACCCGCCTGCAGGTGATTTCGGCGCGACGAGATGGAGAATGGATATCCTTTTCCGGCATTGACTAAATCCATGCCTGCCAACATGGTTCGGGCATGAAAAGGACATTGTGCTTCGTTTCCCTGGTGGCTTGGCTCGCGGGCGGCTGCGCCTGGTATACAATTCAGCCCATCCCGGCCGATGCGCTCAACGGTTGGGGCAAAACCAAATGCCTGCCGGAGGGATATATTTTCTACCAGCCGGAACTGTATTTCTCGGCGACCATCGTCACGGAGTCCGCCGGCTCGACCAACAAACAAAATATCACGGTGACACCGATCTGGCTTCCGAACTATCAAAAGCCATACCGTGTGACGACGCACAATATTCTGGCCAAGGCGGATTTCACCTTCACTTTTGAAAACGGATGGAAGCTGACGCAGATCGCCGACAAGGGGGACAATTCCACCGTGGCCAATTCTTTGGCCGGGCAGCTGACGACGGTGCTGAAGGCGGCGGGCCTCTCCGTGAAATTAACCGGCCCAACCCCCGAAACCCGGGTCATCCTTTACCGTCCGACGGTCAATCCAACGACCGGATATTTCGACGGATTTGAGGAAGTGTCCGCAGCCATAAAAGATTAGACTGCCCCGCCGCCCCCGCTGCCAGACCCGGCGCAATCCCGCGGTCCTTCCGTCCTCGTCACCGGGCCGGAGCTTTTCCCCCTGCCCGCGAGCGCGAGCCCTTGGCCGCTGATGCTAAAATCTAATAGATTGTTTCTGAAAATCTGCTAATCTGTCTGAGTCGTTTAGTGCATGATTTAACCGTTGAAAGAACCAGACAAAACATCCAGAGAGGCGATAACCGACCCCGCCGTTTACTTCAATCGTCGGGCATTCGTGCGGGCTGGAATTGTTGCGGCCGGCGCCGTGGTCACCGGCCTGGTCTATCGGCGGCTCAATCCTGTGGGCACGGGCACGATTGACACGCCTCTGATCCAGGGGCTGACAACGCCCTCAGCGGCTGCCGGGAATGGCGCCGGCTTTCGCGCCGCCGACGCTGCGACCTCTCTGCGGGACATCACCCATTACAATAATTTCTATGAATTCTCGACCGACAAGGAAGGGGTTGCGGCGGCAGCGGCCAAATTTGAGACCAAAGGCTGGCAGGTGTCGGTCGGGGGATTGGTGGGGAAGCCCAAAGTTTTCGACCTCGACGATCTATTGAAAATCAGTCCGCCGGAAGAGCGGATATACCGTATGCGCTGCGTCGAGGGATGGTCGATGGTGATTCCCTGGGCAGGCTTTCCGCTGTTCAAACTTCTCGCTGTGGTCGAGCCGCTCAGCGCTGCGAAGTATGTCGCCTTCGAGACGCTGCTGGATTCCGAGCGCATGCCGGGACAGCGGAGCGAGGTGCTCCGATGGCCCTATGTTGAGGGTTTGAGAATGGATGAGGCGCTGCACCCGTTGACCCTGCTGGCCAGCGGGCTGTATGGACGTTCGTTGCCGCCACAGGATGGCGCTCCCCTCCGGCTGGTCGTGCCCTGGAAATACGGATTCAAGGGCATCAAGTCCATTGTCAAAATCGAACTGGTGGCGACGCAACCGCGCACTTCCTGGAGCGGCTATGCCCCGAACGAATACGGCTTCTATGCCAACGTGAATCCGCAGGTGGATCATCCTCGCTGGAGCCAGGCTACCGAGCAGCGCATCGGCGAATCGGGCCGGCGTCCAACCCTGATGTTCAACGGTT
>CAZFOA010000090.1:0-13536 GCA_964520205.1 uncultured Verrucomicrobiota bacterium | reverse complement strand
ATGTCCGCCGAAAGTGAAAGGCAACAGCAATTTTTGTCTCGTCGTGGCCTCCGGCGTGGAAGCGGAACGGAAGGGGTCAGCCCCGGAAAGCTGAAAAATCAACGGTCTTAACGGTGGTGGCAGAAGAAAGCGGGAGATGGGAGAGACCCCAATACCCAGCCCATGCACTGTTGATGCACATCCGCACTGCCGGTAATTCCAGCCCCGCCAAAACACCGCACTCTTGCCGCACCGTAGAGCACCACCGCACTGTCCTCTCGCGAGGGCCGGAAAGGAACATGAGAAAGCTTGAATAACGCCGGCAACACGGAGTGAAACATTATACCCAGACGCTATTCCAAAGCTCTGCCCAAACCACAAATGTCGCTTAACATGCTAATTTCATTGGTGATTTGTTTTGTGGTGCCGGTGGTCGGACTCGAACCGACACGACTTTTTATGGTCCCAGGATTTTAAGTCCTGTGCGTCTGCCATTTCGCCACACCGGCAACTTTCATCGTCCTCAAACGCAACGTTCGCAAAAGTTGTGGAAGCGCGCAAGCAACCGATTCGCGGTCTCCCGGTTATCGACTGGATGCTCTGCTATTGAGCTACAGGACTGAGAAAATGGCTCGCCGAGCCGTAGCCCCCTCTCGGGGCATCCTGCCCGCCTGCGTGCTGCACACTTCGGCGCGGCAGCCATCGCCCGCCGATTCGCAGCGGGCGAAGGCTGGCGGAAGACGGTGGGCCGGCCAAAATGAAAACGCCGCCGCGGTTTCAATTTTCGCGACGGCGTTGCGATTCGATCTGGATTTATTTATGGGACATTCGCTGCCGGAGCTGGCGGAAGAGCATGAGCCCGTAACCGCCGACCACACCGCCCGTAACCCACCACTGAGTGCCGTCATGGAACAACAGCGGACAGACGATCTGGATCAGAACCAATGTGACCAGCAGGTAGGCCACGCGCGCGCCCGAACCGGGCATCACAGCCCAGCCGTTGTTGAGTTCTCCGGTCGCCTGGCGGCGCTCGTTGCGTTTCCGCGCCGCGTCCTGGATCACTCCAAAACCAGCGCCGATCAGGCCGCCCGCGATTAAGCCGATAATTGATTGGAGCATGTTGATAAGTTCAATGGGCATATTATCCTTTCTTTTCCTTGTGGCAAGCCGCGCGGGGGATTGCCCCCGCGCAGCCCAGTGTTTTTTATGCCACTCTTTCGAGGATTCTCATCGGATGAGTTATCGGGGCATGGGGGTTTCGGATTGTTTGTCCATTACCACACCGGCGTAGCCAGGCACGCCCATTTCGGGCACATCGAGGCCCTCGATTTCGACTTCCAGGGAGACCCGGTTGCCGACAATCTTTTCAGCGATGAAGTAAACGAGGAGCGAGATCACGGCCAGCGTGAAGAAGCAGGTTGTGACACCGATCAACTCCGCCCAGAACTGGCCCATGCCGCCGCCGTAGAACAAGCCGGTGACCTTTCCAGGCACGCCGTTCCAGCCGTCACCATAAGTGCCGTCCGCGAGCAAACCGAGAGAGAGGCAACCCCACGCGCCGTTCACGCCATGCACCGAGATGGCACCCACGCAATCATCAATGCCGATCCGGTCGAAGAAGAACACCGACTCGACCACCAGGACGCCAGCGACGGCCCCGAGGAAAGCAGCGCCGCCGGCGCTGACAAATGCGCAGGGGCAGGTAATGGCCACGAGACCGGCCAACATGCCGTTGCACATCATGGACGGATCCGGTTTCTTGGTCTTGAACCACCACATGTAAAGCGTGGTGGCCAGGGCACCCGTGGCCGAGGCGAGCATCGTATTCACCGCGACAACCGCGATGCGGAGTTCGGTGCCGGCAAGACTGGAACCAGGGTTGAAGCCGAACCATCCGAATGCCAGAATGAAAGTGCCGAGCATCACCAACGGAATGCTGTGCGGCGTGATGGGATGAACGAGCTTGCCACTCTTGTCGTACTTGCCGTGGCGAGGTCCGATCAGCCAGCAGAACATCAGCGCGATCACACCGCCTTGCATGTGAACGACCGATGAACCCGCGAAGTCAACATGCCCGTGTCCGAGTCCAGGGAAGTTGGCGCCGAGGTTAGCCAGCCAGCCATTGCCCCACACCCAATTGCCAAAGAATGGATACATGATGGTGCCGATGCAGCAGCCGTAGATCATGAATGCGGAGAATTTCCATCGTTCAGCCGCGCCGCCGGTCGGAATCGTCGCTGTTGTGTCCATGAAAACCATTTGAAACAGGAACAACGCGAAAGCGGAGGTGTCGTAGGCCGCGCCCTGGAGCAGGAATCCCTTGGTGCCGAACAACCCGAAGAATTTTCCAAAGAGGTGAATGCCCACTTCGTGGTTCAACCCCGAGTAACCGCCCATCGTGCCAATGCCTCCGTTCACGAGACTGTTGGTATCGGCCATGCCGCCAAACATGAAGGCAAACCCGCACAGGTAAAATCCAAGCATACCCATCGGATAGATCATGAAGTTCATGGCCATGGTATGGCCGGCATTCTTCGCGCGGCACAATCCGGTTTCCACCAGCGCAAAGCCGGCTTGCATGAACATGACGAGGAAGCCGGTCACCAGCGTCCACATGAAGTTGATCGCCACGCGATTGTGACCGACGGAGTCAGCCAGTCTTAGCGCGAGCGGCTCGGCCTTTGATTGCGCCGTGAAGTCGTCGAACGCCTTCTTGGCATCTTTAAAGGCAGCAACCTTGTTGGTGTCTTTCAGGTCGTCTCCCATGAGATCCGCGGGCGCAGTGATGATGAATTTCGTGTTGCTCGCGTCGGCGGCATCACCCGCCGCGCCGGTGGCGTAGCCTTGTGAATCGGGCGTTGGATCAGTGGAAGCCGCCGCGGCCGGCGCGTTGGTCATGGCCATGCCCGCCATGGCATTGGTGTCCTGCGCCTTCGCATTCGGGAGGCTCAACGCTCCGAACAGGGCCAGGGTTGCGATTAATGTGATTAGTTTCTTGGTCATAATTAATTTTAGGCAGAAGTGATGGGTTCGTTCTTGATTCAACGCTTACAAAGCTTTTTCGCCTCTCTCCTCGGTGCGGATGCGAACGGCATCTTCAATCGGGGTCACGAATACCTTGCCGTCGCCGATCTTTCCCGTCTTGGCGGCTTTGATGATCGCCGTGATGGCGGCTTCGGCGCGGTCATTCGGGACCACAATCTCCAATTTGATTTTGGGCAGGAAGTCCACGGTGTATTCGCTGCCGCGATAGATTTCGGTGTGGCCTTTCTGGCGGCCGAACCCCTTGACTTCAACCACGGTCATGCCCTCAACGCCGATCTCGCTAAGGGTGTCCTTGACCTCTTCCAGTTTGAATGGTTTTATGATCGCTTCGATTTTCTTCATATTTTCAGGCGATGAACGAACTGCGGCACGCCGAACCGCCAATGTGCGCCGAACTACTCAGCGCGGCCTCACTTCGGCCCGCAGTCCTTGAATGGATTTTCTTATTTTGTCTATGCACGGTTATTTGGCTTAGGCGGGCGTTTAGCACCGGCGGTGCCACCCGTTTTGGCCTGAATGCGAACATGGTGAATTTCAGACGTTTATGTTTTATTTATTATTTATAGGTATGTTTTAACTGGTTTTTTATTTCCATTTGTGTGGTTCTTTTTATACAGGAGGCTGCTTAGTTCACATGGTTGGGATGCGAGGTTCTTCGGTTGAGAAGTTCAAATTTCCTAGATAATTCGCAGATTGTGAGGGTGGAGGGCATCGAGGTGCGCAACCTGCTTTCGGCGACGCATGGATCAAGCGATAGTTCAGCCGCATTGGATGGCGATACTTCCATTCATCCTTCTGTTGACGGCGATTGCGCTGGCGCCATTGTTCTTTGCTGACTGGTGGGGGAAGCATTATTCAAAAGTAGCCTTGGGGTTGGCGGCGGCGGTGGCGCTGTATTATTGCTTTGGGCTCCATGCCCCGCAGAGCATTCTCCACACGGCCAGTGAATACTTCAGCTTCATCGCGATGGTGGGTTCTTTGTTCGTGGTTTCCGGCGGGATTCATATCCGTGTAAAAGGCGAAGCCACACCGCTCGCGAATACCCTTTTCCTCGCCGTCGGCGCAGTCCTGGCCAACCTCCTGGGCACCACCGGCGCCTCCATGTTGTTGATCCGGCCCTGGCTCCGCATGAACAAATATCGCGTCACCGCGCATCACGTCGTCTTTTTCATTTTCATTGTGTCAAACGTCGGTGGTTGTCTGACGCCCATCGGGGATCCGCCGCTTTTTCTGGGTTACCTGACCGGCGTGCCGTTCTGGTGGGTGGCCAGGAACTGCTGGCCGATCTGGCTGACGGGAGTCAGTGTGCTGCTGGCGATGTTTTACGCCGTGGACTCCCGGAATTTCGCGCGAGCACCCAAGCCGGTCCGGGAGGAATTGACGGCGGACGAGAAATGGCATTTCGACGGAACCGCCAATTTGTTCTTTCTCGCGATTATCCTCGGGGCCGTGTTTGTGAACCACCCGCCGTTTCTGCGCGAAATTCTCATGATCGCGGCGGCGGCGGGGTCGTATCTGACGACCGGAAAATCGGTCCACGAGGCCAACCAGTTCAACTTTCATCCGGTGAAGGAAGTGGCGATCCTGTTCATCGGCATTTTTGGCACCATGATACCGGCGCTGGATTGGCTCGCTGCAAACGCGGGCCGGCTCAGCCACCCGGCGCCGGGGTTGTTTTACTTCGGCAGCGGAACCCTTTCCAGTGTGCTGGACAATGCGCCGACTTATCTGAGCTTCCTCAGCGCCCTGTTCGGTGTCGCCAACAGCAATGACATCCATTACCTCCTGGCGCACCATCCGCTTGCCATTCTGGCGATCAGCGCCGGCTCGGTGTTCTTCGGCGCCAACACCTACATCGGCAACGGACCGAACTTCATGGTCAAAGCCATCGCCGACCATCAAAAAGTCCATACCCCGACGTTCGTGGCCTATATCGGCCGGTTCACCATTCCCTTCATGCTGCCCATGCTGGTGCTGGTCTGGTTCCTGTTCTTCCGCGGCGAAAACGCGCCACTGGTTTCCCTGGTTCTCCAAGGGAAACCCTGACCGTCCATTCAAAGATTCTTTCCGCTTCGTTGCAGGAGCCGAGGCAAGCAGGCTCAAATCCCTTCGGAAACGAGGCTGAATCCAGGGCCGGACGCCGCCTACCCATGAACCAGGTGGCGCGGCCGGCCCGGCTGCGAGTTGGGGCGGTGGGATCATTCCACGAGATGCCAGCGCCGGGTGGCGATGTCCAATCCGCCCGCGGGCCGCTGCATTCTTAAAAGTGTCGCCTTAATCCCGAAAGAACGATATGAATTGAGCATGCTCGCTAAGGCGCCCGAAGAGCGCGGCTCGCTGCCTGTCCTCGACCGAAAAGAACCGGTCTCCAGCCCGTCTGTCGGCGCGGACGGAAAAAGCGCGCCCTCAAAAATCTGCTGGGGGCACTATGAAGTGGCCTTCGGCGTCTTCGTCGCGGTTACCTTGCTGAACTTGTGGCTGCAGAAATGGATCGGCTATCAGGCCATTGCCCTGGTGTATCTGCTGGCCATCGTGGTGCTCGCCCTGTTCGTCGGACGCGGCCCGATTCTTCTGGGCACCGCGTTGACCGCGATCGGCTGGAACTTTGTGTTCGCGCCGCCGCGCTTCTCGTTTCACGTCGCCAGTTTTTACGACAAGATGATGTCAGCCACCTATTTCGTGGTGGCGTTGACGATCGGGCAACTCACCACCCGGTTGCGCGCGCAGCGCGAAGCCGAGATGAGAAGCCGGCTGCTGGCGGAATCCGAACGGTTGGGACGCACCTTGTTGAATTCCGTTTCACACGAGCTGCGCACCCCCATCGCCGCCATCATCGGAGCTGCGAACGGCTTGCGCGCGTCCGGCCAACTCACCGAAGTCCAGGGAAAGTTCGCCATGGAAATCGAGGCGGCCGGCGCGCGGCTGAATCGCCTGGTCCAAAGCTTGTTGAGCGCCGCCCGGGTTCAAGCCGGGCAGTTGCGGCCCAAACTCGACTGGTGCGACCTCTCCGAACTGATCCGGATTGCGCTGCGGGGCGGCGAAGCCTTGACCCCGAGTCATTCAATTGCCGTGCGGATCGCTCCCGGGCTGCCGCTCCTGAAAATGGACTTTGTTTTGATGGAACACGCGCTGGCCAACCTGGTGGCGAACGCCGCAACCCACACGCCGCCGGGAACGCCGGTGGAAATCAGCGCGTGCATCGAGGGCGCGCACTGGATTTTGGAGGTGGCCGATCGCGGACCGGGCCTGCCGCCCGAGGAGGTGGAGCGGATTTTTGACTTGTTTCATCGCACGCCAACTGCCAAACCGGGCGGCACAGGTCTCGGGCTGGCTATTGTGAAAGGCTTTGTCGAAGCGCAGGGCGGACAAGTGACGGCCGCCAATCGTTCCGGCGGCGGCGCGGTCTTCCGTATTTACATGCCGGTCACCGACGCGCCCGACCTGCCGGACGAAACTCTGTGACCATCACCGCCCATCAACCGCCGATTTCCGTGCTGGTCATCGACGACGAACCGCAAATCCAGCGGTTGCTGACCATCACCCTCGAGGCCAACGGCTATCAGGTTGCGACGGCGGGCACCGGACAGGAAGGCGTGGCCTGCGCCGCCCAACGCCGTCACGACATCATCATCCTCGATTTGGGCCTGCCGGATTTGGCCGGGATCGACGTCTTGAAACAATTGAGAAGCTGGACCCAGACGCCGGTGGTCATTCTCACCGTTCAGGACGAGGAAGCGGACAAGATCGAGGCCCTCGACACGGGCGCGGACGATTACATCACCAAACCTTTCAACGCCGGAGAACTGCTGGCCCGCCTGCGCGCCACGCTTCGGCGCGCGGACAAGGGCCGCCTGGAAGAGCCGGTCTTTCGCACCGGGGATTTGGCCGTGGATTTTGCCAGCCGGCGGGTCACCCGCAACGGGCTGCCAGTCAAGCTCACGGCGACGGAGTATGCCTTGTTGCGTCTGTTCATTCAGCATTCCGGGAAGGTATTGACGCACCGGCATATCCTCCGCGAGGTATGGGGCCCCGAGCATGAGCTGAAAACGCAATATCTCCGGGTTTATGTGACGCGCCTGCGCGACAGACTCGAGCCCGATCCGGCGTCACCCACCCTGTTTCTCACCGAACCCGGCGTGGGATACCGTTTTGTCGAGGCATGAACAGGGTCCAGCCTGATTGGCACAATCTTGGCTGAGTAATTAAGCGAGAATATGAGTCTTATTGATAATTTGCGCCAGGAGATTGGCGCGTATTTCGAACAACGGCGGAAACGCATTTCTCCCGTCGCCATTCTGGACCCGGACAACCAGGTCCTTTCCATTGGCGAAGCCGTGCTCGAAACCGACCGGTTGGTGGGAACATTTTGGCCGCGAAAGATCTCCCGCGCCGGCCTGGCCCGTGCCGCCCTGTTGAGGCGGCCCAGCGGGCGCAGTTTTGTGATGCATGATTTTAAGGAATGCCACTGTCTGTCCGAAACGCATTATCATTTTCGCTTCGAACGCTGAGTTCCGGTTTTGTGTCCCGAACCCGGCATGCTCAACCCGGCAGCGCCTCCCGGGCGCATCTTCAACGCTTGCGGAAATACAGGATCAGCAGCAGGAATACGACGATCTGAAGGACGACGAAGGCGATAATCAGCGGCACCATCCGGAAACGGGATTTCCAGATTTGCGGCGCCTGCAACCGCGCGAAACGGCTGGTCAACTCCACCGACTCGTAATTGTCGAGCTCCCGCTTCATCTCCGTCGCGGATTGGTACCGCCGCCGCGGGTCACGTTCCATGGCATGGAGGATGATCTCTTCCAGTACCGGGGTTAACTTCGGATTCACCTTGCGCGGCGCGACCGGATCGCCCGTGACCCGGGCGTTCATGATCACATACGGACTGTCGCCGCCAAACGGCGGCTCGCCAGTCGCCGTCTCGTAAAGGATCGCGCCCAGGCTGTAAATATCCGTGCGCTCGTCGCCCCGGCTGCCCCGAACCTGTTCCGGCGCCATGTAGTCCGGCGTGCCCATCGTCGGCGTAAATCCAACGAAGGTGAGCCGCCGGGATGCCAGCGACCGGGCGATGCCGAAATCCATGATGCGAATCGTGCCGTCGTTGCAGATCATGACGTTCTGCGGCTTCAGATCGCGATGCACGACACCGTTTTTGTGCAGGTAATCCAGGGCTTCACCGATGCGGCTGGCCACCCTGACCGCGTCGGGTTCGGGCAAAGGCCGGATATTTTTCAGCAGTTCACTCAATGTCTGGCCCTCGAGGTATTCCATCGCAATGTAGGGGCGGCTCTTATTTTCCACCGGAAACATTTTCAGGATGCCGGCATGATTGAGCCGGAGACCGATTTCCTCTTCCCGCTGGAAACGCTGGAATCCGGCCGGGTCGCTTTCAATCTGCAGGTGCGGAATCTTGAGCGCGACGGCGTTGCCGGTTTGCCGGTCGTTTGCCTTGAATAATGACGCCATGCCGCTCTTGGCGATGACATCCGTGATTTCAAACCGGTCGTCGAGCAAACTGCCGACGTTCAAGTCTTTCCCGGCCGGCCGCGCCGTGGCGGGATTGGCGGTTTGCGCCTGGTCCACATCCCAGACTTGAACGATCTGGACCGAAACGTTGTCACTCACCTGCCGTTTCTCGGCAAGGCCGATCAAACGCTTGCAGGCTTCGCCGGGATGAAACTTGACGACGATGTCCAGGATCTCTTCATCGAGGACGTATCCGTAAAGCCCGTCCGAGCATTGGAGAATGATGTCATTTTTTTCCAGGGCCTCGGACGTGATGTCATAATGGCAGATCGGATCGGAACCGATGCTGCGGGTCAGCGTCGAGCGATGCGGGCTGGCCATGGCATTTCGTTCCAGCAGCAATCCCAATTTCACTTGAAGCGAGGTGTAGGAATGATCGGTCGTCAACCGCTTGATTTTCCCGGCCCGGATCAGGTAGCCGCGCGAGTCTCCCACATGGGCCACCGTCAATCTGTCATGGCGGAAAACGGACGTGATCAGCGTCGTAGCCATGGGGCCTTTTTGCTGGGCTGCCTGGAAGATCTTTGCCGACGCCTCGTCGTAAATGCGCCGGATCACATCCGGCGCGCCCGACTCGGGTTTCGCCTCCTGGAAAAAGGCCAAAGCCGTTTCGGCGGCCAGACGGCTGGCGACTTCACCGTTCCCGACTCCGCCCACGCCGTCCGCCAGTATCGCTATGCTGCCGACGTTTTGACGGACATAAAAATCTTCCGGCTCCCAGAACGCAATAAAATCCTCGTTATGATCGCGGACCGTGCCGATGCTGGAAAGCTGGTGGCATTTAACTTTCATGTCTGGCTACAATTTAGGAGGAAATCAGTCTCAAAGGAAAGCCGCGTTATTCCGAAAAATGATGGCAGTGAACTTGAAAAGCAAACCCGGCCACCTTGAAGATGGCCGGGTTTGTTGTGAGAGATTTGGTTCTAAGCCGGCTTCGTGCTCAGCAGGATCGGCTTGCCCATCTTCGAGCTTCGGCGGACGAAGTAGATGGCGCCGTAGATGCCCCACAGCGCAACCACTCCCAGCGCAATAAAGGGTTCTTTGACGCTCATGCCGGGCACCATGAATGGCCCGATGAGATAAAACAGCATGCAAGCCAGATTGGCCACCAAACCGAAGATCGGGATCACGAAGTGTTTTATCCCGTTGAAGGTGTGATGCTCCTTAAACGCCACGATGGCCACCAGGCAGGTCGTCATGTAGAGCAGGAAAGTGCCGAAGTTGCTGATCAAGGTGATCAGAACCAGCGTATTGGGCAGCTTGGCGTACAGTTCCGGCGCAAAGATGCCGATGCTATACCAGGCGTTATGCTTGTCCAACGCCGCCGGAGTTGTCCCGCCAAGATAAACGGCTACAGTGGCGATGCCGATGAAGATGGAGATGATCGCCAGCGTCCAGACCGCGCGATGCGGCGAGAGCGTGCGGCCATGCACCAAACCGAAATGCGAGGGAACTTCATCGTCCCTGCCCATCGCATAGGTCACGCGCGCCCCGGTGTTCAGGCAGGACAACGTGGTGCCAATCAGCGCCAGGAACACGGTCCCGGCCTGCACCAGCATGAATGCCTTGCCCGCCGAAGCACTGCCAAATGCCCAGGTGCCGACAATCACCATCATGTCACCCAGCGGCGCGCCCGAAGCGCCGGCATTGGACATGTTGTAACCGCTGTTCAGAAAATAATTCGCGGCAAAATACTCGAACATGTAGCAAACCGCCCCCTGAATCGCGAGCGACAGCAACACCGCGCGCCCGATATCCTTCTTCGGATTCTTCGCCTCCTCGCCCATGGCCGTCACGGACTCGAAACCCACCAGCAGGAGAATCGCGATACACGCCTGGATGATCACAAAGCTGAATCCATGAGGCGAAACCACCGAAGCTGCGGATTCATGGTTGTTGAAAGTCTGCGGATCCTTCGCGTCACCAAGCTTGCCGGTGAACGCGTCCTTGTAACTGATCGTGAACGGATCGGCAATAGCATGCCCGTCCTTGTCCAGTTTCAGTTTCCCGGCGTCATCTTTTTGAAACACGGGATAAGGATCACCCTCGCCCAATCCCATGGCCGTCAGCGCGCCTAACACGGCCGCATCCGCATTCTTGGCCTTGTCCAAGTCGTCTTTGGTGACTTGGCGGTCTTGAGTCTTGTAAACCGGCTGATTTTTGTCGTCGGTCTTGGGAGAACTATCGGCCCAGGTGTCCTGCACCGGCTTGCCCTTGTCGTCGGTCACGTTGACCGAGTCGACGTTGTAGTTGATGGCGGTGCCGTTGGACAAATGAATCGCCTGGGCGCCTTCCTTATGGCTCGTGCGATAGGAAATCGCCATGACCGAAAACACCACCAGGGCGGTGATTTGAATGACGTTGATGGCCATATTCACGGCGGTGGTCCCATTCACGCCGCGGAAGGCGATATAGCCCACGCCCAGCGAGAACACGACGCAGAAGAGACACATGAACAAGGGACTGTCGTAGATGCCGCTAAACGTGTCCGGCCAAAAAATACTGGCCAGGTAACTCGCGATCAAAGCCGTCACGCCCACCATCAATCCCGGGTAAACCCAATAGTAAAGATGGCTGGCCCAGCCGGTGAAAAACTTGACGACGCGGGCGAACCGGTACGCCTTCGTTTTTGAGGCGAACGCCTGTTCGGCGTAAAGGTAGGATGAGCCTGCGCCGGGATAAAGCTTGGACAGCTCCGAGTAGCTGATCGCCGTCGCAAAGCACAACAGTAGCGCGGCCAGAAGCCCGACCCACATGGCGCAACCTGCCACCGGCGCGCCATACAACGACTGCTCCTGGAAGGTCAGCCATAGGAACGCGCCCGGGGCGATGAGCGCCATGTCATTGATGGTTAACCCCGTCAACCCTAGGGTTGCCTTGCTGGTAGTCGGGTTTTTGCTCCCTCCTCCTGATGGTGTTGGTCCGTTTGTCATAGTATTTTTACGTTTAACTTTGTCTTCTCTGTTTTTTTCTGCGGATCTTCTTTTGGGTTGTTTGCTAAATCGCCGCTTCTCCGACTTCCTCAGTCCGGATGCGCACTGCCTGCTCGATCGCGGTCACAAATATCTTTCCGTCGCCAATCTTTCCCGTCCGCGCGCTGTTGACCACCGCCGCCACAGCCGCGTCGGCATTGCCATCTGCGACCACGATTTCAATCTTCACCTTGGGCAAAAAATCCACCGTGTATTCGCTGCCGCGAAAAATCTCGGTGTGGCCCTTCTGGCGGCCAAATCCCTTCACCTCCGTCACCGTCATCCCCTCGATTCCAATCTCGGAAAGAGCATCCTTTACTTCTTCCACCTTGAAGGGCTTTATGATCGCTTCGATTTTTTTCATGCTGGTTTTCAATCGCTACCCGCCCCCAATTCGTCGTTGATCGGGAACGGATAACCGCTTTGAACCCCTTAAGCACCAGTGATGCCAGCCATCTCTTGATCGTAGCAAGACACTGTTAGAGAATGACTTATATTGTAGTCGCTGGATTAGTTTATGAAATGTTTATCTCTGCAAACATCGGTTTAACGTTTTGTTAATTTCAGGTTTGGCGGATTTTATTCATCCGGTAAATTTCCGCTCACGGTTGATGAACAACAGCAAGCAAAACGTGTCGTTTGCTTGTACGAATTGCGCGGACCTGCTTCGGTTCGGAATCAGTTTTTCACTTGCAGAAACACAAAATTGCCAGCCGCGTCCACTGGCTGAATGGGGGCGTTGGAAAACTCACAGATGCATTTGCATTGACTAATTGTCACTATTAGTAACTTCTTAGCCAGGCTGAAGAAACCGCAGAAACGAGACCCAATGAACACGCGCTGGCCAGTAATTGTCGCATGGCTCCTGCTTGCCCTCGGCGGCAACATCGCCCGCGCCACCATCATCACCTGGACCAACACCAGCGGCGGCAATTGGAGCGTGACGAACAATTGGAGTCCGAATCAGGTGCCGGGTCCGACGGACAGTGCCTACATCACCAACAACGGCACTTACACAGTCACGCTCAATGCGAGCGCCACCGTGACCAACCTCACGCTTGGGGGCACGAGCGGAACCCAAACGTTTGTGCAAAACGCGAATACCCTCACGCTGAACGGTGCCAGCACGGTCGGAAACAATGGGGCCTTCAATCTGGGCGGCGGAATTCTCAGCGGCGCCGGCACCTTCACCGTCAACGGTCCATTCAACTGGAGCAGCGGTACGATCAACAACACGGGCGGGGTGAGGCTCAACGGCGCGGGCAGCCTCAGCGGCGCGGGCACCGGCGCCATGATCCTGAGCGGCCTGCTGATCAACGCGGGCGCTCTGACGTGGAGCGGAAGCGGCCTGAACCTCGTTGTGAGTTCAGGAACGCTCACCAATCTGGCGGCCGGCACGATCACGATTACCACCGATATTTCGGCGGGGAACGGTGGTGGCTTCAACTCGATTGGCAATGCGGGACTCTTGCGCAAGACCGGCGGTACCGGCACCACGATGCTGAGCGTGCCGTTCGTGAACACCGGGGATGTGCAGGTGCAGAGCGGTACCCTGGACCTGGCTGCCGGTGGTTCGGCCACCGGAACCTTCGAGGTGTCAGCCAACGCGGCGCTGCAATTTGTCGGCGGCACTTACACACTCAGCGCCGCTTCCAGCGTGACCGGTGCGGGACAAGGGATCTTCAGTTCGGGCACCATCAATGCCTCCGGCACCTATAATCTGGCCACGAACACGTTCAGCGGCGCGACGGTCAACTTTTCGGGCAACTACACCATCACCGGCCAGCCGGTGACGATTTCCGCCGGTGCGGTCAACCTCAACGCGGGCGGCACCGTGAACCTGACCGGGTTGACGATCACCGGCGGGGCACTGGGCGGCACCCTTCCTGTGCCGGTCAACGGTCCATTCAGTTGGAGTGTGGGCACGATTAACAACACGGGCGGGGTGACACTCAACGGCGCGGGCAGCCTCAGCGGCGTGGGCACCGGCGCCATGATCCTGAGCGGGCCG
>CAZFOA010000089.1:0-13548 GCA_964520205.1 uncultured Verrucomicrobiota bacterium | reverse complement strand
AGCGTGGAGCGTGGAGCGTGGAGCGTGGAGCGTGGAGCGTGGAGCGTGGAGCGTGAAGAGGCCGCGACATTCGGGTCTTCGCTCGATACGCTCCACGCTCCACACGATTTTGGTGTGCATTCGTGTGCATTCGTGGTTAAACAATCACCGTCATGACGCCACTTGAAAATCAGATCGCCGTGGTCACCGGCGCGGGCCGGGGAATCGGCCGCGCCATCGCCCTGAAATTCGCCGCCGCCGGTGCGGACGTGGTCTGCGTCTCGCGCACGGCGGAGAATTCCGAAAAGGTTGCCGTCGAGGTTCGCGCGCTGGGCCGCAAGGCGTGGGCGCAGGCGCTGGACGTGGCGGACGCCGCCGCCGTTGCCGCCGTTGCGGAGAAAATCCTGACGGACTGCGGCAAAGTGGACATTCTGGTCAACAACGCCGGGGTCACGCGCGACGGATTGCTCATGCGCATGAGCGAAGCGGATTGGGACACGGTGCTGGATACAAATCTCAAGGGCGCATTCCTGGTCACCAAAGCATTCAGCCGCGCGATGATCAAGCAGCGGTCCGGCCGTATCATCAATATCGCGTCCGTGGTCGGCCTGATTGGCAATGCCGGGCAGTGCAATTATGCGGCGAGCAAGGCGGGGCTGATCGGCTTCACCAAGTCGACGGCGCGGGAGGTGGCGTCTCGCGGCATTACGGTCAACGCCATTGCGCCCGGCTTCACGGAAACCGACATGACGGCGGCGTTGAATGAATCCATGCGGGCCGAGTTGATCAAGCAAATCCCGCTCGGTCTCTTCGGGCAGCCCGGGGACATTGCCAACGCCGCGTTGTTCCTCGCCAGTCCGGAGGCGCGATACATCACCGGCCAGGTCCTCGCGGTGGACGGCGGCATGGTGATGTGATGGAAGCCCCCGCTGCCTCCTTCATTCGGCGGCCTGCGGCGCGCGTTTGGGACTGGAAACCGGGGGCGGGATCAAGGTCGGAATGAATCGGCATTTCACATATATTCGGGCGGGATGCGGGTTCCGCTTTTCCGCAGCCGCGCCGGGCTGAAAAAAAAATGATTCGGGACTTGACGCCCTTGCAATCGTGGCATAGACACACAGCAAAACGAACCGAAGAACCGGAGTAAATCATGGCTGAAAAGACAATTGAACAGCGAGTAAAAGACATCATCGTCGAGCAGTTGGGCGTGAATGCGGACCAAGTCACGCCGGAGGCCAAGTTCATCGAAGACCTGGGGGCGGACTCGCTCGACACCGTCGAATTGGTCATGGCGCTCGAAGAGGAATTCGGCCATGAAATCCCCGACGAACAGGCCGAGAAGCTCCAAAGCGTCGGCGACGTCATCAAATACATCGAAGACCTCCAGCAGAAGTGATGGTCCGCTGAATACTTCCCGCGCAGCTTGAATCCCCGGCCGGCGGGGGCTTGAGTTGCCGCCTGAATTCATGCCCAGCACCTGGACAGATCGCAGGGTGGTGATCACCGGTCTCGGTGTTGTCGCCCCCCTCGACACCGACGTAGAGCCGTTCTGGAAAAAGCTGCTTGCCGGCGAGTGCGGCGTGGACCGGATTACCGCGTTTGACCCGTCTGGATTTGCCACGCAAATCGCCGCCGAGGTGAAGAATTTCGACCCGGGTCCGGCATTCCCCACACCCAAAGAAGCACGGCGCACCGACCGCTATTCACAATTCGGTATCCACGCCGCCTGGCAGGCGCTTAAGGATTCCGGGCTGGATCTCAACAAGGTGAACCGGGACGAAGTCGGGGTGTTCCTCGGTTCCGGCATCGGCGGACTGCGAACGACCAGCGAGCAGCTCAAGGTGCTGCTGGAACGGGGACCGGACCGGCTTTCGCCGTTCATGATCCCGATGCTCATCTCAAACATGGCGTCGGGATTGGTCTCGATGTATTACGATTTGCGCGGACCGAACTTTGCCACTTGTTCCGCCTGCGCCACCGCCAATCACGCTCTCGGCGAGGCCTGGCGCACCATCAAAATGGGAGATGCCAAAGTGATGTTCGCCGGCGGCGCCGAGGCGACCATTGTGCCCATCGGCATCGGCGGCTTCTGCGCCATGAGAGCGATGAGCACGCGCAATGACGACCCCAAGCGCGCCTCGCGGCCGTTCGACAGGGACCGTGACGGCTTCGTGATGGGCGAAGGGGCGGGCGTGCTGGTGTTGGAGGAGCTGGAACACGCCAAGGCTCGCGGCGCGCGGATTTACGCCGAATTGGCCGGTTATGGCAATACGGCCGACGCGCATCATCTCACCGCCCCGTCGCCCGGCGGCGAAGGCGCGGCGCGCTGCATGAAGATGGCGCTGCGCAACGCCGAGCTGAATCCAACCGACATTTCCTACATCAACGCCCACGGCACCTCCACCCCGCAAGGCGACATCGCCGAAACCCAGGCCATCAAGACCGTTTTCGGCGATCACGCGCGCCATCTCGCCGTCAGTTCCACGAAGGGCGCCACCGGCCACATGCTCGGCGCCGCGGGCGCCGTGGAAATGGTCATCTGCGTCAAAGCCATCCACGCCGACATCGTCCCGCCGACGATCAATTACGAGGTTCCCGACCCGGAATGCGATTTGGATTACGTGCCCAATACCGCGCGGCCAATGACGGTGAACGCCATCGTGAACAACTCGTTCGGCTTTGGCGGCCACAACGCCAGCATCATCGCGAAGAAGTTCAAGGGTTAAACGCTCCGCCCCACGGTTCATCGAGAGCCGGCCCCGCGAATTCCAATTGTTTTGCGACCACCCGCCCGCTACGTTCCTCGATCGGAACATGAAACGTCGCCTTTGCGGTTTTCTCTGCTTCCTGTGGTTGCCCGCCCTGGCTGCAGACCCGTCATCCGCGCCCCGCCACACCACGGTTTCCATCGTCGGTCCCGAGTTTTTTCTCAACGGGAAACCGACGTACGCCGGGCGCACGTGGAACGGGCACAAAATCCAGGGCCTGCTTCTGAACGCGCGCGTCGTCCAGGGCATCTTCGACGACCGCAACACCAACACGGTTTCGCGCTGGGCGTATCCCGACACCGGCAAATGGGACGCGGAGCGCAACACGCGCGAATTCCTGGCTGCGATGCCGGAGTGGCGGCGGCAGGGCCTGCTTGCGTTCACGATCAATCTGCAGGGCGGCATGCCGGTGAACGGCGCGAACTCGCAGCCGTGGCACAACTCGGCGTTCGAAGCCGACGGCTCGCTCCGCGCGGATTACCTGGCGCGCCTGGAACGCATACTGAACCGTGCCGATGAACTCGGCATGGTCGCAATCGTCGGCTTCTTCTACTTTGGACAGGACGAACGGCTGCAGGACGACGCGGCGGTGCTGCGCGCCACCGACAACGCCACCCGCTGGCTGCTCGGCCGCGGCTGGCGCAACGTGTTGGTCGAGGTCAACAACGAGTGCGACATGAGTTACGACCACGCAATCCTCAAGCCGGCGCGCGTCCACGAACTGATCCAGCGCGTGCAACGCGCCACCCGCGGCGGGCGGCGATTGCTGGTCGGCACGTCTTACGGCGGGGGCGCCATTCCCAAGGAGAACGTGGTGCGCACCGCTGATTTTCTGCTGATTCACGGCAACAGCACTCCGGACCCGAAGAAGATTGCCGCCATGGTCCGCCGGACGCGCGCGGTGCCGGGTTACACGCCCAAGCCGATTCTTTTCAACGAGGACGACCATTACCACTTCGACCAGCCGGAAAACAATTTCACCGCCGCCATCGGCGAATATTGCTCCTGGGGATATTACGATCAGGGCACCAACAACTATGCGGACGGCTACCAGTCGCCGCCGGTGAACTGGGGGATCAACACCGACCGCAAGAAAGGGTTTTTCCGGTTATTGAACGAGATCACCGGCGCTGGGGTGAAGTAACACCTGACCTGGATCGCGCCCGGATCAGCCCATCCGTTCCCAAACCGTGATCTGCGGAAATTTGGGGCAAAGCTCATCCACGCGCGGCAAGAGCGCCTTGATCTGCGGGCTTTGCATGTGCGCATCGAGGGCCGTCTGGTTTGCCCAGTTTTCGTGAAAGAGAAACTTCGCCGGATCTTTCGGCGACTGATGCAGATCGTAATTCAGGCAGCCGGCCTCTTTGCGCGTGGGCTCCAGCAATCCGATCAGGGCGGCGCGCAATTCAGCTTCTTTCCCGGGACGCGCCTGGAATGTGGCCACGACGGTGAGGGGCTTTGCGCTCATGCTTCAAATCTCAGGAATTCAACGTGGACCAAATCGCTTCCGCAGCCGCGCGCGGATCGGGTGCGGCGTAAATCGGCCGGCCGATCACCAGCCAGGTCGCTCCCGCGTCGATGGCTTCACGCGCGCTGAGCGTGCGTTTCTGATCGTCGGCGGGGCTGGAGCCGACGCGAACGCCGGGCGTGATCAATTGGATGCTGGCCGGAAGCATTTGCTTGAGTTCGGCCACTTCGAGCGGCGAACAGACCATGCCGCGCAGTCCCGCTTTGTTGGCCATGTTGGCCAGGCGTCGCGTCTGGCGGGCCACGTTGGGATCGAAACCGATTTCACTCAGCGCGTTGCTGTCGAGGCTGGTCAAAATGGTCACGGCGAGCACCAGCGGCGGGGCGTGGCCCAGTTCCCACCCGCCTTCCTGGGCGGCTTTTTCGGCCGCTTTGAGCATCTCCACGCCGCCGCTGGCATGGACGGTGAGCATCTGGATGTCGAGTTTTACCGCCGCCGCCACCGACCGGGCCACGGTGTTGGGAATGTCGTGGAACTTCAGATCGAGAAACACAGCCGTTCCCATCCCGCGAATGCGGCGCACCACGTCGGGCCCGGCGCTGGTGAAGAGCTCGCTGCCGATTTTGAAGCCGCCAACTGCCGGCGCGATTTTTTTGGCCAATTCCAACGCGGCCTCGGGGGTCGATACATCCAGCGCGGCGATGATCGGGTTTCGCATGGGCAACATTGAAACGGCATTTAAGAATTGCACAAGACCAATTCGCGGCCGCCCCGCTGAATTTTTGGGTGAATTGTTCCGGCCAAGCAGCGCGGAGCCTTGCTCCGCCGGTCTCCGGTCCGAATCCGGGCGGAGCGATGCTCCGCGCTCCGATCAAATTGAGACGCCGCCGTTCGCCTGAAGCGGTTGCATTTCCCGCGGCCCAAGGTAATTTCCCGGGCATGACCAAACCAGAAAAGGCGCCGGCGGATCCGAAGTTGCGCCGGCACATCCAGGAACTCATCGATTACAAGGGCGGGGGATTCAACCAGGAAAGTGTGGCCGACATCATCGAGAACGCGCTGAAGATTCTCACCGATGTCGAGGACAGCGGCGACGTGAGGGTGATTCAAACCGCCACCCGCGAGCTCCGCTATGCGTTCAAACTGTTCGCCCCCTACGCCAGCGTCCGGAAGGTCACCATGTTTGGCTCCGCCCGGACGCAATCCACCCGGATGGAGTATCAGCAGGCCCTTGAGTTCGGCCGCAAAATCACCGAAGCCGGTTTCATGGTCATCACCGGCGCGGGCGGCGGCATCATGCACGCGGGACACGAAGGCGCCGGCCCGGAGAAAAGTTTCGGCGCCAACATCCGCCTGCCATGGGAACAAAACGCCAACCCGGTGATTCGCGAGGACAAAAAGCTCGTGACGTTCAAATACTTCTTCACCCGCAAACTCATTTTCATCCGGCATTCCGACGCCATCGTGCTCTTTCCCGGCGGTTTCGGGACGATGGATGAAGGTTACGAAGCGCTCACGCTGATGCAGACCGGCAAGAGCCAGTTGATGCCGCTGGTGCTGGTGGACCGGCCCGGGGGCACCTTTTGGAAAACCTGGGACAAACACGTGCGCGAACACCTCCTGCGCGACCAGTTGATCTCACCCGACGACCTGAACCTCTATCAGATCACGGACGAAGCCGACGCGGCGGTAAAAATCATCACCCGGTTCTATCGCAATTTTCACTCCACCCGCTTTGTCAAAGAACTTTTCGTCATCCGGCTCAAGCACGCACCGGCCGATACCGCCATCCAGGCCATAAACGAAGACTTCGCCGACATCATCACCGGTCCACCCGTCAAGTGCATCAAACCGACGCCTGAGGAAGTCGAGGACGATGACCACCTCGAATTGCATCGTATCGCCTTCGGTTTCAACCGGCGCGATTACGGGCGATTGCGCCTGTTGATCGACGCGCTGAACGGTCTCTAGCTTTCAGTCATCTGATGGTGCTGTGAGTAATTTTTAGAAAAACTTCTTTACAGTCCGTTTGGGTTTTGATTTCTGAAGGGCGGAGACGGGATAGGCAAGCGTCCGTTCGAGCTTCTTGGGTTCCTGGGGTTTCTCCTCATCAGCATGAAACGGGTGATGACTATTGTCATCGGGGCGTTGGCTAAACGCGGACAACCGCGTCGCAGTCATTTTTTCCTCCTGCCAGCCACCCTGCCGAGCCCGAACGCTTCATTCCCTAACCGCCAGGTCAGGGGACCTGGCCTACAGGGGCGGGGATCTCATCTTCGTACGCCGCGCGCCCTCGCGCGGTACGGTGTGGCGTTGCCATCGGAGCGTGAAACTTGCCTGCACAGCGGCCGGCCCGGGCGTCTTCGGAATTTCTTCCAGTCCTGCAAACCATTCAAAACCAATCAAATCCATGAAAGCATCCGCAACACTGTTCTCTCTGACGTTAATCGTTGTCGCATTGACCCACATCAGTCCGGCTCAAGTCACGCTCACGGGCACGAGTTACACCGAAACCTTTGACGCGATCGCCTCGGGATTGCCGCCCGGATGGTCGGTGCGAACCAATGCCAGCGCGACCCGTTTGGGGACGGCCACCGGCTTCACCACCAATAACACAAGTTGGGGAACCCAGACCGGCCAGTTTGCCAATTACGCCTCCACCGTGAGCAACGGCGGCACGAATTTTGTCGGCGGAGAGAGCACCACCATTCAGGGAAATTGCTCCAACCGCTGTCTCGCCATGCGCCAGACCACAACGTTCGGCGATCCCGGAGCCGCTTTCGTCGTCCAACTTCGCAATACGCTGGGCTTCGCAAACTTTCAACTCAGCCTCGACTGCAACCTGTTGTATGAACAAACCAACCGTTCAACGGCCTGGACCATTGATTACGCCATCGGCGACGCGCCGGCGAGTTTCAGTGTTCTCGGGACCTATGCCGACCCGGGTGAGTTCATCGCCACCACCAAAACATTCAACTTCGGCAGTGCTTTGGACAACCTGGATCGGAATGTGTGGATTCGTATTGTGGCGCTGGATGCCAGCGTGGGCAGCAACCGCTGCGATACAGTCGGAATCGACAACTTCAAACTGCGTTACAGCGCCTCGGGAACCCTCACCCCGATCCCAGTCAACATTCAATGGGCCGGCGGCAACGCGGTTTTGACCTGGAGCAATGCTTCGTTTGCGTTGCAGGCGGCGCCATCGGCCACCGGCCCCTATACGAATGTCATCGGAGCGGCCAGCCCATACACCAATCCGATTGCCGAGCCGCAACAGTATTTCCGGCTGAAATCCAACTGAGAGTGACCGCCACGGCCGGAACCAGGGACGGCTTTCGGGCCGTCCCTTTTTTTTGGCGGCAGTGGGTCAGTTTGTTTCTTCGGTGGGGCGAGCCGTCCTCGCGCCTGCGTCGCCGAAGCGGCTTCGTCGCCGCGAAGGCGCGAGCCGGCCCTGGCGCGCCGAAGCGTAGCGAAGGCGGCTCGTCCGTAGCCTCGCCCCACCAAACTGACCCTTTTGGCGCTCGGAACCGGCTGAATTTTGCTTTAATTCCCCCGATCTTTCCGGAGAATCCCCGGAATATGGATCGGGCCGTGTTCCTCGACCGCGACGGGACGATTGTTGCGGAAAAAAACTACCTTCACCACGTGGAGGAGGTGAAAATTTTCTCCGGCGCCGGCGCGGCGTTGAAACGGCTTCGGACCGCCGGCTTCAAGCTGTTCATCGTTTCCAATCAGTCCGGTGTCGGGCGGGGTTTTTTCACGCTGGCCGACGTGGAAAAGGTTGACGCGCATATCTGCCGCGAATTGGCGCGGGACGGCGCGCGCTTCGACAACATTTACCGCGCGCCCGAAGCGCCGGACCAGCCGAGCCGCGGCCGCAAACCCTCGCCGCAGTTTCTGTTCGACGCCCGCGATCAATTCGGCGTTGACCTCACCCAAAGTTATCTGATCGGCGACAAGCTGACGGATCTGGAATGCGGCTGGAATGCCGGGGTGAAGAAGTCTATTCTCGTCCGCACCGGCTACGGCGCGGAACTCGAGCGCGCCGCACCCGGGAAACTGGATTCCGCGATCGTGGTGGACGACTTGCCGGCGGCGGCGGATTGGATATTGAATCACAGCGCATCATGAAAATTCTGGGCATCATCCCGGCCCGCTACGCATCCACCCGGTTCCCGGGCAAACCGCTGGCGCTCATCGCCGGCAAACCGCTGATTCAGCACGTCGTTGAATGCTGCAAAAAGGCCCGGTCGCTCTCGGAAGTGATCGTGGCCACGGACGACGCGCGGATCGCGGATGCAGCCAGACAATTTTGCCGGGTCGAGATGACCCGGGCGGAGCATCCCAGCGGATCGGATCGCATCGCGGAGGCCGCCGCGCGCTGCCCGTGCGATGCCGTGGTGAACATCCAGGGCGACGAACCGCTGATCGATCCCGCGGTGATCGACGCCGTTGCCGATGCTCTGGCCGGCAACGAAATGTCCACCGCCGCCACACGGATGCGAAACCCGGCCGAATGGGAGAATCCGAATGTGGTGAAAGTCGTTGTCAACGCCGCCGGTCGGGCGTTATATTTTTCCCGGCGCACGATTCCGTATCTCCGCGAGGCCGCCAGTGGTTCGGCGAGCGAACAGTTGGCGGCGTTTCCTTTTTTGAAGCACCTGGGCATTTACGGATACCGGCGGGAAACACTGTTGCGGCTGGTGACGTTTCCGGTTTCACCGCTGGAAGCCGCGGAGAAACTGGAGCAGTTGCGCGCGCTGGAAAACGGCATCCAGATCGCGGTCGTAAAGGTGGATTACGACAGCGTGGGCGTGGACACGCCGGAAGACGTGGCGCGGGTGGAGCGCCTGCTGTGCTCTTGAAAACAACCGCAAGGAACGCAAAGAGCGCAGGGGATTGGTTTTGATTCTTGGTGGCCTCTGCGTTTTTTGCGATTAAATTTTGCGATGAAATACATCTTTGTAACCGGCGGCGTGGTGAGTTCCCTCGGCAAAGGCTTGACTGCGGCCGCCCTCGGCACGCTGCTCGAAAACCGCGGACTTAAAGTCGTGCTCCAGAAATTCGACCCGTATCTCAACGTGGATCCGGGCACCATGAACCCCTACCAGCACGGCGAGGTTTATGTGCTCGACGACGGCGCCGAGACGGACCTCGATCTCGGCCATTACGAGCGGTTCACCAATGTCAAATTGACCCGGCTGAACAACCTGACCAGCGGACAGGTGTACCAAACCGTCCTCAACAACGAGCGCGAGGGCAAATATCTCGGCAAAACCGTCCAGGTCATTCCTCACGTCACCGATGAAATCCAAAAGCGCATCCACGTGCTGGCCGAGCAAAGCAAAGCCGACGTGATCATCACCGAAATCGGCGGCACCACCGGCGACATCGAAGGTCTGCCGTTCCTGGAAGCCATCCGCGAATTCGCGCTCGAAGCCGGCACGGGCAACGTCGTGTTCATGCACGTCACCTACGTCCCGTTCATCAAGGCCGCCGGTGAACTGAAGACCAAGCCGACCCAGCAATCCGTCGCCAAACTCCGCGAAATCGGGATCGCGCCCCATATCCTGGTTTGCCGCACCGAACGGCCGCTCGACAAAGAGTTGCGCCAGAAGATTTCGATGTTCTGCAACGTGCCGTTCGACGCGGTGATCGAGGAGAAGGACGTGGATCACAGCATATATGAAGTGCCATTGATGCTGCAACGCGAGCGGCTCGACGATCTCATTTGCCAGCTCCTGCACCTCGACACCCCCCTCGCCAACATGACGCATTGGCAGGAGATCATCCGCAAACTGATCGCCCCCCAGCACCGCGTCCGCATCGGCGTCGTCGGCAAATACATCGAACTGCAGGACGCCTATAAATCGGTGTATGAAGCCATCATGCACGGCGGCATCGCCAATGATTGCGGCGTGGAAATCGTGAAGGTGGACGCCGAACACATCGAGCGCGAAGGGGCGGAGAAGATTTTGAAGGGATTGGGCGGCATTCTGGTCCCCGGCGGATTCGGCGAGCGCGGCATCGAAGGCAAGATCAAGGCCGCGCAGTTTGCGCGCGAAAACAACGTGCCGTATCTCGGGCTGTGCCTGGGAATGCAGATCGCCACAATCGAATTTGCGCGAAACGTCCTGAAACTGGCCAAGGCCCATTCGACTGAATTTGATCCCAACACGCCTCATCCCGTCATCGCGATGCTGGACGAACAAACGAAAGTGACCAAGAAAGGCGGCACGATGCGGCTGGGGGCGCAGCCCTGCCAATTGGTCATGGGCACGAAGACCGCCCATCTTTACGGCGCGTTTGTCGTCAAGGAACGCCACCGGCACCGCTACGAATTCAACAATGCCTATCGCGAGCGCTTCGAAAAGGCGGAGTTTGTCTTCAGCGGTTTCACGCCTGACGGCAAGCTGGTGGAAATCATCGAGCTGCCGAAGCACCCGTTTTTCATCGCCAGCCAGTTTCATCCGGAATTCCACAGCAAACCGCACCAGCCGCATCCGCTGTTCAAAGGTTTCATCGCGGCTGCCCATGCGCGGCTGCACCAGAAGCCGCTGCAGCCATGAAAACCCGGCAATTGGCAGAGGAATGAACGGCAGGGGAATGGTTTTGTTGGGCAACGCCCCGGTACCATTCCTCTGCCAATCATTCCCCTGCCTTGATCTTTCCGGTATGAACGCGAAGGCGCAAAGACGCGAAGGCGCAAAGGCAGGGCGGGCCGTTTTTTCTCTGTGTCTCCGCGTGTCTGCGGTAAAATGAGACATGCTTGTCTTCCTGAACGGACGGTTCGTGACCGAAGAACAGGCGGTCGTGTCCGTGTTCGACCGCGGCTTTCTTTACGGCGACGGGTTGTTTGAAACGTTGCGCGTGTTTGGCGGCAAGCCGTTTCGTTGGGCGCAACACTGGGAACGGTTCAGGCGCGGGGCTGGATTTTTAGGAATGAAAATCCCCTTCCCGGCGGATGCCTTGCGCGGCTATGCGGAGCAACTCATTTCCGAAAACCAATTGCCCGATTCGCTGCTGCGGTTGACTCTTTCGCGCGGTGTCGGTGCGCGCGGTTATTCGCCGCAGGGCGCCGATCGTCCGACGCTGGCGATGACGTTGCATCCTTTGCCTGGAGCGCCGAACTCCGGCTCGGCCCATTCGGAGAGCGGTGTGGCGGGCGTCGATCGGGAGGCCGGGGTTCCGAACGCGGAGTGTCCGCCGGGATGGCGACTGATCACGTCCTCGTTTCGCCTTCCCGCCGGCGAATCGCTCGCCCAATTCAAGACCTGCAACAAACTTCCGCAAATCCTCGCGCGCGCCGAGGCCGATGCCGCCGGCGCCGACGAAGCGCTGTTGTTGAACACCGACGGCTTCGTGGTCGAGGCGACGAGCAGCAATTTGTTTTGGATCGCGAGTGAGGCCGTTTGCACGCCGCCGCTGACGAGCGGCATTCTGGCCGGCGTAACGCGGGCGGTGGTTCTGGAAATCTGCCGCTCGCTGGGCCTGAAGTGCCTGGAAATCAACGCAAAACCGGAAGAGCTGAAGCAAGCGCAGGGGGTTTTTCTGTCGCTCAGCTCCTGGGGAGTGGTTCCGGCGCAGTCGCTGGATGGCCGGGGTTTGCAGCCATCACCCCTGATTGAGACGATTCGTCTCGCCTATTGGCAACTCGTCCGCGGCGAGACCCTCTAAATGTCGATTCGCCGTTCGCCCTGCAAAATACCGCTTGATTCCAGTTTCCCGGGGACCTATATTGCGCGCTCTTTTCGATGGAAGAATGATTGATTTATGCGACGACCCAAAGGCATTAAAACCAAGAAGTCCGTGGCCAAACGTTTCAAGATCACGGCAAGCGGAAAGGTCCTGCGCTCGCGCGCCGGCCGTCGCCACCTGGCGGAGACCAAAGTTCCCAAGCGCCGTCGCGCGCTCCGTGGCACCATCACCGTGCATCCGACGGACGTGTATCGCATCAAACAAAACCTCCCGTTCAGCCGCTGAAGCAGCCGATTTAACCGTTTAACGATTTAACGAACCATGCGAGTTACCAACGCCCCAGCCTCCCGAAAACGCCGCGCCCGGATGATTACAGCCGCCAAGGGCTATCGGATGCGCCGCTCGAAACTTTATCGCTACGCGTCCGACGCCGTGGATCACGGCCGCCAGTACGCCTATCGGGATCGCCGCCGCAAGAAGCGCACGTTCCGTTATCTCTGGCAGGTCCGCATCAATGCCGCCACGCGCGCCGCCGGCATGACCTACAGCCGCTTTATCGAAGGCCTGAAGGCTGCCAAATGCGCTCTCGACCGAAAAGTCCTCGCGGACATCGCCGCGACCGACACCGCCGCGTTCAGCGAACTGATTCAACTCGCCCGGAACGCGCTCAAGGCCAAAGGCGCCAAAGCCTGATCCCTTTCAAATCTCAAGTATTCAATTTGAATTCAGGAAAACGGGCGACCAGCAATGGCCGCCCGTTTTGCTTTCCGGCATGAAACCGTCCAACGCAGTTGCGTCTTATCCATTGGATGCCGGGCGTTGGCTGTTCGCTGTTGGATGTTCCCCTGTTTTTTTCTTTGTGTTCTTTGCGTTCTTTGCGGTTAAACTTCGGAAAACTTATGCCCGGACTCCTCGACGAAATTGAACCGCTGAAGCAAGCGGCCCTGGCCGAACTGAAAGCCGCGCCCGACCTCGCCGCGCTCGATCAAATCAAGGGCGCCTGGATTGGCGCGCACGGCAGGTTCACCGCGCTGATGAAACAGCTTGGCGCGCTGCCCAAGGAGGAGAAACCCGCCGCCGGCAAAGCCGTCAACGCCGCCAAGCTCGAACTTGAAGCCGCGCTCGCCGAACGCCGCGGCGAACTCGAACTCAAAGCCGCGTTGCCCCAGGAACCGGCCGATTTCACCCTGCCCGGCCGCCGGCGAACTCTGGGCAAGCTGCATCCGCTCACGCAGGTGACCGAGGACATCGTCCGCAGCTTCCGCAAGATCGGCTTCGTCGTCGCCGACGGCCCGGAAATCGAGGACGAATACCACTGCTTCGACGCGCTCAACACCCCCGCCGACCACCCGGCGCGCGACACCCAGGATACGTTCTATCTGGCTGCCAGCGCGGCGAACAGCGCTCCCTCTGCCGGGGGAGAGGGCCGGGTCGAGGGCGGACGTCAGTCACTTCTGCTCCGCACCCACACCTCCTCCGTTCAAATCCGCGTGATGAAATCGCAGCCTCCGCCCGTGCGCATCATCGTGCCGGGCCGCGTTTATCGCCGCGACAACGCCGACGCCACGCACAATCCCACGTTCCACCAGATCGAGGGGCTTTACGTGGACAAGAACGTCACCGTCGGCGACCTCA
>CAZFOA010000088.1:0-13705 GCA_964520205.1 uncultured Verrucomicrobiota bacterium | reverse complement strand
CAACCGCAAGGAGCGCGGCGTTCACGCCGCTTCCGCGTCCGAACATCCTGCAACCAGCGGTACTGAAGCGGCGTGAACGCCGCGCGCCTGCGCAAAGGAAATCGCAAAGTCTTAGTCGCTGTTGCGCGAACTTGCATCGTTGTTGTGCGGATAAAGACTGGTTAAAAGTGCTGATCTGCGGACCCGAAAAGCCTCACTGATGGGTGAGCCGGTTTGTCCGGCTGAACTCTTTTCCGAATCCGTGTCCATCCGTGTTTAAGAGTTTTTTCTACTGCATCGTTGCCTAAGTCAGCGATCGTCGCTTCTGCCAGGGATTCCTGAAAACCCGTCACCCAGCAGGAACAATTCTAAAGCGATCTATTCGTAAATCGAATAAAAGAGGCGCTCGGAGCGTCGTACAAGTGATGTTGAATTTCGAACATGCTGCTTGCGGAGACGGAGACAACCCGGAAATGAAGTTTGGCGGACTCCGATGGTTCCCGGCTCGACAACGCTGGACGCATTCAATGCAACCATTTGATGCATCGCATTTTACTGGCACCGCAAGTGCTCTCTCGAAAATATGAAAAGACACGCCGAGTCATGGACACCCAATCGAATACATTATGCTTGGATTTAGACCAGGGAATCCCTCGGATGGCATTACAAGAGTTTACCGGAGGCATAATCCGAACTTGTCCCAATTGTGATGCGGGGTTTCCTGGCTTAAGTTCACGTTAGGTTCGCATGCGTTAGAATGAGTTTTGGACGGTCAGCAAGGGCAAACGGAGAAACACTCCTCCCCATCGAGGTCGGTCAAAAAACACTTCCACATCAAGTCGTCACCCTGGCGTTTTTGTCGGATCAGATCTCCGCAGACCTCATCAGCGAACAATTGGCCCGGTCCTTATGCGTCGAAACAAAAGCCAGCGTCGTGCTCGTCCGGTTGGAACCGCTGGCTGACGAAAACCGGGCAGGCAATGGCGCACGATCCGAACCGTTCCTCAACGGGGAGTTTCACATGCCAGCCGAGGTGCGCCAGACCGAAGCAGGATTCCACTTCATCACTTTGGGCGTCCGGAGCGACCCGCCCACTCCCGCAGGCATCGCCTCGCTGGTGGATCAATTGAGCCGCCACTTCCGGTACGTGTTGATCGAAGCGCACGCCGGCGCGAGCCCTGCCCCCTGGCTCACGGAATTGCTGCTGCGTTCGAGCGCGGCCTATCTGTTCGCAACGGCCACAGCGGAAAACGTTCGCCGCCTCACCCCCGTCATGCGAGAAGCCCGGGCACGCTGCCCCGGCGGCGGCGTCCACGTCAAACCCATCGGGTGCCTGGCGGCGGGTGAATCGTCTGATGGCTTCGACT
Organism: uncultured Verrucomicrobiota bacterium; assembly: GCA_964520205.1. Classification (GTDB taxonomy): domain Bacteria; phylum Verrucomicrobiota; class Verrucomicrobiia; order Limisphaerales; family BOG-1460; genus CAZFOA01. The sequence goes on along the minus strand of CAZFOA010000088.1, from coordinate 12,359 downwards.
TGCTTGCCCAACGGGCGGGGATTCCGGTGCATTGGTTTGTGCATGACACACCATTCTGCGGCGATGAAACGAAGCCCGGTTTCCCAACCGGCACGCCGGGTTTGTTTCAGGCTGATGTCCGCCGCATGGCCCGGGAAGTCGGCGGCCGGTTGCTGGGGCTGGCGCTGTCGTCCGGCGCGGCCAAAGGATTCGCGCACGTCGGGGTGATCCAGGTTTTGGAAGAGAACGGCATTGAGGTGGACGTGGTGGCCGGGGCGAGCATGGGCGCATACGTGGGCGCGCTTTGGGCGCACGGGTGCGACGGTGGCGAACTGGAAAGGCTTTCACGGGAATTGGAGCGGCGCTGGGCGCTCTGGAGTCTGATTGATCCCGCGTTCCCGCCGCGGCGGGGATTCTTGCGCGGTATCGCGGTGAAGAAGCGCCTGATGCGGACGATTGGCGAATCGAGCTTTGCCGACCTGGCGCGGCCCCTGCGCGTCGTTGCCGCCAATCTGGCGACCCTGGAACGCGTGGTTTTCTCCAGCGGCGAAGTCGCCGCCGCCGTGCATGCCAGCATCGCGGTGCCGGGCATTTGCGTTCCGATCACGATTGACGGCGAGGTTTACACGGATGGCGGGATCGTGGACCCGTTGCCGGTGGACGTGTTGCGGGAAATGGGAGTGGCCCATGTCATTGCCGTAAATGTGATTCCGACGCCCGATCGGATTCGTTCCGGCATTCAGCAGGAGCTGGAGTTGGCGCGTCGCAATGGAGCAAACCCGCGCAAGCTGTTTCGCAAAATTCTTCCGCTGGATCAGCATGTGAACTATTTCGCGCGCGGCAATCTGCTGGAAATTCTCATGCGCAGCGTTCATGGCGCTCAGATTCGCATGGCCGAAGCGTCGTGCCAGCAAGCCGACCTGGTGGTGCGGCCGGATATTTACGACGACCGCTGGGTCGATTACCGCAACCCGGGAAAGTTCATCGCGCTGGGCCGGCAGGCGGCCGAGCGGCAGCTCGAGGAGATCAAATCGTTGGTGGCCGGAAAGGAAATGAACCATGAGCAGCAATCTGCTCCAGAACCGGTGGCAGCGGCTGTCTGAAACGGCCGTTCGCCAATTGCAGGCCGAACAACTGCGGCGCTATCTGCGCACGGTGGTCCTGCCCTTCTCGGCCTACTATCGCCAGCTGTTTCGTGAGCAGCGCCTTGACGCGGAATCGTTCCGCACGCTCGACGATCTGCGACGGCTGCCGTTTACCACCAAGTCCGACCTGTTGAACACGGCGGCGCATCCCCAGCGTTTTCAGGACTTCATCCTGGTTCCCGATCCCAAGGCGCTGGCCCGTCGTCCCGCCGCGATCTGGGGCGCCCTCGTTCACGGCCGCGAGTTCGTGAGGCAGTCATTCGAATCCGAGTTTCGCCCGATCTTCATGACGTTCACCACCGGTCGCAGCGCGGAGCCCACGCCGTTTCTCTATACCCGGCGTGATCTCCTCCATCTCGAGACAGCGGGCCGCCGGCTGGTTCAAGTTTGCGCCGCGAGACCCGAGGACCGGTTGTTGAACACCCTCCCGTTCGCGCCGCATCTCGCGTTCTGGCTTGCCCATTACGCGGGGGCAACCGGCGGCGTCCTGACCCTCAGCACCGGGGGTGGCAAGACCATGGGCACCGATGGCACCCTCCGCAACCTCCGCAAATTCAAACCCGACATCCTCATCGGCGTCCCCACCTTCGTTTATCACCTGTTGCATCAGGCCGCCGAAGAGGGCGTCCGTTGTGAAAACCTGCGGCAGATTGTGCTCGGCGGTGAAAAGGTCAGCGACGGCTTGCGCCAGAAACTGCGCGGCCTGGCGCTGGAGTTGGGCGCCCGGAACGTGGATGTGCTCGCCACCTACGGGTTCACGGAAGCCAAACTGGCCTGGTCCGAGTGTCCCTTTCCCCATGATCAGCCTTCCAGCGGCTATCATCTCTACCCCGATCTCGGCATCATCGAGGTCATTGATCCCGGGACCGGCGAGGTTCTCCCCGCCGGGCAACCGGGTGAGTTGGTGTTTACGCCGCTCGACGCGCGCGGCACCGTGGTCTTGCGCTATCGCACCGGCGACTACACGGACGGCGGCATCACTGGGGAAGCGTGCCCGCATTGCGGACGATCCCTGCCGCGGCTTCTGGGCAATATTTCCCGAAGCTCGGAGGTCAAACCGATGAATTTCGACAAGATCAAAGGCACCCTCGTTGATTTCAACGAACTGGAGCACGTCCTGGACGACGCCCCGCACGTCGGCACCTGGCAGGTCGAGTTGCGGAAGACAAACGACGACCCGCTGGAACTGGATGAACTCATCCTCCACGTGCAAAAGCTCAATGGCGCGGACGAAGCACAACTGGCCCGCGAACTCCGCGAGCGTTGCGCCGCTCACCTGGAAATCCATCCCAACCGGATCGTGTTCCACGACACCCACGAAATCCAGCAGCTCCAGGGCGTAGGCAGGTTGATCAAGGAACAAAAACTGGTGGACCACCGGCCCGCATTGCCGCGGGTGGACGCTGCCGCGCTGCCCCGAAAAGAAAACCACCCGAACGGTGGCGAAGAACATCATGAAGTCGAATCCACCCTGGTAGCGAACGGAGGCATCAGCTCATGAAAACCGATCGACTGGTCATCGTGGATGGCATTCGCACGCCGTTCTGCAAGGCAGGCACCGAACTCGCCGCGCTTGGCGCGGACGAACTTGGCCGAATCGCCGTCAATGCTTTGCTGACCCACACGGGCCTGGATCCGGCGCTGGTGGACGAAGTCATTTTCGGCTGCGTGGCGCAACCGATGGACGCGGCCAACGTCGCCCGCGTAATCGCGTTGCGCGCCGGCATCCCGGAATCCGTCCCCGCCAGCACGGTGCAGCGCAACTGCGCCTCGGGTTGCGAAGCAGTAACCCTGGCGCAGGAGAAGCTGTCCGCCGGCCGAGGCTCGATCTTTATCGTCGGCGGCGCCGAGAGCATGTCGAACATCCCCTTGTTGTTCAAACAAAGCACCGCGCAGAAGTTCGGGCGACTAGCCCGCGCCCGGAACCTCGGCCAACGGTTGCAGTCGCTCTGCCGCTTTCGTCCGTCAGACTTCCAGCCGCGCGTGGGACTGCTGCTGGGTTTGAGCGACCCGGTGTGCGGCCTCAACATGGGCGAAACCGCCGAAGTCCTCGCCCGCGAATTCGCGATCACCCGCGAGGAGCAGGATGGATTCGCGCTCGAATCCCACCGGCGCGCCGTTGCCGCCCGCGCGAAACACGCCGCCGAAATCTGCCCTGCCTTCCTCCCGCTCAAGGCCGCTGCCGTTACCCACGACAACGGCCCGCGCGGCAACCAATCCCACGAAGCCCTGGCGAAACTGAAACCGGCGTTCGACCGGCGGACTGGCACGGTCACCGCAGGCAATGCCTCCCAGATTACGGATGGCGCCGTGGCGCTCCTGGTGATGTCGGAGTCGCGGGCGGCCCAACTCGGGTTCACGCCGCTGGGCGTTTTGGCCGGCTACGCATACGCCGGTTGCGACCCTTCGCGGATGGGGCTTGGCCCGGCATTTGCCATCGCTCGCGCCGAGGCGCAAACCGGCCTGAAGCTTGCCGACGCCGACCTGGTCGAACTCAACGAAGCGTTTGCCGCGCAAACGCTCGCCGTGCTGAAATGTATCCGCTCCGATTCATTTTCGCGCCGGTTTCTGGGTCGCGATCGGGCTTTGGGTGAAATTCCGGCGGAAAAACTCAATGTGAACGGCGGCGCCATTGCCCTGGGCCATCCGGTCGGCGCAACCGGCGCGCGAGTCATCCTCACCAGTTTAAAGGAACTGCAGCGCCGCAAGGCCAAACGGGCGCTGATCACCCTCTGCGTCGGCGGCGGCCAGGGTGCGGCACTGTGGCTGGAAAGGAACTGAAAACGCCATGATCGAAACCCTCACTTCCCGACCCGTGATCGGCGCAACTTCTTCTCCTTCGCCCCGCGACGCAGGCATCGCGAGAACAGCCTCCGTTGCGGTGCCCCCTCGGCCCACCCTTCAACGATTGGTTCGCGACGACGGGATCTGCATGCTCACATTCGACCGTCCCGATTCCGCGGCGAACATATTCGACCGCCGCACCCTCATGGAATTGGGTGAGGAACTCGACTTCATCGCCGGGGCGCCCCAGCTCAAAGGCGTGATCATCACCAGCGCCAAACCCTCCATTTTCATCGCCGGCGCCGATCTGAAAACCCTGAGCGAAGCGGCTTCATCTGAAGACGTGCGCGGACTGATCGACCTGGGTCAGGCCGTGATGAATCGCTTGGCGGCGCTGCCCATCCCAACCGTGGCAGCCATTCACGGCGCGGCTGTGGGTGGCGGTTACGAACTCTGCCTCTCCTGCGATTACCGGGTCGCCTCGACTGACCGCGTCACAAAGATCGGGTTGCCCGAGACCCAGCTTGGCCTGCTGCCGGCCTGGGGCGGTTCGACGCGGCTGCCGCGACTCATTGGGTTGCCCAAGGCTTTGGATATTATCCTGGCTGGAAAGACGCTCGCGGCCAAACCCGCCTGGAAATGCGGGATGGTGGATGAGTTGGTTCCCGCGGAATACCTCGTGGAAACAGCCGCGCGAATGATTGGCCGCGGCAAGCCCCGCCGGCCCGGCCGCCGGCTCGTGAATAACCGGCTGGCGGGCGCCGCAATTGCCATCCGGCTGCGTTCGCGGCTGCTCAAAAAGACCCGCGGCCATTACCCCGCCGTGCTCAAAGCGCTCGAGGTGATCACCCGCGGCATTTCCAAATCCATCCCCGAATCACTCGCGCTGGAACGCAATGGCATTCTCGAACTCGCGCAGACCAACGCGTGCCGCAATCTGATCCGTATCTTCTTCCTCCAGGAACGGGCGAAGAAACAAGTCCTGGCCGGCTCCGCACCCCACCAGGCCGAGCCGAAGCCGGTCACCCGCGCCGCCGTCATCGGCTCCGGTGTCATGGGCGCCGGCATCGCGCAGTGGCTCAGCGCCCGGCAATGCCCGGTGATTTTGCGTGACCTCGATTCCGAACAGGTGGCAAAAGGCATGGCCGCTATCGCCAGGATTTACCAGGACGGCGCCAAACGCCACGTCTTCACTTCCGTCGAAGCCCGCCAGGGAATGGACCGGATTTATCCGGCGCCGGTCGAGGTGCCGCTGCAAAACGTGGATTTGGTGATCGAAGCCGCCGTCGAGAAATTGGAACTTAAAAAGAAAATATTCAAGCGGCTTGACGAGTTGGCCGGCGACGACACTCTCCTGGCCACCAACACTTCGGCGCTGCCCATTTCCGAACTTGCCGCCGCCACGCGCCGGCCCGAACGCGTGCTCGGCCTGCATTTCTTCAACCCCGTCCACCGCATGCAACTCGTCGAAATCGTCGCGGCCCGCCAGACTTCGCCGGAAGTCCTGCAACGCGCGCTGCGCTTCGTGCAGCAGATCGGCAAATTGCCCGTGATCGTCAAGGATAGCCCCGGTTTCCTCGTCAACCGCATCCTCATGCCTTATCTCGTCGAGGCCGGAAACCTGTTCGAGGCCGGCGCCAGCGTCGCCAGCCTCGACGCCGTGATGCTCGACTTCGGCATGCCGATGGGCCCCATGCTCCTGCTCGATGAAGTGGGCATCGATGTCGCATTGCACGTGGCGCAAACGCTCGCCGCCAACTACAGCGACCGCATGGCGGTCCCCGAAATTTTGAGCAAAATGATCCAGGCCGGCCAGCTCGGCCGCAAATCCGGCCGCGGCTTTTATCTCCACGCCAAGGGGAAGAAACCGCAACCGAACGTTGAATTGACGCCAAAACGCGAGACGCAAAACGTGAAACCTCAAACGGACGCTTCCAGCCTGCAGGAACGCATGGTTCTTCTGATGATCAACGAAGCCGCGCGTTGCCTCGAGGAAGAAGTCGTCAAAGATCCCGCGGACGTTGATTTCGCCATGATCATGGGCACCGGCTTCGCTCCGTTCCGTGGCGGACCGCTCCGCTACGCTGATACTTTTGGTGTCGTGGCGCTCGTCGGCGCGATGGATCGCCTGGTGGAATCCGGCGCAGCGCATTTCAAACCTTGCGCGTTGCTGCGGTCCCTGGCGGCCGGTGGCAAGAAATTTTATCCCAACCAGTGAGGGTCCTATGATTGAAACAAAACCTCCACTCACCCAGATCCCACCCCGTCCCCCGGTCGAGGAACCCGATTCGCTGATTGACACCTCGAAGATGTCCACCGGCCAGCGCGCCGCGCTCGAACTGACGGAAGCAGCCCGCGAGGCCGAACAAAAACCGTCCTTCGTCAGCGGCCTATTCATGGGTTCGTTCGACCTTCCCTCCGCGTTTCCGATTCAGAGCACCGAAGACCGCGACCAGGGCGATGCGTTCCTCCAAAAACTGGAAAGGCTCCTGCGCGACAAAGTGGATCCCGATGAAATTGACCGGACCGGTGAAATCCCGGCGCCGGTGATCGAAGAACTCGCCAAGCTGGGCGCGTTCGGCATCAAGATTTCGCCCCAATACGGCGGGCTGGGTCTTTCGCAGACCAACTATTGCCGCGCCGCGATGTTGCTGGGCGGTTACTGCGGCAACCTTACCGCGTTGCTCTCCGCCCATCAGTCCATCGGCGTGCCGCAGCCGCTCATTCTCTTCGGCACCGACGAACAGAAGCGCAAATACCTGCCCCGGGTCGCTCGCGGGGAAATCTCCGCCTTCGCCCTCACCGAAACGGGCGCCGGTTCCGATCCGGCGACGATGCAAACGCACGCCGAACCGACGCCGGATGGAAAAAGTTTTATCCTCAACGGAGAGAAGCTCTGGTGCACCAACGGCACCAAAGCCGGGGTCATCGTGGTCATGGCGAAAACTCCGCCGAAAATTTCCGCCGGCAAATCCAAGGACCAGATTACTGCGTTCATCGTCGAGACGGACTGGCCGGGCGTCGAAGTGGCATACCGCTGCCGTTTCATGGGCTTGAAGGCGCTTTTTAACGGCGTCATGCGCTTTACCAATGTCCGCGTGCCGCGCGAGAATATTTTGCTGGCCGAGGGCAAGGGATTGCGCGTGGCGCTGACGACTCTCAACACGGGACGGTTGACCCTTCCCGCCGCCTGCCTCGGCTTGGCCAAACGCTGCCTGGAAATCACCCGCCAATGGGCCGGCGAACGCAAACAGTGGGGCGCCCCCATCGGCAAACATGCCGCCATCGCCGACAAGATCGCCCGCATGGCCGCGAACACGTTTGCGATGGAATCCATGACCCTGCTCGCCGCCGCCGCGGTGGACCGCGACAAGCACGCCGACGTGCGGCTCGAAGCCGCCATGTGCAAAATGTGGGGCAGCGAACAGTCCTGGGAAATCGTCAATGACGCCGTGCAAATCCGCGGCGGGCGCGGTTACGAAACCGCCGCCTCGCTCAAGGGCCGCGGCGAAGCGCCGATTCCACTGGAGCGGTTCCTGCGCGACAGCCGCATCAATACCATTTTCGAAGGCTCGAGCGAAATCATGCGATTGTTCATCGCCCGCGAGGCTCTCGATCCGCACTTGAAAGTGAGCGGCGCCGTCCTCAATTCGAAACTGCCCCTGTCGCAACGGCTCCGCGCCGCCGCCGGGGCCGCGCTGTTCTATGCCCGCTGGTATCCGAAACAGTGGCTGCCGTTGCAGTGGTTCCAAGTGCGGGGTGTCAGGTGCCAAGTGTTGAAGCGCCACCTGCGCTACGCCGCGCGCACCAGCCGCCGGCTCGCCCGCGCGCTCTTCCACGCCATGGCGCGCAAAGGTCCGAAACTCGAGCGCGAACAATTGTTGCTCGGCCGGTTCGTGGAGATCGGCACCGAGTTGTTCGCCATCACCGCGACGTGTTTGCGCGCGGAACAATTGATCCAATCGGATTCGCCGGGCGTCAACCAGGCCGAGTTACGGCACCTCGCGGATTACTTCTGCCGGGCCTCGCGCCTGCGGATCGGCGAGAAATTCCGCGGCGTCCGCCACAACGCGGACCGCGCGGGTTACCAGGTCGCCCAGCAAGTGTTGGCGGGAAATGCTTCTGTTTCGAGGAACGGAGATTCAAAGCATGCTTAAGCGGGTGGCCAAAACTCGTAGCCGCCGACGTGAGGAGGCGGACCACGAATCGGAACAAACGAACGGAGTTTCGCCCCGTAACGGAGTATCCGCCTCGTCACCTCGGCGGGGACGAAACGTCACCCGTTCCCATGACCACTTTGATCCCGACGGCCTCCAGCCGGCCATTCGCGTCGTCATGATGCCGCGCGACGCCAATTACCTCGGCACAATTTTCGGCGGCGTGATTCTCAGCTCGCTCGATTTGGCGGGAGCGGTGGAGGCGCACCGGCATTCGGACCAAAAGCTGGTGACCGCCGCCATGCACGAAGTCAAGTTCATCGCCCCGGTTTTCGTCGGCGACCTCGTGAGCTTCTACACCGAGGCCGTGAAGATCGGCCGCACGTCCATCACCATCCGGGTGACGGTGGAAGCGAAGCGCGCCCGACCGCCGCATGAAGCCGTGCGCGTGACCCAGGCCGAGGTGGTGTACGTCGCCATCGACACAGTCGGCAAGCCGGTTCCCCTCCAGCTTTGATCCTTGGGTTGGTTGGGACATTCATTTGAAGAGCAGGGAAACCACAGATGGACACAGCGCGGCGAAGCCGCAACCGAGCCGGACCGCGCGGAGGAGTGCAGCCGTCCCGGCTGCAGCGGTACGGGTGGATGAAGTGCTCTGGAATGATCCGCTGTTCGCGGGCTGCAGACGCCGCTGCGCCCGAGGACGGGCGCACTCCAGCCTAAATCCTCGCGCTCAAGGAGGATTCTTACGGATAGCAGTCCAGATGAACACAGATCGGAAGCCCGTCCGGGCCGTCTTTCAACGGTCCACCGAACAGTGACCACTTGAACGGTTGCGGGAGTTTGTTTCTCCTCCGCAAATCTGGGTTCATCCGCGTCTATCTGCGGTTTCAATTTGCATCTTTCCGGACAAGTGATGGCCTGGAGCAGGGGCGAGAGATTTCCGGGAGTCAGGTGCCCGCAACAAAGCCGGCGGCAATCGTGTCGAATTCCCGAATTTGCCGTTGCTGCCAGGCTTCGTCCCGACCCAATTCGCGCGCCAGGAGCCGGGCGACAGCGGGGGCCATCGTGATGGCGGCGCGGGCGTTCAGGAAGAGCGCCCGGGTCCGCCGGGCCAGAACATCATCCACCGTGCGGGCCATTTCGTGGCGGGCGGCCCAAACGACCTGCGCGCCGTTGATGGGCAACGCGGGATGCAATCTCCCGGCCAGTTCCGGCTCCTCGCACATGAGCTCGTGGATCTCTGTTGCATCGGACCCATAATACACCAGTGGTCCTTCGTTGCCTGACTTCCGAGTCGAGCCGTGAATGGCGAGGTTGCGCGTCGGGCACGGTTTTTCTGCAAGCTGCGCGAGCACGATGGCGTGATCCACACAGTCCTCGGCCATTCTCCGGTAAGTGGTCCACTTGCCGCCGGCAATGGTCAGCAAGCCCGATTTTGAGATCATAATGGTGTGGTCGCGTGACAGCGTGGCCGTGTTTGAATTGCCGCCGTTTTTGACCAGCGGACGAATGCCGGTGAAGACGCTCAGGATATCGGCGCGGGTGGGCCGCCGCGCGAGGTAGCCGCTCGCGGTTTCGAGGATGAATTCAATTTCACCCGCCAACGGCCGCGGTTCGAGGCTCGGCTCGGAGATCGGCGTGTCGGTTGTGCCCACGACCGCATGGCCGTGCCACGGGATGGCGAACATGACCCGGCCGTCGCGCGTGTGCGGCACCATGATCGCCGTGTTGCCCGGGAGGAACGAGTGGTGGAGGACAATATGCACCCCCTGGCTGGGAGCGATCATGGGTTCGGCTTCGGGATCGTCCTGCCGCCGGAGTTCATCGCAGAACGCTCCGGTCGCGTTGATCACGCAGCGGGCAGGAAAGTTGTGTTCGCGGCCTGTCTCGTCGTCCCGGAATTCAAGGCCGACGATGGATCCGTCTCCGTTCTTCACGAGACGCAGCACGCGGGCATAATTGAGCAAACAAGCGCCCTGTTCGGCGGCGGTTTGCGCCAGGTTGATGAGCAATCGGCTGTCGTCGAACTGGCCGTCGTGATACATAACGCCGCCGCGCAAGCCGTCCTGTTCCAGCGTGGGAATGCGCTGCAGCACCTGTTCGCGCGAGAGCAAAACCGACTTTCCAAAACCGTATTTGCCGGCGAGCAGGTCGTACACTTTGAGGCCGATGCCATAGAACGGCGCTTCCCACCACTGGTAGTTGGGCACCACAAACGGCAAATCGTGCACCAGGTGGGGCGCGTTCTTAAACAGGAGGCCGCGCTCTTTCAGCGCTTCGATGACGAGCGACAGGTTGCCCTGCTGGAGATAACGCACGCCGCCATGCACGAGTTTGGTGGAGCGGCTCGAGGTGCCTTTCCCAAAATCGCTCTGTTCCAGCAGCACGACGCCGTAGCCGCGCGCGGCGGCGTCCAGGGCAACGCCGACGCCGGTCGCGCCGCCGCCGACCACCGCCAGGTCCCAGGCCTCGCGGCGCTCCAGAATTCGCTGCAGGAAGGTTGCGCGGTTCATTTGTGCCTCAGCTTGCACAGATGAATCGAGCTGGGAAAGGCGTTTTGCTGATCAATTGGAAATGGCCAATGTTCAATGCTTAATGAGCAATGATCATTGAACATTATTCATTTCTCATTGATGATTGAAGCCGGCTTCACCTTCGTGTGCTCCTCCCACTCCCGCGCGCGGTTCAGCGCTTCGGCCCAGCGGCTGCGGCGATGCGCCGCCTGGTCCGCACTCAATTGCGGTTCGAATGTGCGGTCCGCCCGCCAGGCTTGCAGGACTTCGCCGCGGTCTTTCCAGAAACCGACCGCGAGACCGGCCAGATAGGCCGCCCCGAGGGCAGTCGTCTCCACCACCTTGGGCCGGACGACCGGCACGCGGAGCAGGTCCGCCTGAAATTGCAGCAGCAGATTGTTGGCGGAAGCGCCGCCGTCCACGCGCAATTCGTTCACCGCAACGCGCGAATCTTTCTTCATGACTTCAAGCACGTCCGCAACCTGGAACGCGATTCCCTCCAGAGCCGCCCGGGCGATATGGCCGGCCGTGGTGCCGCGCGTCAGGCCGGTGATCGTGCCGCGCGCGTATTGATCCCAGTACGGCGCGCCGAGTCCGGCAAACGCAGGGACGAGATAAACCCCGCCGCAGTCCGGCACGCTGGCAGCCAAGGGTTCGATGTCCGCCGCCGATTTGATCAGGCCCAGTCCATCCCGCAGCCATTGGACCACCGCGCCGCCGATGAAAACGCTGCCTTCGAGGGCGTATTCGGTCCGGCCATCGATCTTCCAAGCCACCGTGGTGAGCAATTGATGTCGCGACGCCGCGGGCCGCCGCCCGAGGTTCATCAGCATGAAACAGCCGGTTCCGTAGGTGTTCTTGGCCATGCCCCGGGCGAAACAGTTCTGCCCAAACAACGCCGCCTGCTGGTCGCCGGCGATGCCGCCGACGCGGATCGGTGCGTCGAAAACAGCCGGGGCAGTTTCGCCGTAAACCTCGCTGGAAGCGCGGACCTCGGGCAGCAACTCGCGCGGCACGTCGAGCACGCGGAGCAGTTCATCATCCCACCCGCCGGTGTGCAGGTTGAACAGCAAGGTCCGCGAGGCGTTGCCGGGATCGGTGATGTGGAGGGCGCCGCCGGTCAGATTCCAAAGGAGCCAGGTGTCAATCGTGCCGAAGGCCAGCTCCCCGCGTTGCGCGCGGTCGCGGGCGCCGGGCACATGGTCCAGCAGCCAGCGGATTTTGCTGCCGGAAAAATAGGCATCAATGATCAGCCCGGTTTTGCGCTGAATCCATTTGTCGTGGCCGGCGCGTTTGAGATCGTCGCAAAATTTGGCCGTCCGGCGGTCCTGCCAGACGATGGCGTTGTGGATCGGCTCGCCGGTTTGGCGATCCCAAATCACGGTGGTCTCGCGTTGATTCGCGATCCCGATGCCGGCGACATCGCCGGCTTTGATCTTCGCACGGACCAGCACAGCGCGGGCGACTTCGATTTGGCTGGACCAGATCTCGCGCGGGTCATGCTCGACCCAGCCGGGCTGCGGGAAGAGTTGCTGAATTTCCTTTTGCGCGACGGCGTGAATGGCCCCCGTGTGATCAAAGAGGATGGCGCGGGAACTGGTCGTGCCTTGATCCAATGCCAGGATGAAAGACATAGCTTCAACTCCGGGATTTAATGATGTCAAAAGCTTACTCGATCGTATCGCCTTGTAAACCATCCCCCGCTCAAGCGATCGCCCCGAATTGCACTCCGCGCCATTTTCGTCGCTGTAGGCCGCGTGCCCTCACGCGGCGCAGTG
>CAZFOA010000087.1:0-13897 GCA_964520205.1 uncultured Verrucomicrobiota bacterium | reverse complement strand
GCTGCCCTGTCACGGCAGAGGTTACGGGTTCGAGCCCCGCCGCTCCCGCCATTCTCATAGTTCTGCCCTGGAGTATCGGACGAATGCAACTGACCATTTTGATGCCTTGCCTGAACGAGGCGGAAACGCTGTCCGCTTGCATCGACCAGGCGCGCCAGGGTCTGCAGCGAGCCAAGGTGGAAGGAGAGATTCTGATTGCCGACAATGGCAGCCGCGACGGCTCGGTTGAAATCGCGACGCAGTCCGGGGCGCGGGTGGTCCACGTGAAGGAGCCAGGGTATGGCAATGCCTTGCGCGGGGGCATCGCAGCGGCGCGCGGCGATTGGATCATCATGGGCGACGCCGACGGGAGCTATGATTTTTCGCAGATCGAAGGTTTCGTGCAGAAATTCCGGGATGGCTGCGAGCTGGTGATGGGCTGCCGGCTGCCGGCGCATGGCGGGACGATTTCACCCAACGCCATGCCCTGGAAAAACCGTTGGATCGGCAATCCGGCGCTCTCCTTTATCGGCCGGCTTTTCTTCGAATGCCCGGCGCATGATTTTCACTGTGGCCTGCGCGGTTTCACCCGGGCCGCTTATGAGAAGCTGGACCTGAAGACGACGGGGATGGAGTTTGCGTCCGAGATGGTGATTGAAGCCACGCTCAAGTCGCTGCGGATCGGGGAAGTGCCGGTGACGCTGCGCCCGGACGGGCGAACGCGGCCGCCGCATTTGAAACCCTGGCGCGACGGCTGGCGGCATTTGCGGTTCATGTTGATTTTCTCGCCGCGATGGCTGTTTCTCGCGCCCGGCTTTTTGCTGGCGATGGCGGGCGCCGGCATCGGAACGTTGCTCGCGGTTTCGCCGGTTCAACTTGGCAGTGTGGCTTTCGACACCGGCACGCTGGCGATTGCCTGCATGTCCGTCATTATCGGCGGTCAACTGGTGGCGTTCGGGTTATTCACCAAAGTGTTTGCCATCGCCGAGGGCCTTCTGCCCCAAGACCCGAAATTCTCGAATGCGTTCAGGTTTTTCACGCTGGAGAAGGGATTGGGGGCGGGGCTGCTGATTTTGGTGATTGGCTTCGGGTTGCTGTTGCGCGGCGTGTGGATCTGGAAAGAGGTCCACTACGGTGTCTTGCCGTACGCCGAGAACATGCGGCGCCTGATACCGGCCGTGACGCTGCTCGTGGTGGGCATCCAGGTGATTTTTTCGAGTTTTTTCATGAGCATCCTGGGGTTGCGGACCTCTTCGCGGCGACCGCCTAAATTGCCGGAACGGGAATCCGGAGAACCGCGTCATGACCTGGGTTGATCGATTACTGCAGCGATGGCGCATCGCCAAGGCGCGGCCATTCATTGCGCCGGGGGCAACGGTACTGGACGTTGGCAGTGGGGACGGTGTCCTTTTCCAGCAACTTGGAGCACAGATCAGCGGTGGACTGGGCATTGACCCAACTTTGATCACGGGCCGTTCCGCAGGCGCGGTGAGACTGGTTCCGGGTTCGTTTCCGAAAGACGTGCCGGCGGTGGAACCTTTTGATGCGATTACGATGTTAGCCGTGCTGGAACACTTTCCTGAGGGGCAATATGCCGGTTTGAAAGCCGGATGCTGCGCCTTCCTGAAGCCTGGAGGCCGCTTGATCATCACCGTCCCTTCGCGTCGCGTGGATGCCATTCTTCATTGGCTCAGGTTGCTGCGTCTTATCGACGGGATGGCGCTCGAAGAGCATCACGGATACGATGCGCGGCGGACGGCGGAGATTTTTTCCGGCCCGGAATTCGAATTGGTACGCCACAATAGGTTCCAATTGGGATTGAACCATCTTTTCGTGTTCCGGCGGGCTGGTCCGAGTTGAGCGCGTCGGAGGACAGAGATTGGGGATGGCGGCGCATGGCAACACCCCAACGGTCGCATTGACGCCTGCCGGGCAAGTGTCTAGTCTGCCTTCGGAAGTCGTTTCAAATCCACCCGCCAGGGGCAGGGTTTTACATCAATCATAATGCCGCCGGAAAACGATAGAGACTTCGAAGCGCCTGGGCTAGGGCGTTACGTTCCACTCTTGATCTGGTTGATCGTCATTCTGATCGTTCCGGCGATCGCGATGAAGGTGATGAGTTGCGGCTACCTGCCCCATGATGACGCGTTGCGACACGCGGCCAAGGCCGTCAGCGGCAAGTCATGGCCCGGGATTCTGGTGTTGGGAAACGCCTATAAAATCGATCACAATTTTGGTTGGGAACTGCTGCTGCGGCAGATCCATCTTTGGACCCGCTGGAACGCCGAGAGTTTGGTGGTGTTTTCCGTAGTGGGGTTGTTTGTATTGATCGGATGGTCCGGTTTGCCCTGGTTGAAACGGCCCGAAGCATGGCTGGCCACGCTGTTGCTCCTCAGCACCGTCGGAATCTTCGCGAGCACCGCCATGTTTGGACGCCCCTACCTGATCACCATGACCGTCCTCGTCACCCTCCTTTTCATGTGGCACACACGCGGGACCGCGCCTCCGGGGTGGTTGACCGGGGCATGGTTGACGGTATTGATTGCGCTCTCGGTTTTTATTCATGGCGCCTGGTATTTCTGGGCGTTGCCGGTCGCCGCATTTTTCTGCGCGCGCGAGTATCGGTGGGGATTGGTTCTGGCCCTGGCTTGGATCGCCGGAACCCTGTTGGGAGCTGCATTTACCGGTCATCCGGTGATTTACCTCAGCCAGGCACTTGAATTGGCGTTCCGGGTGACGGGAATGAACCGGCTGTCGCGCACGCTTGCCGGGGAATTGGAACCGACGGCTGGCAATCCGTTTGTGCTGGTTCTCCTCGGGGCGTTGGTGGTCATGCGCCAGATGGCCAAACTCAATATGCGCCCCATTACCGCCAATCCCGCATTTTGGCTTGTTTGTCTGGGGTGGGTGCTGGGCTTCAAAGCGGAACGCTTCTGGGATGACTGGGGCTTTCCCGCGCTGATGGTCCTCGTCGCGTTCGATTTGCAATCGCTCTTCGAGACGCGTCTGGCGCTGCATTCAGTCCGGCGTCTGGCATTGACGGGCGGACTCGCGCTGTCCGCGTACATCGCCATGACCAGTGATGTCGGCGGTCGTTGGACGAATAATCTGACGACCGAGTACCTGACCGAAGACAACGCGGAACTCAAAGGGTGGCTTCCGGGAAAAGGAGGCACGTTTTATTCGGCAGACATGTCTTTCTTCTACCAAACCTTCTTCAAAAATCCCCAAGCCGATTGGCGTTATATCCTCGGTTTCGAACCGACCTTGATGCCTGATGACGACTTTAAGACTTATAACCGCATTCTGTGGAATTTCGGAGACGGCCGGGCCTTCAAACCCTGGGTGGACAAGATGCGCATGGAGGATCGCCTGGCGATTCGAGGACAGAGCGGGGCGCCGCCACAGATTTCCGAACTGGAATGGAAATTTGCCGTGAGCGGCGTGTGGATCGGCAAACTGTCCGATACCAACGCCCCGCCGCCGCCGTCGAAGTGACAGTCAGAACGAACCTGTGCGCCAACTACTGCTTCCGGGACAGGTTCGTACAAGAGGACAACCTGACACAAACAAACTTGCAACATCCGAGTTCCAGCCTAACATCTGAGTCAGGATGACGCAGTCATACAGGATCGGGAGTCGAGGGTCGAAAGCCGAAAGCCGTCAATGTAATCCGGCGGAATTCCTGGTTCCCAAGCTGTGCCTCTGGCATCTCATAGCCCGCCATGCCTGCGCCTAAATCCAGTTTTCTTGACAAGGTGCTGGGGCGCATCGGGCGGCTCGACACGGAGGGTTTGCAGACGGTGGTCCAGCGGCTTGCCCGGGAACGCAGTTTTCTCGAGACCCTGTTCAACACGATTGAAGACGGTGTGCTGGTGGTGGACGAACACGGGCGCATTCTCTATTTCAACCAGGCGGTCACGCGCCTGTTGGGATTGCAAGACAGCGTCGAGGGCCAGCCGGTCGCGAGCATCATGCCGGGACTGGACTGGGAGCACATTTTGCGGCTGGATGCGGCGGGCGGACAACGGGTCGCGCGGCATGAATTCGAGGTGACTTACCCGCGTCCGCGTTTTCTGCGCCTTTACGCCGCGCCGCTCGATGGCGAAGCGGCGGGGAGTTCAGGCGTGGCTTTGATTCTGCACGACGCGACCGAGGCGCGGCAGAAAACGTTCGAGGCGATCGAAAGCGAGCGCATCCAGGCCTTGACGCTGCTGGCCGCCAGCGTGGCCCACGAAATCGGCAATCCACTCAACGCATTGCACATTCATTTGCAGCTCATGGAGCGGGAATTGAAAAAGTTGAAAGGCTCCATCGGGCGCGCACCGCGCAGCGCGGCAAATTCGCGGCCGCAAATCCTGGCGGCGGAAACCGACGCCGGCGAATCCGCGCATAAGATCGAGGAATACCTCGCCGTGGCCAAAGGCGAAATCAACCGGCTCGATTACATCGTCACCCAGTTTTTGCAGGCGCTGCGACCGTCGCCGCCCCAGTTGAAACACGCTTCCTTGAATGAGGTCGTCCGGCAAACCCTGGAGCTGATGCGGCCGGAGCTGGACAACCGCGCGTTGCACGTAAAGATCAAGCTCGATCCCCGGCTGCCGCTGACGCCGATCGACCTGACGCAAATCCAGCAGGCGCTGGTGAACCTGATCAAGAACGCGATGCAGGCGATGACCAAGGGCGGCACGCTCGCGCTCCAGACCGGCGAAGGCGCGGAGGAGGTCTGGGTCAGCGTGGCGGACACCGGCGGCGGCATTCCGCAGGAGCAGATCAACCGGATATTCGAGCCGTTTTACACCACCAAGAAAAAAGGCACCGGCCTGGGCCTGATGATTGTTCAGCGAATCGTGCGGGCGCACGGCGGGCGCATTGATCTGGAAAGCCACGTCGGGCGCGGCACCACGTTCCGCGTCTGGCTGCCGTTGCGCGAGCGCCGGATGCGATTGCTGGAAGCGCCCTTGCATGATTGAATTTACGATTCACGATTTCCGATGTACGATCGCGTTTCAATCCATGAAGATTGCGCCTGTCGCGACTCATGAATCGCACCCGGACTGATGACACCGACGCTATTGATAGTGGACGACGAGAAGCCGACCCGCGAAGGATTGCGGGCGGCGTTGGAGGGACGTTACGACGTGTATCTGGCCGAGGACGCGAAAGCCGCGACGGAGCTGCTCGAGCGGGAGCATTTTGATGTGATGCTGACCGATTTTCGCCTGCCGAACGAGGACGGGATGAAATTGATCGCGCGGGCCAAGTCGCTGGCCCAGCCGCCGGTTTGCATTTTGATGACCGCTTACGGGTCGGAGGAACTCGCGGTGGAAGCCATGAAGCGCGGGGCGGATGATTACATTGCCAAGGGCCGGTTGCAGATTGACGAGCTGGAGATGCGCATTGCCCGCGCCTTGCGCCGGCAGAATCTGGAGACGGAAAATGTTTCGCTGCGCCAGCAGCTCGAAACGAAATTCGGCCTGGACAACATCATCGGCCAATCCCCGGCCATGGAGGAGGTGTTCGAGGTGGTGCGGCAAGTCGCCCCGACGCGCGCGACGTTGATGTTGCTGGGTGAAAGCGGGACGGGCAAGGAACTGATTGCCCGGGCGGTTCATCAGCTCAGTCCGCGGGCGAAACTGCCGATGGTGATCGTGCATTGCGCGGCGCTGGCGCCGACGCTTCTGGAAAGTGAATTATTCGGCCACGAGAAAGGCGCGTTCACCGGCGCGCACGAGCGGCGCATCGGGCGCTTCGAGCAGGCCCAGGGCGGCACGCTGTTCCTCGATGAAATCGGCGAGATCGACGCTTCCATCCAGATCAAGCTGCTGCGGTTTCTCGGCGAGCGGACGTTTGAGCGCGTCGGCTCGAACAAGACCCTGATGGCTGACGTGCGTCTGATCGCCGCGACAAACCGGGATCTGGAAAAGCTCGTCAAGGCCGGCGCGTTCCGGGAAGATCTCTTTTTCCGGCTGCGGGTCGTGGAAATCGTGCTGCCGCCCTTGCGCGGGCGAACCGGCGACATTCCCCTGCTGGCGCAGCGTTTTCTGCGAGAGTTTGCGGAGGAAAACCACAAGCCGGTCGCGGATTTCACCGCCGACGCCCTGGAGACGCTGATGAAGCATTCCTGGCCGGGCAACGTGCGGGAGCTGCGCACGGCGATCGAGCACGCGGTGGTCCTGTCCCGGGGCGAAAAGATTTCCGCGCGCGACCTGCCGGCCTCGGTTCGCAACGGGTCGGCGGCGGCGGCGTCCGATCCGCAGCGGGTGCTGGCGCGGAATGACCTGACGATCACCGAGGCTGAGAAGCAACTGATCGTTCGGGCGTTGAAGGAAACGAGAGGGAACCGCACCCTGGCCGCGCAGAAGATCGGGATAAGCCGGCGCACGCTGCATCGCAAACTCCACACCTATCAGATCGAGGATTATTGACATGCGGTTTCTCATCCAAACATTCATTCACAAGATCGAGGAAGCGGGGGGGATGCGCTACCTGCGCAGCCTGCTGGCGCTGGTGGCCGTGGTCCTGGTGGTGGTGGTTTACAACCTGTATGATTTTAAAAACTTTTCCACCCAGGAAGCCATGGATGCCGCGCAACTCGGGCGCAACCTGGCTCGAGGCCGGGGTTACACCACCTTGTTCGTCCGGCCTTTCAGCATGTATTTGCTTCAGCGGGTCAACCAGCAGAACCCGGGCGCGCCGACGCCGGGCCAGCAGCCGGATTTTGCGCGGATCAAATCGGCCCACCCGGATATCGCCAATCCCCCCGTTTATCCGGTCGTGCTGGCCGGCCTGATGAAGGCGCTCCCGTTTCGCTACGACGTGAATATCACCAAGCCGTTCTGGAGCATTCCCGACATGAGATCCGCTCAAACCAGCGGCCGGAAATTCTGGAGGCACGAACCGGATTTCCTCATCGCGGTATTCAATGAGCTTTTGCTTCTGGCGGTCATTGTCGCCGCCTTTTTCTGGGCTCGCCGGCTGTTTGACCCCGCGGTGGCGTGGACCTCGGCCGTTCTGCTGTTTGGCACGGAATTGCTCTGGCGCTTCAGTATTTCCGGACTTTCAACGCTGCTGCTGCTGTTCATTTTCATGAGTCTCGTCTGGTGCCTCACGCTGTGGGAAGCCGAGGCGCGGGAATCGAAGCGCGGAGACCAGGTCTTGCTGGTGCTGGCCGCAGCGGCGGGTTTGCTGGTTGGAATCGGCGGCCTGACCCGGTATGCGTTTGCCTGGATGATCATTCCGACCCTGATATTTGTCATCGGACTGGCGAAATCCCGGCGGGGACTTTTCGGCCTGATCACGCTCGTTGCTTTTGTGGCGGTGATGGCTCCGTGGATTGCCCGGAACTACAACCTGAGCGGCACGCCGTTTGGGACGGCGACCTATGCCGTGTTGCAGGACACCGGAAATTTTACGGGGAACCGCCTGGAACGTTCCCTGTCGCCGGACCTTCAGTTTTTCATTCCGGCGCTTCAGGCAAAGCTGCTGGCCAACTCGCGCGCCATCCTGCAAAGCCCATTCTCCAGCCTGGGCGGAGGCTGGATCGCCGGATTCTTTCTGGTGGGTTTGCTGGTGGGTTTCCGCAACCCGGCCATCCGGCGGATGCGCTATTTTCTGGTCTCAAGCCTTGCGCTCCTGATCGTGGTGCAGGCGCTGGGCCGCACGCAGCTATCCGACGATTCACCCGAAATCAATTCCGAAAATCTGCTCCCGGTGTTGCTGCCGCTGGTGGTGATTTATGGAGTCAGCCTGTTTTTTCTGTTGCTCGATCAAATCAACTTTCCCATACCCGAATTGCGCCCGGTGGCGGTCGGCGCATTCGGGTTTCTGGCCTGCCTGCCGATGATTTTCGCGCTGTGGCCTCCCGGCACAAGTCCCGTGGCCTACCCGCCATACCATCCCCTGGTCATCCAGCAAACCGCCGCCTGGATCAAGGAGGATGAATGGATCATGAGCGATATTCCATGGGCGGTGGCCTGGTACGGCGACCGGCAATCGGTCTGGCTCACTCTGAATGCGACGGCCGACCCCAAGAATTCGAATTCACAGGAGAACTTTTATACCATTGATTATTTTCACAAGCCGATCAATGCCTTGTACCTGACGCCGAAAACTCTGGACGAACGTTTTGTATCCGGATGGATCCGCGCCGGTGAGTACAGTTGGGGCGATTTCATCGTGAACACGGTATTGAAAAATCAAGTCCCACCCGACTTTCCACTCCGCCAGATGCCCAGCGGCTATCTGCCCGAGCAATTGTTCCTCTCCGACTGGAAACGCTGGCAGTAATTGCGGATTTCCGCGCGCGAACCCGGCGCGATGCGAACCCTGAGCCTCGGCCGCGGCAGACCGGATGCGGGGCCGGCGCACGCGCGGAATTATCCGTGTCGTTCCGCGTTTCCGTGATAAACCGGCTGAGAATTGCCGAAACCATGCAGTTAAAAGGGGGCGCGTGTCGTCCCCAATTTCAACTGCAGGCTTACGGCTAAGACCGTCACCGCCCGGCGAGCAAAATACAAAAGAAGTCCATAAAATGACAATTTCTGCGGAGCGATCCCGGCTTCGGACCGCAATCTTACTGCAGGGTGCTTTCGGACTCTGATGAGGGAGCATCCGCAACGGACGGCACAGCGCCGTGCAAAGCAAACATGATCGCGACTATTTCGGAACAAAAGCAGAGCCGGCTTCAGAAGATTCTGGAGCATGCCAGCGGTGACAAGCGCTTTAAGATTCTTGAAGCGCACATGAAGAAGCACCAGTTCAAGCACGATGCGCTGATCGAGGTGCTCCACAAGGCGCAGGAACTGTTCGGCTTTTTGGAAGACGATCTGCTCCTGTTCGTTGCCCATAAACTGAAGCTGCCCGCCAGCCGCGTCTATGGCGTGGCAACGTTTTATCACTTCTTCACACTGAAGCCGAAAGGCCAGCACACCTGCGTCGTCTGTCTCGGCACCGCCTGCTACGTCAAAGGGGCGGACAAAGTGCTCGCCGCCGTCGAAGAGGAGGCGAAAATCAAAGCGGGCGAAACCACTGCGGACAACAGGCTCTCGCTGCTTACCGCCCGTTGCATCGGCGCCTGCGGCATCGCGCCGGCGGTGGTTTATGACGGCACTGTGACTCCGCGGCAAACAGCGGCTTCGGCCCTCGAACACTTGAAAGGATGGATCGGCCATGGTAATTGACGACCTGAACGAGATTGCGGAGAAGGAACGCGCGGGGCGAAAGAAATTCACGATCCGCTGTTGCATGGCCGCGGGTTGCATCTCTTCCAATTCGGAAGCGGTAAAGAAAGGCCTGGAACAGTCGGTCAAGGACGCCGGGCTGGAGGAACTGGTCGAGGTGCGCGGCGTCGGCTGCATGAAACTCTGCTGCCAGGGCCCCCTGGTGCAAGTGGATCCGGAAAACGCGCTTTACCATAGAGTGACGCCGGAGGATGCCGCTTCCCTGGTCGGCACGGTCAAAGGCGGCCAGACCCAGGTCGAGCGCGGAGATCCCAAAAGCTCGTTCTTTACCGATCAATTTTCGATCGTCCTCTCCAACAGCGGTTATGTCGATCCCGAGCGCATCGAATCCTACATCGCGGCGGACGGTTACCAGGCATTGCACAATGTCTTGCGCGAGATGACACCGAAAGAGGTGGTGGATGAAGTGATCAAGAGCGGTTTGCGCGGCCGCGGCGGCGCCGGTTTTCCAACCGGCCTCAAATGGGGAACGGTGGCAAAAACCGAAAATCCCCAGAAATACGTGATTTGCAACGCGGACGAAGGGGACCCCGGCGCGTTCATGGATCGCAGCGTGCTCGAAAGCGACCCTCACAGCGTGCTCGAAGGCATGGCCATCGCGGCCTACGCCGTCGGCGCGAACCAGGGCTTCATTTACGTGCGCGCGGAATATCCGCTGGCCATCAGCCGGCTGCAGACGGCGATCAAGCAGGCCAAGCAAAAAGGGCTGCTCGGCAGCGGTATTTTCGAATCACCTTTCAATTTCAACGTGGATTTGCGCATCGGCGCCGGCGCCTTCGTTTGCGGTGAAGAGACTGCGTTGATGATGTCGGTCGAAGGCAAGCGCGGCACACCGCGTCCGCGTCCGCCCTTCCCGGCGGAGAGCGGATTGTATGGCTGCCCCACGCTGATCAATAACGTGGAAACGTTCGCCAACGTCGCCCCCATCGTTCGCAAAGGCGCGGACTGGTTTGCCGGCATCGGCACGGAAAAGAGCAAAGGCACCAAAGTGTTCGCGCTCGCCGGCAAGATCACCAACACCGGCCTGATCGAAGTGCCGATGGGCACGACGCTCCGGCAGATTGTCGAGAAAATGGGCGGTGGCGCGCCGGACGGCGGCCGGATCAAAGCGGTGCAGACCGGCGGACCTTCGGGCGGCTGCATTCCCGCCGCTTCGCTCGATACCCCGGTGGACTACGATTCGCTGGCCAAACTCGGTTCCATCATGGGCTCGGGCGGCATGATCGTCATGGACGAGACGACCCGGATGGTGGACGTGGCGCGGTTTTTCATGGAATTCTGCATGGACGAATCATGCGGCAAGTGTGTTCCCTGCCGCGCCGGCACGGTGCAAATGCATCATTTGCTCTGCCAGATTCTGGCCCGCAAAGCGACGGCCGCCGATTTGCAGAAGCTGGAGGAGCTTTGCGACATGGTTAAGAACACGAGCCTCTGCGGGCTGGGCCAGACCGCGCCCAATCCGGTGCTCAGCACGCTGCGGTTTTTCCGCAATGAATACCTCGAATTGCTCAAACCGGATGCTCCCGAATCCAACGGTGAGGTGAAGCACGCCCCGGCACCGGCGGCGAAGTAATTTGAACCCACGCACACTATGGCCGCAAGAACACTGACAATTGATGGAAAGGAAATCAGCGCGTTCGAGGGCGCCACGCTGCTCCAGGCCGCGAAAGAAGCCGGCATAAATATCCCCACCCTCTGCCACATGGAAGGCGTTTACGACGTCGGCGCCTGCCGGCTCTGCCTGGTGGAAGTTTCGGGGATCGGCAAGCTCCTGCCCGCCTGCACCACCAAGGTTGCCGAGGGCATGAATGTGAAGACCGACAGCGAACGCTTGCGGAAATATCGCCGGATGATCCTCGAACTGCTGTTCGCCGAGCGAAATCACGTCTGCGCCGTCTGCGTTTCGAATGGCCACTGCGAGTTGCAGACGCTCGCGTCCACCCATGGCATGGACCACGTCCGCTATGATTACTGCTTCCCGAAATGGGAGGTGGACATTACGCACACGCGCTATGGCATGGACCACAATCGCTGCATCCTCTGCACCCGTTGCGTGCGGGCTTGCTGGCACATCGAAGGCGCCGGCACCAAGAACGTCTCCGGCCGCGGCGCCAAGTCCAGGATCATTTCCGATTTGAATCAACCCTGGGGCAGTTCGGAATCCTGCACGTCGTGCGGCAAATGCGTCGATGCCTGCCCCACCGGCGCCATGTTCTACAAGGGTTCGACTGTCTCCGAAATGGTGCATGACCGCACCAAACTTGAATTCATCGTCACTGCCCGGGAGAAAAAACAATGGATCGCTTAAGAGTAGCCACAGTATGGTTCGGCGGCTGTTCCGGCTGCCACATGTCATTCCTTGACCTGGATGAATTCCTCATCGAACTCGCCGGGAAAGTGGATCTCGTCTACAGCCCCGTGATTGACGTGAAGGAGTATCCCGAAAACGTCGACGTGTGCCTCATCGAAGGCGCCATTTGCAACGAGGACAATTTGGAACTGCTCCACAAAGTCCGGCGCCGCACCAAAGTTCTCGTCTCTTTTGGAGATTGCGCGGTGACCGCGAACGTGCCGGCGATCCGGAACCAACTCGGCCTGGGTAACGCCGAAAGCGTCCTCCAATACGCCTATATCACCAACGCCCAGAATAATCCCGGATTGCCCAAAGCCGATGGCATCGTTCCGGTCTTGTTGGATCAGGTTCAGCCGGTTCATCAATGCGTCAAGGTCGAGTATTTCCTGCCCGGCTGTCCCCCGCCAGCCGACCGCATCAAAGCCGTGCTGGTTCAAATCTTGAACGGCACGGAGCCCAAGCTGCAGGGCGCCCAGTTGAAATTTGGTTAGTCGGACTAAGAAAGTATGTCAAAGCGCATCGTCATCGATCCCGTGACCCGCATCGAGGGCCACGCCAAGATCAGCATCTTCATGGACGACGCCGGCCAGGTGTCGGACGCCGAGTTTCACGTCGTCGAGTTCCGCGGCTTCGAGAAGTTCTGCGAAGGGCGGCCCTACAGTGAAATGCCCGGCATTACCCCGCGCATCTGCGGCATTTGCCCGGTCAGCCATCTGCTGGCCTCCGCCAAAGCCGGGGACGCCATCATGGCGGTGAACATCCCGCCGGCCGCCGACAAACTTCGACGCCTGATGAACCTGGGTCAGTTTGTTCAGAGCCATGCCTTGAGCTTCTTCCACCTGAGCGCGCCGGATTTCCTGCTGGGCTGGGAGACGCCGCAAGCCAAGCGAAACGTGTTCGGTTTGATCGCCGCGAACGCCGACCTGGCCCGCGCCGGCATCCGGCTTCGGCAATTCGGCCAGGAAATCATCGAAATCCTCGGCGGCAAAAAAATTCACCCGGCCTGGGCGGTGCCCGGCGGCGTGCGCAGTCCGCTGACCGAGGAAGGGCGGGCAAGAATCCGCGCCTGGCTTCCGGAAGCATTTGCGACCACAAAAATCGCGTTTGATTTGTTCGAAAAGACCATGCAAACGCACCAGCGGGAGATCCAAATCTTCGGCAATTTCCCGTCCCTCTTCATGGGCTTGGTGGCTCCCGACGGCACCTGGGAACATCATGGGGGCAAACTGCGTTTTGTGGACAGCAGCGGCAGCATCATCGCCGACCAACTGGATCCGCAGAAGTATTACGAGTTTATCGGTGAATCGGTGCAGAAATCATCCTACCTCAAATCGCCTTACTACACCCCGCTGGGTTTCCCGGATGGCATGTATCGGGTGGGCCCATTGGCGCGCCTGAATGTCTGCGAGCGCATGGGGACGCCGAAGGCGGATGAGGAATTGGCCCGCTTCAAAAAATTGGGGCGCGGCGCCGTCACTTCGTCGTTTCTATATCATTACGCCCGGCTGATCGAAATTCTCGCCTCACTGGAATACATCGAGCGTTACATGGATGATCCGGAACTGTTGAGCAGCTACCTTCGCGCCGACGCCGGGATCAACAGTCTTCGGGGGGTGGGCGCCAGTGAAGCGCCGCGCGGCACCTTGTTCCACGACTACACCGTGGATCGCAATGGGCTGCTCCAAAAGGTCAACCTGATCGTCGCCACCGGCCAGAACAACCTGGCGATGAACCAAACCGTGGCCCAGATCGCCCGCTATTATGTGCGCGGCAACGATATCCCGGAACCGATGTTGAATCGCATCGAACATGGCATCCGGTGTTACGATCCGTGCCTGAGCTGCTCGACCCATGCCGTCGGGCAAATGCCGATGCATCTGCAGCTCATCGACGCGCGCGGCAACGTGGTGAAAGAAGCCACCCGCGGCTGATTTCTCCGACTTTCAACAGATCGGACATCTGTTGGCAAAAGTGAGCGGAACTCGCGGCGCATCAGCTCGTCCACCTTCGCCACGATCCACTGTTGTTCGACGGGTCTGCCCCAACGGGGCTGCATCCTTCACCCCAGGGTAGCTTGTTCCTCGCAACCCTGGGCTGAAGGATTGAATCCCGTTGGGATTCCAGGAATGTGCCATTCATGTGGCGAGAATTTGGTGAAGCGTGGCGTCCAGCAGGTGCGGGACCGTGGTTTGGGCGGCCGTGAGCCGGGCTTCCAGCGCATCGCACCAGCGCATCAACTCGTCCACCACCGGAAATGCAAACTGTAAGCCGCCCAGCCGTGCTCCGGGAAACTTTCGCTGCAGCCTTCCTGCTGGCATTCGCT
>CAZFOA010000086.1:0-13922 GCA_964520205.1 uncultured Verrucomicrobiota bacterium | reverse complement strand
TCAGCGACATGGACGTCTCCATCAATGAAACCCGCCAGGACATGATGGACGATGATGACACGGTCTTCAATGCACGTTCGGGTGGCAGGCGTGATGTCACCTTAACCCTTCCCAACGGACAGAGAACCACCTTCTACTATATCCCCTATCCCGGCACCGGCGCCGAGTATCCAAACTGGGTCGCAGCACCTGGCGTCACCGCGTATTTGGCACCCGGCCCTGGGAGCGCCTCCGTGGCCTACTATGGCACCTGGCAGGATCCCATTACCGGGACATCAATTCCCGATGAACTTTACGACTTCCCCGGTTTTATTCTGACGACGCAGGATGGGACTCAATACGTCATTAAACGCCAGGACTTGCTGGACCACACCCTCCCCTCGGGGATGGAAGACATTGAAGTGCATGCCTGGGGCGCACCGTATCTTGCACAAATCATTCAACCCTCACTGGACACGATCTCGATCACCTCAACCAATATTGTTCATACCAACCCGCAGGGAGTTCAGACCCGCCAAATCGTATTCCAACGGAACAGTTACGGCCTGATCAGCTCCATCAGCGATCCAAGCGGGCAGGCATCCGGCGGTCCGCCTGCCGTAAAGTACGATTACGACTTTAACCTGAATCTCATCAGCGTGGAAAAATTGACGGATCGCACTGGATCAGGCACCTACACCACCAACTTCTTTGTCTATACCAATTTCAATTTTCCGCACTACATCACCAGCATGATCGACTCGCGGGGGGTGCAGGTGGCCCGACAACTGTATGACGATAACGGGCGGTTGATAGGTATGATTGATGCCAACGGTAAAACCAATGTGTTTGCGTATGACCTGAACGCGCACACGGAAACAGCCTATGACCGTTTGGGCTATCCCACCATTTATGCTTACGATTCCCGCGGCAATGTAACGAACAGGGTGGATGCGCTGGGCCGCAGAATTTTCCGCACTTATGATGATGCAAATAATCTTACGTCGGTCACCGATCCTTCTGGACACACTTACAGTTATGCCTATGACACCTCCGGGCGTCGGACCTCCGCCGTCGATCCATTGGGTAACACCAATACTGTCTTATATGATAGCAACGGACGCGCGTTGAAAACCACGGATCCACTCGGGAATACGGCGCGCTTTGGCTATGACCAATATGGCAACGTGACAAATATGTTTAATGCGCTGAACGAAAGTTCCAGTTTGATCTATAACCAGAACAACAAGTTATCCGCCTTCACAGATTCCCTGAACCATACCAACGCAAGCCTGGGTTATGATGCCTACGGAAATGTCGTCAACATTACAAACACGGCATCCGGATTAGTGGAATTCCTTGGCTATAATGCGAACGGTAAACTGGCTGGGAGCAGCAATGTTTGGGTAAATCCAAACAACCCGGCGGACGTGCGCCTGGTTTCAAGTCAAATCAGCTATGACGCGGCCGGGAGGCGGATCGGCAGCATCGATCCGGACGGCAATCAAAATACAATGGCCTACATTGGGAACGGCAAGCCCAGCCAGCTCATCGGTGAATACGGTCGGACGAATGGCTGGGTTTATGACGCTCGCGGAAAACTTATCCAGACAATCCACCCGAATGGGAATGTGACCGACATGGTTTATGACGATGCCGGTCGCATGAGTGTAACGGATGAGAGCCATCGACCCGGAGATATCGTCAATGGAACCAGGACTACGTACGACGCCGTCGGACAGGTTATCGAATCGGAATATTTGACCAATGTCGTCATTGCCATCACTACGGATGCCAGCGGTATCTCCAGCAGCAGTGTGACGTCTGTCGGCGGTGTTATCTCGACCAGCACCTACGGTTACGACCTGTGCGGACGCCAGATTGCGGTGACAAACGAGTTTGGAAGTGTGACTCGCTACGAATACGACAATGCGGGGAACCAGACTGCGGTAATTGATGCTTTGGGCAATCGGACGGACAATGTTTACGATCCGGACGGTCAGTTGATAGCCACGACCAACGCGGTTGGCCAAGTCACCCGATTCACTTACGATCCCCTGGGTCGTGTTGTTCGCACAGACTATCCTGATGGGACCTTCACGGCTGACGGTTACAATTCCCTCGGCCAACATGTGGCAGAAACGAATCAGGCTGGATTGGTGACCACCTATGAATATGATCCGAACGACAGGTTGAGCGCCGTGGTGAAACCCCCGGTGTTTGATCCCGAAACAAATGCGATCGTCAACCCGCGTTGGGAATTTGGTTACGACGCCTACGGCAATGTCAATCTGATCCGGGATCCCAAGGGCCGGGTTACCCGCTACACGTATGATCAATTGGGGCGAACGCTGACTTACACAATGCACATGGGCCAGACGGCAAACCAATTGTATGATCGCTTCGGAAGGGCTTACCGGAAGAGCGATTTCATCGGTCAAACAAATGAGTTTGTTTACGACGCCTTGGGGCGGGTGGGAACCAATCAATTCTATGCGGCGGGTTCGAGCATCGCCACTGGAGCGATCGTTTATGCCTACGACGAACTGGACGTGCCCAGACAAATCGTTGATCCGCACGGCACCAATGCGTTCGGCTATGATAACCGCGAACGGCTTTCAAACGCCATTTCGCCGGAAGGAAGAGTGAACTACGAATACGAGCCAATAGCTGACCGCCGGGTTCGGATTTACACAGCCTACAGCGATTTGCGCTATGGGTATGATGAACTGGGACGGATAAAAACAGTGGCGGTGATGATGCGGGACGGGCTGACATTGACTACACCCGAAGTGACGACGAACACTTATACCAAATTGGGCAGTTTGCAGGATGTGTATTACCCGAATGGAATCCATGCCTCCTACCAGTATGATAGCGTAATGAACCGGCTGACGAACCTGGTTTATACCGGCGGCAGCAGCGCGCTCCTGGCCCAATACAGCTATGCTTGCAATACCAACGGCCAATGGAGGAGCACGACCGAGATTCAACGGCAGGTGAATGGGACTTACGTCACCAACCAGCTTGCCTGGTTCTATGACAATCTCGGGCGGTTGACGAACGAGACATGCGGTTCAAGCGTGGCCACGTTGAACTACACCAACCGCTACGTCTATAACCTCGTCGGGAATCGCCTCTGGCTAACGAACATTGCCGGAACTGTGACGACGGTGTTGAGCTACACGTATAATGACAATGATCAGTTGCTGCAGCAGGTGACCAGCGTGAACGGAGGGCTCAGCGGTTCATCCACGAACTGGTATGATGCCAACGGATCGCTCACAAACCGCAGTTCGGCAACCGAACAGAACAGTTACGGTTACGATTTGCAGAACCGTCTGGTCGTCGCCACCATTAACCGCACGGACGGCGGACACCAATTGGCCGAGACGGTCAACTTCACGTGCGATTACAAGGGCGCGCGCGTAAAAGTGCGATGGTCACGCTCCATCGATGGCGGAGCTGCGGTCAACGGGACAAACATCTTTTTGAACGAGCCAAACAGTCCTTCCGGAATGCTCCAGACGCTCGAAGAAATGCCCGCGATAGGGGCCGTCCCGACAGCTTCCTACACTTTGGGCAGCCGGATTGTGTCACAGGAGAAAGGCGGGGCAATATCCCACTTGCTGCCCGATGGACATGGTTCAACCCGGCAATTGGCAGATTCGAACGGCAGTCTCACCGCCCGCTACACCTATGATGCTTACGGAAAAGGTCTGGACTTCACAAACGGGACGCAAACTCCCACAGCAACGGCACTGTTGTATTCCGGCGAAAGACTGGATCCGGACTTGCAGTTGTACGATCTGCGCGCACGTTACTACGACCCGGCAGTCGGACGGTTTAATCAGATCGATCCGTCTTCGGCAAACCAACGGAGCGGCGCAAATCTGTATGCCTATGGCGCCGACGATCCGGTGAACAATATTGATCCAAGTGGACGCTACGAAATCGATGTCCATCAATTCCTGACAAGATTCCTGGCTCAAGCGGTTGGTTTTACTTCGGACGAAGCGACACAAATTGGAAAAGAAGCTCAGGGCCCGGACTACCCCGCCGACACTCGGGATGCCATGGCCGGCGGAGCGAATATCTGCAAGAACATGGAGAACATGAAGAATTATCATTTTGTCAGCGAATTGCATCTGGAGGGCATGAGACAAAAAGTGGTTGCCGATTTTAATGCTGGCTCTTTGCATGACGCAGGGCCGTACAGGAATTTCGGCGAATATATCCATGCGGACGAAGATACGTTCGCACATTCAGACTGTGTAGGCGGTCGGGATTTCGATGCGTATTATGGGGATTGGCTCGTGATGGACAATGGGGGGATATTTGGCCACGCGTTTCACGGGCATGATCCCGACCACACCTGGAATGATGTCGATAAAGGGATGTTTATGTCGATGCAGCTCTATCACGACATGCAGCAGTTTGTGCCCAGAGGGCGGCCACACACTCCTTATCCTCAAATCCGGCGACAAATCGAAGATTTCATGGGGTACAGTCCCAATGTATATAAAGAGAATAAATTCACTTTCTTCGAATGTGAAAATGTCACTTGGCAAGGATACAACGACAAGGTTAAGTTGCTCAACCACGCCTGGCATTTGCCTGCCGTCTACTTGCTTGGAAATCCCAAGAACAACTGGACGCCGACGTTTGAAAATGTGGATGGTTATGCGCCCGGCGATCCAGTTGGGTTGCAGTTGTCGCCGGTAGGCAGATTTGTCGCCGAAGAATTCACAGCCGAAATCCTGCTTGACCTTGCCGTCGATACGATGTTGGACGTGATGGGAGACTGAAATGTGCCAAGACTGATTCAAATGCGGCGGTGTATTTCACCGCCGAGGGTTGTATGAAAGACAGGCCGCCATTGTTCGTTTTGGGGTTGTCAATACCGCTGCTTTTCGCCCAAGGTTGTGAAAAATCACAGCCTGATTTCCGGCCGATCTCGGGCGGCTTTGGCGTCGTGACGAAGTGGATAGGCGTGGATTCTGGACCCGGCGGAGGCTTATACTATAAAGACGGCAATTCCAGGATTACCTTGATCTGGCCGTTTATTGGTCTGAGTGAAGAGCCGATGCTTTTTACCAACAACCTGGGCTTTTTTATCGGCGAAATGCCGGACGATCAAGGCAGGATGGGAACTGGGGCTTACTTTGCCGTGGAGGCACCCGGACCGGCCGTGGATGTTTCCGAAGATATTCTCAAACTTTGGGCCGAATCCAGGAATCTTGATTTTGAAAAGGTGAAGGGGCGTTATGTGCCATTGCAGATAACGCAAACAGCAACCGGAATCCAGGTGCATTTTCTTGGTGACGAAAAACTGCCTGCGACATGCGTGGTAAATTGGCAACAGATTTCAAATATCATTGAAGACGTTAAGCGCACTGGCAAGGAGCGCGTTATTGAAAAGCCGCATGTGATTTATCTCAAGAAGGATTACGGAGCTGCAAGTAGTCCAAAATGAGATCTGCGCCAACAGCTTTCCATTTACGATCGTCTGATGACTGGCCGTCCAGGCGCCGGCCGGACTGCACCCGCAGACACATCAAAACCGGGCGCGAGCGGCGCCCAGCTTCGTCCATCAGGAACGTGATGTCCTTGACATGATCGTCCGGGTTGCGGGCGACGATGTTGAAGGACCGCTGGCGTATCAACTTTTTGGCTCTGCTATTGAAAGTTGCAGCTGCTTCTGCAACCATGGCCGGCGGGCCTGTAGCTCAATGGTTAGAGCAGAGCACTCATAATGCTTTGGTTCTCGGTTCGAGTCCGAGCAGGCCCACCAATCTGCTCAT
Source organism: uncultured Verrucomicrobiota bacterium (assembly GCA_964520205.1). Lineage (GTDB taxonomy): Bacteria > Verrucomicrobiota > Verrucomicrobiia > Limisphaerales > BOG-1460 > CAZFOA01. Next base: position 8,139 of record CAZFOA010000086.1, on the reverse strand, counting down.
CGATTTATTGCCCACCGAGAGTTGCCTGGCGGCGGACTTGCTTCTTGGGCGCGGATTTTCCATGATTCACCTTCAATTGTTGAAATGACATTAAAACTTTCAATTCTCAGCATCGTTCTCGGGCTCGGCCTGGGCTTGCCCCAGGTTTATGGAATCCTGAAGCCGGCCGCTTTTGCCGCCGCCGTCCGCCAATTTCCCCGCTCGGTGCCGTGGGGCGTTGCGCTCATGATGTTGGGCACGGGCTGGTTCCTTTGGAACCTGGATCAGGAATCCATTTCCGATTTCGCCACGCTCAAAACGCCAATGATGGTGGGTTTTGCCGCGGTGGGCGTGGGCACTTGCATTTTCGTCCAGGATTTCCTGGCAGTGCGCGGTCTGGCGGTGGTGTTGCTGCTGCTGGCGAAACTGATGGTGGACGCCGGCAGACCGCTGCTGCCGGTCACGCATTGGGTATGGGTCATTCAAATCTGGGCCTACGTGCTGGTTGTGGCCGGTATCTGGTTTACCGTTCAACCCTGGCGTTTGCGCGACTTCTTGAACTGGGCGACGGCCAACGAAAATCGTGTGCGCCTCGGCTCCGCTGCCCGGCTGGCGTTCGGATTGCTGGTCGCGGCGCTGGGTTTGATCAAATTCTGATGGGTTTGACACGGTCTCGCGGCAAAATTCTGGTCATTCGCGGCGGAGCCATCGGCGATTTCATCCTGACGCTGCCGGCGATTGCGGCATTGCGAAGCCGGTTTCCCGAGGCGCACCTGGAAGTGCTCGGCTATCCGCACATCGTGCAACTGGCTTTGACGGCCGGCCTGGTGGACCGAGTGCAATCCATCGAGGCGCGCGCGCTGGCCGGTTTTTTCGCCCGCAACGGCGAGCTCGATCCCGCCCTGACCGATTACTTTTCCGAATTCGACCTGGTGATTTCGTACCTGTACGATCCGGACGAAGTCTTCAAGACCAACGTGGGCCTTTGCTCGCCGGGGCAATTCATCGCGGGAGCGCATCGGCCGGACGAGCGGGAAAAATTCCATGCAACCCGCGTTTTCCTCAAACCCCTGGAGCGCCTGGCGGTTTTTGACGCCGACCCGGTGCCGCGGCTTTTCCTCAGCCCGCAACCGCCGGCCGGACCAAAGGACGGCGCAGGCGGACCCACCCGCAGCGAGCTTGCCTTGCATCCCGGCAGCGGAAGCGAGCGGAAAAACTGGCCGGAAAACCGATGGGCGGAACTGCTCCAGTATTTGCTCCACACGACGCGATGGGATCTGCTGTTGATTGGCGGCGAAGCGGAGGGCGAGCGCCTGCAGCGGCTGGCGGCGGCGTTGCCTCCGGACCGGGTGCGCGTGGCCCAAAGCCTGCCACTCCCGGAACTGGGGCGCAGACTGCTGCGGTGCTCGGGCTTCATCGGGCATGATTCCGGCATTTCGCATCTCGCTGCGGCGCTGGGCTTGCCGGGTCTGGTTTTGTGGGGCGACAGCGCCGAAGAAATCTGGCGCCCGCCGCAACCCAACGTCGTGGTTTTAAAAGGCCGCGGAGGTTTGGAGGGCATGAGCGTCGAGGAAGTGATCCGCGATCTGGCACCGCTTTTGGAAAGGATCGCAGGAACCGGGTCCCCCGGCATGGAATGAACTGCAACCTTCGCGGCAACGGGTGTCTCAGTTTAATGACAGGCAAGTTGTCCAACCCTTCAATCGATGCGCTCCCGGCTTCGGATTTCGGATTGTAATTGGAGAACAGGGCCGCCGACCAGGCGTCTTTCAATTGAATTGCGGCGCGGACCGGCGGGGTTTACCATTGATTTCCGAGCGCTTTTGCATGATTCATAAGGCACGGGCATTGCTGCATTTTCCGGTGTTCGTGGCACTTGCAATTGACTCATTTTTGTCACTCAATGGACAAGAGATTGCAATGCGGCTAAAAATTGGTGTGAATGAATAAGATTCTGGTAATCGATGACGAAGAGTGGCTTCGGGAGATGATGGAGTTGGCGCTGCGTCAGCGCGGGTTCCAGGTCATTGAAGCCGAGAATGGGGCCGTCGGCATCGAGGTCGCGCGCAAGGAGCTGCCTGATCTGATACTCTGCGACGTCAACATGGAAAAGGTGGACGGCTACCTGACGCTTTCATCGCTCCGCAGCGAGCCGACGACCGCTTCGATCCCCTTTATTCTGATGACCGGTTTGGCCGATCAAGCGGGCATGAGGCACGGGATGGAACTGGGGGCGGACGATTATTTGCCGAAGCCCTTCACCATCGAGGCGCTCTATGCCGCGGTGGAGGCGCGCCTGAAAAAAGTCACCGTCGTGCGCCAGGAGGCGGAGAAGAAGCTGGCCGACTTGCGTGAAAATCTGAGCATGATGCTGCCGCATGAATTGCGCACGCCGCTCAATGGCATTCTGGCTTACGGCGAAATGCTCGTGGCGGATGCGGAGAGTCTTCCTCCCATCGAGATCGCGGAGATGGGCCAGGTCATTTACGACTCCGGCAAACGCCTGGAACGGCTGATCGAAAACTTCCTGATCTACGCGCAACTCGAACTGCTCGGCTCCGACCCGCAAAAGCTGCGCTCGCTCCTCCGGAGCCAGACCCCGGCGGCCGCCGGTGTCATCGAACGCCACTCGCGCGGCCAGGCGGAATCGGCAAATCGTGCGGCGGACCTCGCGCTCGAACTGGCGGACGTGCCCGCGCCGATTTCGGAGGAATATCTGGCGAAAATCGTGGATGAATTGGTCCAGAACGCATTCAAGTTCTCGCAGCCCAGGTCGCAGGTCCGCGTCGCCCTGTCCAATCATTCGCCCGACATCGTCACGCTGGCGGTCGCCGACAAGGGCCGGGGCCTTTCAACCGAGCACATTGCCAAGATCGGCGCCTACATGCAGTTCGATCGCAAAATGCACGAGCAACAAGGACTGGGACTCGGGTTGACCATCTGCAAGCGGTTGACCGAATTGCACGGCGGCACGCTCACCATCCAGAGCGACCCGCGTGCGGGCACGATCGTGACGGTCAAGCTTCCGAAGGTTGCGGCGTCCTGAGATTCGGTCCGCAGGCACTCCACTCTCTCCGAACCGCGCGGCTTATTGCGGCCAAATGGTCAGGTTTCTCCGGCTTAACTGGGTTAAAACCAGGTTGGGCAAGGCATGAAGCAGCAGCAGGAGCAGGATAATCCCCGCCAAAGGCGCGAAGTCAACCCGGCCCCAGCGCAACGGCAACCGGTTCAGAGGAACGAGGACCTGGCGGGACGTGGCGCTGATATAATCCCATAGCGGGCTGTTTCCCAGATAGACGTAAGTGGCGATCAAGTGGAGAAACAAAAACACCGGAAGCAGGTTTTTCAGGGTGAAGTAAACCGCCGTTCCGATCACCGCGCCTTGCGCCAAGACATGCGCGATTGACTGCGCGCGATGGATCACTTCGGCATAAGCCAGCAGGGGATACGCCGCGAGCCAAAGCGCCGCCGCGAACAAACCGGGCAGCAGGACTTGCGCGAGCGGCGGCCAGCGGCCGAACCGGCCCAACTGGAGCAGGATCAATTTTTGAATGGGATTCGGTTCCGCCGCCGGCCCGTTGATAAACGCCAGCGCCATCAGCCAGAAGTGGAACACCACCCAGGCGCGCACAAAGCTGGAAAGCGAAAACAGCAAGGCCGTGAAAAACACGTGGCCGCGAAAAGCGAGCGCCACCACTCCCAGGTCCAGTTGGGGCGTCCAATCCACCGCCGACCCGATCTGCCAGTTGAAAAGGGCGCGGCCGATCAGGAGGCAGGCCAGGGCTCCAAGAAAATGCCAACGCTTCCAGCGCGACGCTTCGGCGCGCCGGACCGTGCCGGCCAGCGTGGCGGGTGTGGCCCGAAAGAGCGGGTCAAATCGGATGGAACGCCAGCTCAACCACAGCAGCAGGCCCGCCACGTCCAGAATGAAATTAATGAGCGACATCAAAACATGATGCGTGATCCGTGATGCATGATGTCGGACCTCTCATCCCACATCGCACCTCACGCATCACATCATCTTGAGCAACGTGTCCGCCATCTCCGACGGCGTCGCGGCCACCCCGATGCCCGCGGCTTCGAACGCGGCGATCTTTGCCGCAGCCGTCCCACTGCCGCCGCTGACAATGGCTCCCGCATGGCCCATCCGGCGTCCGGGCGGCGCCGTGGCGCCCGCAATGAATCCGGCCACCGGCTTCTTGCAGTGCCGCCGAATCCACGCCGCGGCTTCCTCTTCGCCTGACCCGCCAATCTCGCCAATCATGATGATCCCGCGCGTCTCCGGGTCGTCGTTGAACATCCGTATCACCTCGAGATGCGACGTGCCGTTGACCGGGTCGCCCCCGATGCCGACACAGGTGGATTGGCCGACGCCGCGGCAGGTCAACTGCCACACCGCTTCGTAAGTCAACGTGCCGCTGCGCGACACGACCCCGATGGGGCCTTGCTTGTGAATGTACCCGGGGGCAATGCCAATGCGGCAGCCGCCGTGGGAATCTTTGCCTCCACCCGGCGTGACAACACCGGGACAGTTCGGCCCGATCAGCCGCGTTTTCTTCCCCTCCAGCGCGCGCTTCACCTTGACCATGTCATTGACGGGAATGCCTTCCGTGATGCAGACGACCAGCTCCAGCCCGGCGTCCGCGCCTTCGAGAATGGCATCCGCGGCGAAAGCGGGAGGGACAAAAATCGCCGAGGCGGTCGCGCCGGTTTGCCGGACGGCTTCAGCGACGGTGTCGAAAATCGGAACCCGATTCTCAAAAAGCTGGCCGCCCTTGCCGGGCGTGACGCCGCCGACCACTTGGGTGCCGTAGGCGAGCGAGAGCTGCGCGTGTCGGGCGCCGAAAGCGCCGGTGATGCCCTGGATGAGGAGTCGGGTGTCGGGTTTGACAAGGATGGACATAAAAATTCGTTACTGCGGGGTTCTCTTCTTTTGGATTTCCTGAAGGTGAATCAAGGCGAGCTTGTCTTGCGTTCGGTCGAGCGCGCGCTTGGCATCAATCAGTGCGCCAAGATCCAGAACCCGGCATGAACCAATCGGCATTTCAGCCACTACACTCCTCCGGCGGACCTCCTCATAGCCGCCCAGGCCTTTGATTTCGCCGAGACAATCCAACACGCCGATGTCGGTATGAAGATAGAGATTCTTCAGTCCGCGCTGGAAATCGGCCGCCACGCTGAAAGGCAGGCGCTGCGGCGTCTGGCGATGGACGGGATTGAGCCCGGCCAGAGCCTTCTCCAAACAAATCAAATTCTGTTCGGTCATGGGCATGCAGATATCAATGTCGCGAGTGACCAGGGGCACGCCATGAACCACCGCGGCCAGGCCGCCCACGAGAACGTACTGAACCCTCTCCTGGTTGAGCCGTTCGAGGAGTTGGCTAAGATCTTCCATCTTCGCGAATCTTGGCCCGCTCCAACATCCGGACCAAAGCCAGGGCGCGTTCATTTTCGATCAGCCGTTGCCACGGAGTGAGTCGAAGGCTGTCCTCCAGCAGGGAAAGGTCGATGTCCGCGGAGCTTGAGCCATCGACCCCAACCGGCTCGAACGAGGCATCGCTTAAAATGTTTTCGCTATCGCGGATTGGGTCTGACATCGAATGATTCCTGACTCCGGATTTATTTCGCGTTCCGTTTGTGGATGCAAAGGGTATTGCCCTCGGTATCCTCGATGAATGCCATGCGACAAACCGGCGTCGGAAAGGGTTCCATCCGGAATTTTACCCCGTTTGAACGCAACTGCTCGATGGCTCCATCGAAATCTTCGACCTCAAGGCCCGCGGAACAACCGTCCGCGCGCGGCCTCCAGTCCGGCGGGCCGCAACCGAGGGAGAGCGTGCCGTTCGCGATGTTGTATTCGGTCCATTGCATGCCACCGGGTTCACCGACGGTCATTGTTGGTTTCAGTCCCAGGACGCCTTCGTAAAACTTGCGCGCCCGCGCCATGTCGGTGACTGGGTAACAGGTGAAGGCGATTTCAGTGATCATGTTTTAGGCTTTGTTTATTACTTGGTTGGCCAAGTCAACATTGAAAGAAACGAGACGATTTCATTTGTGGCCTTGCTTTGCGCAACTATTGGATAAGTAATCCGATATTCTACATATTGACGGTCGTTGGCCAGGAACATGACGCCGGGTTCAATTAGAAAAATATAAAGCTCAGACAAGCAATCTGGGTTCGAGAATCCAAATCGATAAGCCAGCGAATAAACAGCCTTCCTGCCTCGGAAATGATTGTTTTCTTGAACGAGTTCAAACGGTTCTTCCGAAATCAACCGGGCATCGGGATGTGATCGTGCAATCTCCAATTTACGCTCCTCAAGTTCATGGTCAATCAAAGCGTCGCTGACATTGGGCAACGGTAACGAGGGAAGCAGTGAGAAATTCTTTGCCGCCGGATAGACATACACCGTTGCCGCAACCGGCAGCGGACTGTTGTATCCAACTGAAATATCTTTGCCATAACGATCAAATTCATGGCTTTCCACGAATTGAAATGTTTCAATTCGATTCGGAAAAGAAAACTTCGAATATGAGTGGAGGTATGCAATGCCGGATTTAGCTGAATTTCCTTTAGCAAGCGGCGAATCCGTAGTCCCGCAGCCGCAAAGGAAAACACAAAACAACGGCGCGACGGTTCGTATAGAGTTTCGCATTTTTTATTTCCCCACTGCCTTCACCACCTTCTGCGCCGCGTCGGCCATCGAGTCCCCGGTGATGAGTGTCAGCCCGGAATCGGCGAGGGTTTGTTTTCCGGCAACCGCGTTGTTGCCTTCGAGCCGCACGACGAGCGGCAGTTTCAGGCCGGTCTCTTTCACGGCGGCGACGATGCCGGTGGCGATGATGTTGCAATCCATGATGCCGCCGAAAATGTTCACCAGGATTCCTTTCACGTGCGGATCCTGCAAAATGATTTTGAAAGCCGCCGCGACCTGTTCCCGGCTCGCGCCGCCGCCGACGTCGAGGAAGTTCGCCGGCCGGCCGCCGTAATGCTGGATGATGTCCATCGTCGCCATCGCCAGTCCGGCGCCGTTGACGAGACAGGCGATGTCGCCGTCGAGCTTGATGTAATTCAGGTTGAACCTGGCGGCTTCGATTTCCAGCGGCGCCTCCTCGGCCAGATCGCGCATGGCCTGGATGTTCGGGTGGCGATACAGCGCGTTGTCATCGAGGGACAGCTTGGCGTCCACGGCGAGAAGCGACGGTTTGCCGTCGTTTCCGGCGACGATGCACAGGGGGTTGATTTCGACGAGCGACGCGTCGGATTCCCACCAGGTTTTATAGACACCGGCAATCAGTTTGGCGGCCTGCCCGATCAAATCACCGGTCAACCCGAGCGACACCGCGAGTTTGCGCGCCTGAAACGGCATCAGACCGACGGCCGGGTCAATGTATTCCTTGAGGATTTTTTCCGGCGTTTTCGCGGCAACTTCTTCGATGTCCATGCCGCCTTCGGTGCTGGCCATGATCACCGGCCGCGACACGGTGCGGTCGAGGAGCACGGCCAGATACAATTCCTTTTTGATGTCGGGCGCCAGCACCACCAGAAGCTTGTTGACAGGGCGGCCCTCCGGCCCGGTTTGTTTGGTCACCAGCACGTTGCCGAGCATCGCCTGGGCGTCCGCAAAAACTTCATCGGCCGTGTTGCAGAGTTTTACGCCGCCTTTAAATCCGTTCTTGAAGGTGCCTTTGCCGCGGCCGCCCGCGTGAATTTGCGACTTGACCACGACCCGCTTCGCGCCTTCGCGAAACAATTTCTCCGCGATGGCTTTGGCGGCCTGCGGCGCGTCGCAAACTTCGCCGGGCGGGAGCGCGACGCCGGATTGGGCGAGCAGTTGCCGGGCCTGATATTCGTGGATGTTCATTTCGTCGTCGCCCTCGTCCTCGGCTTCGATCTTCAGACGGTTTCTGCACCGGGGCCGGGGCCCCCAACGATCTATTGTCGCTCCTTGATGGGCAGGTAATGGTTCAGCGCCGGTCCGATGTAGATTTGCCGTGGACGGTAGATGCGGGTCGGTTCTTCCATGACTTCTTTGTAGTTGGCGATCCAGCCGGGCATGCGGCCGATGGCGAAGATGACGGTGAACATTTCGATCGGAATGCCGAGGGCGCGCATGATGATGCCGCTGTAGAAATCCACGTTGGGATACAGCTTGCGTT
>CAZFOA010000085.1:0-13957 GCA_964520205.1 uncultured Verrucomicrobiota bacterium | reverse complement strand
GACAAGAATGTCTGCGCTACATAAAAGTTGTAACCGCTCTAGCTCTGGGCAGAATCATCCGCGTCAATCCATCCGTGAGCTTCAACTCGTGAAAGTTGATGATCAAACCGATGGGGATAACCGATCAGCTTTCTCGAAAAGCGGATGCACCGGGAAAAGTTACAGAAGCAAACGAAGGTAACGAAGAGGAATATCGCCGGGCACGCAAGGCCAAGGCCGGCAATTGAAACCATCAATACTGCTGGAAAAGGTTCCAGTGAATAACTCTCACCGAATATCGGCTGGCCCGGCCCTGCCAAATTAACGATTGTCAATCGGGTCGCAATCATGCTATATGCAACGTCCGCTCCGGCTCGGAGCGGCAATCGTCAACCGTTAGGAACTGAATTTATGTCACAGCATCGGAGTCTGCGCGCGGCGGCAAAGTTGGGCGGCAAACGGAATGTGCTCAAGCGTTTCGAACGCACGGAACTGCTCAAGAAACGCGGCCAGTGGAAGGACGGCGACCGCATCACCGGCCTGCGCAAAACCAAACCCGAGATCTGAATCGAAGGCAGCCGGCGGAGTGGAGCCTGAAGAATGGCATCTGCCGGCTTCGGTTTCCGCGTTCCGCATTCTTCCTTCCGCCCTTCTTCCCGTGGTTCGCCTGCAAAAATTTCTGGCCGAAGCCGGCGTGGCTTCGCGGCGCGCCGGCGAGCAGATCATTCTGGCCCGCCGCGTCGCCGTGAACGGCGAAGTCGTCCGCCAGCTCGGCACCAAAGTGGACCCCAGCCACGACCGCGTCACCGTGGACGGCCAGCCGGTCCGGGCCAAACGCAAACTTTACCTCGCGCTCCACAAAACCCGGGGCTGTGTGTGTTCCCGCCAGGATGAGTTGGGCCGTCCGACGGTTTACGACTCGCTGCCCAAGGAGTGGACCGGTTTGTATTCCGTGGGCCGGCTGGATTATGACACAGAGGGATTGCTTTTCCTGACGAATGATGGAGAATTCGCCCTGCGACTGACGCATCCGCGGTATGAAGTTCGCAAGAAGTACGTGGTGACGGTCGAGGGCCGGGTGGCGGTGGAGCTGTTGGAACGGATCAAGCACGGCGTGTTTCATCTGGGCGAAACTCTGAAGGCGGAAAAGGCCCGGTTGATTTCGTCGAGCCTTTCGCGCAGCATCGTCGAACTGGAATTGACGGAGGGGAAAAACCGCGAGGTGCGGCGATTGTTTGAGTCGCAGGGCGTGTCCGTGAAGCGGCTGCAACGGACGCAGATAGGCAAGATCAAGCTGGGCGAACTGAAGCCCGGCAAATGGCGGGCATTGACAGAACCGGAGATTAATTCTCTACTTGGCTAAGTTATGAAAATAAAATTTTGGTCGGTTTACGTGGCATTGATTTCAACCAGCTTGCTCGCGCAGCAAGACACCAATTCAACCTCAACCCCGTCCGCGGCGCCCGCGGCGCCCATCGAAGCCCCGGCTGCGCCGGCGGTGATGTCGCAGGCCCCTGTGGAGCCGGCATCCACCAACGCGCCGGCGGCCAAACCCGCAAAGAAAAAATCCAAGCACGCCAAAAAACCCGCCGCGCTCGCGCGGGAAATCAAGACCGTGCCGCTCGTGGCCGGTCCGGCCGTCGTCGCCGCCAACCATGTCAACGTGCGCGCGCATGCCGGACTCAAGGGCGAAATCATCGCCCGCATGACCAACGGCGAACCGGTCACGGTGATCGAGGAAATCCGGCTGAACCGCTCCGGAGTGGAAGAACCGTCCGCCTGGGCGAAAATCGCCCTGCCCGAAAAGGCGCATGCCTGGGTCAAAGCCTCCTACATCGATTCCACGACCAAAACCGTCATCCCCAAGAAACTGAATCTCCGCGGCGGTCCGGGTGAGAATTTCAGTGTGCTCGGAACTTTGCAGCACGGCGATGCCGTCAAGGAAATCATCACCAAAGGCAGTTGGATGCAGATTGAATCGGCGACGAATGCCTATGCGTTTATGGCGGCGCAATATCTGAGCCAGGAACCGGCGGCGCTGGCTGCCGCGGCGGGCTCGGAAACGATAACCAACGTGGCTGCGGTGACCGAAGCGCCGGCGGCCGCCGAAGCCGGGACGAACGCGCCGGCTGGAACCGCAACCGGCGCCGGCACGAATGAACTGGCTGCCGCCAGCACCAATGAAACCTTGTCCGCCACCAACGAAGTCGTCGCGGCGGAACCGCCGGCTCCGCGCATCGTGCAGCGCGAGGGTATTGTGCGCGGCGCCACCAGCGTTCAAGCCCCCACCGAGTATGAGTTGATCAACCCGGAGAACCGCAAAATCATCGATTATCTCTACACGACATCCCCCGATCTCGATTTGAGCCGCTACAAAGGACTGCACATCATCGTGACGGGCGAGGAAGGTTTGGACGAGCGCTGGAAGAACACGCCGCTCATCACCATCCAACGCATTCAGGTGATCGAGTAATGGCGTTGGACAACGTCATCGACGGGCGGGCCATCGCTGCGCAAATCCAGGGTGAGCTCGTCCGGCGAGTTGAGCGTCTCAAATCACATCGCCTTCAACCCGGTCTTGCTTTCGTGCGCGTGGGTGAGGATCCCGCCTCGAAAGTCTACGTCGGCCGGAAGGAAAAGGCTTGCGCCGAACTCGGCATTTTTTCAAAAACATGGGTTCTGCCCGAGCGAACCGAGGAAGGCGAGCTGCTCGACCAGGTGAGGCAGTTGAACGCGGATCCGCTGTTTCATGGGATTCTGGTGCAAGCGCCGCTGCCAAAACATATCCGCGAAACCGCGGTTTACGGATCGGTGCTCCCGCAGAAGGACGTGGACGGCTTTCATCCGGTCAACGTGGGCAAGCTGATGCTCGGCGATCCGACCGGATTTCAACCCTGCACGCCGGCGGGCATACGCGAACTGCTCGTGCGGGCGCAGGTGAAAATCGACGGGGCCGAAGTCGTCATCCTTGGCCGCGGCAACATTGTGGGCAAGCCGCTCGCCGCGATGCTGTGCCAGAAGGAAAAAAATGCGAATGCCACCGTGACCCTCTGCCACTCGGCGACGCGCGACATCCCGGCGCATTGCCGCCGCGCGGACATCCTGGTTGCGGCCCTGGGCGTGGCGGAGTTTGTGAAAGCGGACATGGTCAAACCGGGCGCGGTGGTGGTTGACGTGGGCGTGAATCGCGTGAGCGATCCCCGGGCAAAAGGCGGTTCGCGGCTGGTGGGTGACGTGGACTTCGCGAACGTGCAGCCGGTGGCCGGGAAGATCACGCCCAACCCGGGCGGAGTGGGTCCGATGACGATAGCTCTTTTGATGATGAACACCGTGCGCGCGGCGGAGATGGAAGCGCGAATTTGAAGTTGGAAACCTGAAATTGACAACCCTGAACCTATGCAAGCCACCCGAATTCTGCCCGACCTGCAATGCTCGCTTTTGTGCGAGGAAATCCGCCAGGAAGTGACCGGAAGCTTTTTCCTGATCGGCGTCATCAACCTGCTCCGCGTGCCGCAACTGCCGGTCGTGGCGGTCAAGTTGAGCGTCTTCAACCGCTGGACGGCCGGGATCGGCCAGTTCACCGAAACCATCCGCCTGATCGCGCCTGACCAGACGACGGTGCTGCGCAAGAGCGACATGAAATTTGGGCTGCAGGACGCCAACCTTCACGCCACCAACCTCACGGTGCTGCCGCAGGTCGAGTTCAAGACCGCCGGAACCTATTTCGTCGAAGTGCTGGTGGACGATGTCATGAAACTGCGCTACCCGATTCCGCTGATCGTCGTGCCGCCGCCGGCTCAGAATCCGCAACCGCCGGGTCCCGAGACCAAGCCGCAAGATTCGTGATTCATTGGCAGCCGCCGGGGGATGAAGCCGTGGGTCCGGGCGCATGGCGCGGTCGCGCTTGATGATTATACCGTTGCAATCAACGCCCAGAGCCTGGCAGCCGCTGACCCCGCGCGGCGTGGCGGCTTTTGCCGGCGCGAAGCTGGCGCGGCTGCTGACGGTTCAATTCGTTTTCGCCGCCCTGACAGCAGCGACGGTGGTTTGGTTTCTGCACACCGGTTGGTTCCCAATCGTCCGCGAATCGATCCGACAACTCCCGTCCCGGGGAGAAATCCGCTCCGGCCATTTGAATTGGGCCGGTCCGTCGCCGCAAGCGCTGGGCGCAGGCAATTTCCTGGCGATCGCGGTTGATCTGAAACACGAGGGTGCAGTGCGCTCGCCGGCGCACGTCCAGATCGAGTTCGCGCGAGAGGACGTCCGGATCTTTTCCCTGTTCGGATACATTGAGGTGGGTTACCCGAAGCATTTGACCCTGCCGTTCAACCGGCCGGAATTGGAGCCATGGTGGGGCGCCTGGGAACCGCCCATTTTGTGGATGGCCGGAGGCGTCGTCATTGTGGGGATGATGGCGGTCTGGGCGCTGCTCGCCACGCTGTATTTTGAGTGGGTATGGCTGGCCGGCTTTTTCGCGAACCGGAATCTGGATGGGCCGGCGAGTTGGAAGCTGGCCGGCGCCGCATTGATGCCGGGAGCGTTGTTGATGGATGCGGGAATTGCGGGCTACGGTCTCGGAGTATTCGATCCGGTGAAACTGCTCGTGATCGCCGGCGCGCACCTGGCCGCCGGATGGGCGTATTTGCTGGTCAGCCCGTTTTTGGTTCCGAAGCTTCCGTCCGGCGCCGGAGGCAAACGCAATCCCTTTGCGTTTCACGCGCGCGGCAAAAGCCGGGAAAGGTAAAGCGGGAATCCGCCGCGGTGCTCCCGCCACAGGACTCCGGCTGCGGGCTTTCAACGAACGCTTATTGCACGTTGCCGTCGCTTCGTTTAATTTCGCGTCATGACGGGTTGGGTCAGGCGATTACGTGAATTTTTGGCCGTTCTGCTCCTGGTGAGCGTGAGCGGCTGTCTGCCTTCCGACCAGAGCCAAATGGAGGAGGAAAAGGAATCGCATTACCTGGCGGGCAAAAATTGCATCAGCAGCATGGATTACAAAGGCGCAATCGAGGAATTCAGGACGGCGCTCAAAGTCAATCCGGATTCGGCCTCGGCCCATTTGCAATTGGGATGGCTGTATGAGGAGAAGGATCCCGACCCCGCCGCGTCCATCTATCATTACGAGCAATTCCTGAAGTTGCGGCCGGGTTACGAAAATGCGGAAGTCATCCGGCAACACATCAACAACTGCAAACAAGACCTGGCCCAGACCGTTTTGCCGCTGCCGGTGGCGCCCGGGATGCAACATGAATTCGAGCAATTGGCCGAGGAAAACAAACGGCTGCGTGAGGAGCTCGAAAAATGGCGGCTTTACGCAAATCGCTTGCAGACTCTGACCAATGCGGCCGGGCCGCTCGCGATGGCGACGAGAGCCGGACCGGCCGCGTCAACGGCGCCGCCGGGGCCAAACCTTTCCACGTCAGCCCCCTCAACCACCGGCGCTTACCCGCCGCCGGGCGCCGCCGCAACACGCACTTGCACCATCAAAGCGGGAGATTCCCTTTACTCCATCGCCAGAAAATTCGGCGTAAAACTCGATGCGATTCTTGCCGCCAATCCCGGTCTCGACCCCAAACGGCTTCGCGTCGGGCAAACGTTGAATCTTCCGCCGCCCTGAGTGGTTCCGTCATGCTTTCCCGCGCTGTATTGATTCTGATCACCGTGTTCTGGCTGACGATGAACGTGCTGCTTTGGCGCGCCGAAGTGGGTCCGCGCACCGGCGCAGCCGGAGCCGTCCCCGTGGAATTGGTCTGGAACAAGGTGTTGACGTCGCCGGACAGCTCTTCCTTGAGCATCACTCATCACGGGAGGAAATTGGGCTTTTGCCACTGGATCACCGGCGTGGGCGAAGCCTGGGCGAGCGTGGGCGAGGAAGATATCCCGAACGGCGCCCCCAAGGCCGCCCGCTCCTATCTGCTCCGCCTTGAAGGCAGCGCCCTGGCGGATGGGACGAACCGCATCCGGTTTGACGGCAGTTTAAAAGTCGATGCCCGCCGCGCCTGGCGGGAACTCGATGCGCGCGTGAATGTCCGCCCCGTCACCTGGCAGATTCATTCCACCGCCGCGAAACAAGAACTGAAGTTCAGCACACAGAATGGCGAGGACCGGGTCGAACACACGTTCAAGTTCGCCGACTTGCGCGATCCGGGCAAACTCGCGGGCGAATTCATGGGGCCTTTTGCCGGCGAATGGCTCTATCAAATGGGCCGGCCCCAAACCACCGCCGCCGCGCCGACCGAGCCGCTCATAAAGTGGGAGGCGTCCGAGGACACTCTGTGGATCCAGCAACGCCAGGTCCGGGTTTACCGGCTCCAGACCCGGTTGCTGGATCGTTACTCCTTTTCCCTGTTCGTCAGCCGCGTGGGAGAAATCCTGCGCGTGGAACTGCCGGATGAATGGATTTTGGTGAATGATCAACTGGTGATTCTGTGAACCGGACCGCATGATCGAACTGGTTCATCTGGTGAAAAAATTCGGCGGCCTGACCGCGGTCAACGACCTCACGCTCACCATACCCCGCGGAGAATTCTTCGCCATGCTCGGACCGAATGCCGCGGGCAAAACCACCACGCTGAAAATCCTGGCGGGATTGATGAAACCAACCTCCGGCACGGCACGCGTCGCCGGTTTCGACGTGCAAACCGATCCCCTCCCGTCCCGGCATTGCCTGGCCTATGTCCCGGATTTTCCATTTCTTTACGACAAACTCACGCCCTGGGAGTTCTTCCGGTTTATCGGGCAACTGTTCCGCATGGACGACTCGCGGATTCAAGCGAACGGCCAGGACCTGATCCGCCGGTTCAGCCTGGAACCGTTCGTCCACAAATCCATCGAGGGACTTTCTCACGGAACCCGCCAGCGCGTGGCCATCCTGTCCGCGCTCCTGCATGAGCCGGAGGTGTTCGTCATCGATGAACCCATGGTCGGCCTCGACCCGTATCACGCCCGGGTGGTGAAAGACATCCTTAAGGAGCGATCCCGGGCAGGTGTGACCGTCCTCGTCTCCACGCATCAACTGAGTGTGGCGGAAGAAATGGCCGACCGGATCGGGATCATCCATCAGGGGCGGCTGATTGCCGTTGGCACGCCCGATGAATTGCGCCGGCAAAGCGGCGCTTCCGGCCCACTGGAAGCAGTGTTCTTCGCCTTGACCACCGCAGCCACCGTGGAGCCCGGCTGAAGCCAATTTCAGCAAATTCGCCCTGAAATACGCTAAAAAGTCGGCGTTACAATGAAATAGGCTTATGATGCCTGCAGCCCATAAACAAAGATTGAACATCGGCGCGGCGCAACGGTCGATATCCTAAGTTTTGGTGTCGCTGAATGAGCCCATCGGGCGGATGCGGATTTCATAAAAGTGTCGATGGGCCCGGCAGGTGTTCAAGGTGAAAGCCGGCTTTCTGTGCAGGTTATTGAACATGGCCGGTGGTGGCTGCGCTCAGCTGCAAAAAAGAAAGGCGAGGAATCATTTGACAGGCTAGGGCCTTTATGGCTAAAAAGCTGCGGTGATTATTGTTGCACTGCGTCTCGGGGTGTTAAACATACTAAACAACTTATGAATAAAATTGTTGCCTGTGTCGGGTTGAGTGTGCTCGCTTCAAATTTGAACCCAGTTTATGGGCAGAACGCATCTGCAACGCCCAACAAACCTTGGAACATCTCGGCCTCGTTGCGTGGCTTTTATGATGACAACATCAACACCTTGCCCTCCGGCAACCCGAACAAAGTGGGTTCAACCGGCTTCTCAGTCTCTCCGGGAGCGGGTCTCAATTGGTCGGATGATCAGACGGTGATCAGCGGCAGCTATCTTTATACGTTCCTGTATTACGACAAGAAGCCCTTCGGCAACTCGACGCATTACGACCAGGACCATCTGTTGAATCTGGCATTGAGCCATGCGTTCAGTGAGCGTTATCAGGCGGCAGTCAAGGATTCATTCGTCATCGGCCAGGAACCGGATCAGATTCGGGCTGCATATGGAGGTGGAGCATTTGCCACTTTTCAACGGGTTCCCGGTGACAACATTCGCAACTCGGCGATGGTCAACCTGGACGCTCAACTCACACCGCTGTTCGGTCTGGCTGTCGGTTATGGCAATGATTTTACCCACTATCAGGACCACGGCGCTTCGAACATTCCTGGCTTTGGTGTAGGCCGCATTGTTAACGGGGCTTTCGTTCCCGGCGCCAGTGAATCCGCCCTGTTGGATCGGGACGAGAACCGGATTAATCTGGACGGTCGCTGGCAATTACAACCCCAAACGGTGGGTGTGCTGGGTTACATGTATGGACAGGTGAATTATCTCTCTGACGAACCCATCGGGAACCCAGGAGGTATTCCGTCTGCTCTGACCATACCCGCTGATTCCCGCAACCAACGTTCGCATTATTTCTATGCGGGTGCGGACCATAATTTCCTCCCCGACCTCTCGGGATCAATCCGGATGGGGGCGCGCTACACAGATTACTTCAACGACAACCACACGGATTTGAACCCATACGTCCATGGAAACCTCCAATACAATTACGCGCCGGAGAGCTCGGTGCAGTTGGGGATAAACTATGACAACACCGCCACCGATGCAGTGGATGCAGCCGCGAACGGATTCGCCCGGAGCATCGATGCACTTGTGCTCAATGGCTCCATCAATCATCGGATTGTCCCCAATCTCTTCGGCAGTCTGATGGCACAGTTTCAGAATTCGACGTTCAACGGCGGAGGTCTCGACGGCAAGAGCGAGCAATACTACCTCATTGGCCTGGACCTCCAGTATCGTTTCAATCCGTACCTGGCCGCAAACATCGGGTATAATTACGACAAAGTGGAGTCATCCGACGCTGTCAGCCGCAGTTTTGACAGAAATCGAGTTTACCTGGGTGTGACGGGCAGTTATTAGCAGAGACTGCTGTATGATTCGGGGGGCTGGACTAACATGACTGGCCCCTCTTTTTTTTGACTTATGGATCCACTAAAAACGCCTACTCCGCAGGAAGCCAAACTCCATTTCCTGGATTACTGGCGGATTATCCGTATCCGCAAAACCATCATTCTCACCGTCTTTCTCCTCGTTGTCGTCACCGCCACTCTGGTCACCTTCATCTTGCCGGAATCCTACTCCAGCACCGCGCGCATCCGCGTGGAACGCGACATCGCGGACATTCCCAGCATGGGCGACCGCTCGTTCATGCCGTCCAGCTATGATCCTTATTTCATCCAGACTGAATTCGAGGTGCTGCAATCGGAAGTCATCCTCGAACCGGTGATCAAGCGGCTCAACCTGAACCAGACCTGGGCCAGCAGATACGGCGGCGGTGAAACCCTCAAGACTTCCGATACCATGGAAATCCTGAAGAAGTCGATGGAGCTTCGCCCGGTCCGCAATACCAGCCTCATCGAAATCCGCGTCTATAGCGAAAGCGCCGAAGAAGCCGCCAAAATAGCCAATGCCCTCGCCGAAGCCTATCAAACGCATCGTCTGGATCAGAACCGCCAGCAGATGAAGAACGGCATTAAAGCACTGGAAGAACAATGGAAAGAACAGATCGCGGAAGTGGACCAGGCGCAGAAGGACGTGGACGACAAGCGCATGGAGTTGAGAATCAACGACCCCGACCCGGCCAGCACCATGCCCAGCCCCACGCTCTCCGGCGAAGCCCTGCGCCAACTGACGACGCTGCTGATCACCCTGGACGCCGATGAGGTGCGGCAGGAAACTCAATTGACCAACTTGCTTGCTCTCGATCGGGTGAAAGTTCGAGAGGTCATCCAAACCACCCTGCAAGTGCCCGATGCTCAGTTGAGCAGCCTCCTCTCGGAATACGATTTGGCCCAGCAAAGATTGTTGTCGATGGAGAAGGATTATAAAGAGGAAAACCCCGTGTATCAGAACGCCAAGAAAATGGCGGAGGACCTGGACACCAAAATCAACAGCCGGGTGGATGGAATTCTGATCTCTCTCAATACCAAAGTGGCAGCCAGCAGGGCGTCGTTGGATGAATTAAAGCAGAAACTGGAAAACGCCAAGCAAATGGATCTGGATGCCGCCGAAAAGAGCCGGCCTTACTATACCCTCAAACAACATCTGGCCGAGTTGCTGCAATTCAAGGGAATCCTGGCCATAAAAATCGCCGCGGAGCAAACCGACCTCGCGCTGCCCAAAACTACCATGGTGGAAATTGTGGATCACGGGGCAAAAAGCGACCGCCCCGAGCGCCCCAAAAAAGCGCTTAACATTGCCTTGGGCATCATCATCGGCTTGATCGTCGGCGTCGGCCTCGCCTTCTTCATTGAGTATCTCGACACCAGCGTGAAGACCATTGACGATGTGGAACGCACGCTCCAGGCCCCTGTGCTGGGCGTGATTCCACAGAACGTCGGCCTGCTCCTCGAGGAAGGAGCCGAAAGCCCGCACGCCGAAGCATATCGCGTCTTGAGGACCAACCTCTTGTTCTCGCGCAAAGACGATAAGTTGAACTGCATCGCCATCGTCAGCGCCGGTGCCGGCGAAGGCAAATCCACCACGGTGTTCAACCTCGCCACCGTATTCGCCCAGAATGGCAGCCGGGTGGTGATCGTTGACTCCGACTTGCGCCGCCCCGTCCTGCACAAGATGCTGCGCGTGACCAACAGCATCGGCGTGACCAATTATCTCCTGAAACAGAACACCCTCGAAGAAGTCATCCAGACCACGAACCTGCCGACCCTGGACTTCATGGCCAGCGGCAAACTGCCCAGCAGTTCGCTCGGCATCCTCAGTTCGACGCAAATGCGGGATTTGATCGCCGAATTAAAACAACGCTACGACTTTGTCTTCTTCGATTCACCGCCGATCATGGGTGTCAGCGATGCTTCGATTCTCGCCAGCGCGGTGGACATGACCCTCCAGGTCATCCAGTACCGGCGCTATCCGCAGCCGATGAATATTCGCGCCAAACAGATGATCGAAAAAGTCGGCGGCAACCTGGTGGGCATCGTCCTCAACAACATCAACATGTCCCAGGACGAGGATTACTACTATTACAGCGGTTATTATCACGAATACTACTCGAAGAACGACGAAGAGACGGCCCCGGCGTCGCTGCCGGCGAGTGGTGGAGTCGGGAATAAAGCTAAAATCGAGATAAAACCAAAATACTGACGGCTTCGACCTCAACAAATAATGAAACTCTTACGGAAAATGGCCGGGTATGGGATGGTGGTTTTGGGTATCCTTGGAGTGGGATTTTGCGTGACCGCATGTAAGACCGGCCCAAGACACGTCTTCAAAGATACATCCTCGTTGGGGATAACGGCCGGCAATAATCAAATCGGTGTCGGCGATAAATTGCGCATCGGCGATCAGGTGATGATCAACTTTTCCGGATCCTCCGGTGTCGACCCCATCCTGCACGACCACACGGAGGCCATCAAAGAAGACGGCAACATCACCCCCCCGCTCCTGGGTTCGGTGTCCGCCGCCGGAAAAACACCCGGCGAATTGCAACAGTGCCTGCAGACAAATTACAACGCGCTGTACCGCAACCTGACGGTCACCGTGGTGCCCCAAAGCCGCTTTTATTACGTGTCCGGCGAAGTCAAGAAGCCGGGTCCCGAACCTTATCTGGGCGAAACCGATATCATCAAAGCGATTTCAGCCGCGGGCGACTTCACTGACTTTGCCAACAAGAAAAAGGTCAAGATCACCCGCGCCAATGGGCAGTCGGAAATCATTGACGTCCAGAAAATCTTTGATGAGCCGACCTCGTTTGATGTTCCGATTTATCCTGGCGACAAAATCTACATCAGGCGCCGGATCTTTTAATGGTCCAGCTTAAAATTCTTTCCGGAAAAAAGGCGGGCGCCACCTGGGTTGCCCGCCGTTTTCCTGTACGGGTCGGACGGTCGCCCGCGTCCGATTTGCAACTCGAAGAACCCGGTGTTTGGGACGAACACTTCCGAATCAGTCTTAACTCCGCCGCCGGCTTTGTCCTGGAAACGCAACCCGACGCTTTGATTTCCGCCAACGGCCAGCCCGTGCAACGGATCGCCCTCCACAACGGTGATACCCTCGAAATCGGCGCGTTGAAAATGCAATTCTGGCTCGCCGAAGCGCGCCAGCGCGGGTTGCGCGGCTCCGAATGGCTCGTTTGGGCGACGATCGCCGCCGTTTCCCTCGGGCAAGTCGCCCTCGTTTACTGGCTTCCCCGTTGAAGCCAGGCGCGCCGGGCCGCAAACGGTTTATGGGTCCGTGCTTCCGGCCCCAATGGCGCCGGCTCCAGGCCGATCAATGCCGGAAATGCCGCGTCCCCGTAAATGCCATGGCCATGTCCCGATCATTTGCCGCCGCAATAACTTCGGCGTCGCGCACCGAGCCGCCAGGCTGAATCGCCGCCGTGGCGCCCGCCTCCGCGGCCGCAATCAACCCGTCCGGAAATGGGAAAAACGCGTCGCTGCACACCACGCTGCCTCGCAGAGAGAGTTTGGCCTCTCCGGCTTTCCAAACGGCAATCCGGCTCGCGTCCACACGGCTCATCTGCCCGGCGCCAATGCCGAGCGTGCGATCGGCGACCGCGTAAACAATCGCGTTGGACTTCACGTGTTTCACGATGCGCCAGCCGAACAGCATCGCGCGCAACTCCTCCTCCGACGGCTTCCGGCGGGTTACGATTTTTAACTCCGCCGCCGTGACCGCTTCCACATCCCGCTCCTGTAACAGGAACGAGTTTGCCCCGACGCCGCGCAAGTCCCAGGAGTGACCGTCAACCATCGGCTGCAGCAGCTTCAGCAGCCGCAAATTCTTTTTCTTCCCCAAAATGCCGAGCGCCTCGGCCGTAAACTCCGGCGCCACGATCACTTCGCTGAATATCTCGGCGATGGCTTCCGCGGTGGCGCCATCCAAAGCCCGGTTCACGGCAATGATTCCGCCGTAGGGCGCCTGCCGGTCCGTGACGAACGCCTTGTTCCACGCTTCATGCAAATCCCCCCCCTGGCCGGTTCCGCACGGATTCGTGTGCTTCAGGATTGCCAGCGTCGGCAAATCATTCGCGAATTCACCGATCAAATTGGCCGCGGCAGTCAGATCGAGAATGTTGTTATACGAAAGCTCCTTGCCCTGGAGTTGCTGGAAAAACTCATGGAACCCGCCATAAAGCGCCGCCCGCTGATGCGGGTTCTCGCCATAACGCAACGACTGGGCCAGCGGCGCCTGAACCCAAAGCGATTGCGGCAATGGGTTGGAGCCGGCACCAAAGACGCCGTGCAGATGCGCGGCGATGGCCGCGTCGTACGCCGCCGTCCGCGCAAACACTTTTGCCGCCAGCTTGCGGCGCAACTCGAGGGTCGTGGCGCCGCTGGTTCTGATTTGTCCGGCAACCTCGGCGTAGTCCGCGGGATCCACCACCACCGTCACGCTCTCATGATTTTTGGCTGCGCTGCGCAGCATCGATGGGCCGCCGATGTCAATGTTTTCGATGGCGTCATGCAAACTCGCGTCGGGTCTGGCGACGGTTTGCTCGAAGGGATAAAGATTCACCACCACGAGATCGATCGGCAGAATTCCGTGGGCGCGCACGGCGGCTTCGTGGCCCGGATCACCGCGCAGGTAGAGCAGTCCGCCGTGGACCTTCGGGTGCAGGGTTTTGACTCGTCCGTCAAGCATTTCGGGGAACCCGGTGTATTCGCCGATGTCTTTCACCGGGAGGCCTGCGTCGCGCAGGGCGCGGGCGGTTCCGCCGGTGGAGATCAGTTCCACGCCGGAGGCGGCGAGAACCTGGGCCAGCGAAACCAGGCCGGATTTGTCCGACACCGACAACAGTGCGCGTTGAATTTTTGACATAATTCGGCCCTCAATTTTTCAGACGCCGGGCCGGAGTCAATCGGCAAATGGCCGCCGAAAACACACTTGCCAACCGGCGTTCCCGTCGGCAAGTTTACTGGCCCGGCAGTGCGCGGTTAGCTCAGTGGTAGAGCACTTCCTTGACACGGAAGGGGTCAGAGGTTC
>CAZFOA010000084.1:0-13962 GCA_964520205.1 uncultured Verrucomicrobiota bacterium | reverse complement strand
GATAGCATGATTGTGTTGATTTAATAAAGCAGGACAATCGCGATGGCACGCCACCAGTGCATCCCGCCGGCGCCGCCGTTGGGAGTTCCGCGTTGACACGGT
This sequence comes from uncultured Verrucomicrobiota bacterium, assembly GCA_964520205.1. Classification (GTDB taxonomy): domain Bacteria; phylum Verrucomicrobiota; class Verrucomicrobiia; order Limisphaerales; family BOG-1460; genus CAZFOA01. The sequence goes on along the minus strand of CAZFOA010000084.1, from coordinate 13,860 downwards.
CTTGGCGGCGAATGGCGCACTGACCGGCTGAAGGCGGAACTCCGAACGGGTTACATCCTTCGCGCCCAACGCAGTTTGGCGGGCGCGGAGCGCGGATTGGAATGGCGTTCCTCGGCGCTGGGACGAATCACCTCGCGGGCGATGTCGCTGTAAAGTCCCTCGCGGAAACCGGCGGCGAAGGCTTTCTTCACGCGACGATCCTCTCCGGAATGAAAGGTGAGAATCGCCGCGCGTCCGCCGGGTTTCAGGCACGCCGGCAGATGGCGCAGGAAGGTTTCCAGCGCGGAGAACTCGTCGTTCACCGCTATGCGCAGCGCCTGAAACACGCGCCGCACGGCCAGGTCGGCGGCGTCCTGCCCCAACCTCGGCAGCGCGGCGCGAACGGCGCGGGCCAGCCCGGTGGTGGTCGCAAACGTCTTGCCGGCCAGAGCGGGCGCCAGCAGCGCCGCGTCCGGTTCATCGGCATTTTCCGCCAGCAAGACGGCGAGCGCTTCCGGTTTCAATCGTTCCAGCAGGGCGGAGGCGGGCTGGCCGCGCTCCGGATTCATTCGCATATCCAGCGGACCTTCGAGCTTCACGGAAAAGCCGCGTGCCGGATCGTCGATTTGCATGGAGGAAACACCCAGGTCGGCCAGGATCAGATCCGCGACTGCGAGTCCTTCTGCCTGATTCTGATGCTCGCCCGGAAAGCGCCCGGTGAGGGCGCCGGGCCCACGATCTGCGGGCTGAGTTCCCTGACCCGATGTCGCCAGCACTTGTGGCAAACCGGCGAAATTGCTGCGATGCACGGTCAACGTCTCCGGACCGAAACCCAGCGCGCGCAATCTGCCCTCGGCCTTCGGCAGCTCGATCGGATCGGCATCGAGGCCGATGAGATGGCCGCCCGGTTGCAGTGCGGGCAAAATCTCTTGTGCGTGACCGCCATGCCCCAGCGTGGCGTCCACGGCGAGTTCACCGGGCCGGGGCGCCAGCACTTCGAGGACTTCCCGGACCATGACGGGGCGATGCGAGCCGGCGGGCGTTTTGCCGGAGGCAAGCACCCGGGCGACGGTTTCGGCATGGCGCGCGGGGTCGTGCTCCTTGTATTTCTCCTCGAACCGGCGCGGATTTTTGCCGGAGTAACGCGGGCGACGCCGGTGGGGCGCCGGAGCAGGGGCGGAGTCATTGGCCATGCGAAAGCAGTTTGCCCGAACAGAGCGGGCGCGGCGAGAACTCATCTCGTTGTCCCGGAAGGGTAGGGAGAGCGTCCTCGCGCCTGCGCCTCCGACCCGCTGCGAACTGCCGCGACGGTGCGCGAGCACGGCGGGCGGCGCGTCAGCGCGACGAGAGCGGCTTCGTCGCCGCGAAGGCGCGAGCCGGCCCTGGCGCGCCGAAACGTAGAGAAGGCGGCTCGTCAGTAGCCTTGCCCCACCGGACATCCTTCGTGAAGTGCCTTGGAGAAAGTTTCGCCAGGCCGAAAGAATTTTGCGATGCTGCGCCGATGCGTTCGCAAAAGGTGATCGTGGTCGGCGGCGGCGCGGCGGGATTCTTCGCTGCGATTGTCTGCGCGGAATCATCTCCGGGCGCGGAGGTCACCGTGCTCGAACGCGGCTCGCGGTTTCTGGACAAGGTGCGCATCTCCGGCGGCGGGCGGTGCAACGTCACGAATGCGTGCTTCGACCCCGGCGAATTCGCCGATCATTATCCGCGCGGCGGCAAGGCGCTGCTGTCGCCATTTCTGAAATTCTCCGCGCGCGACACCGTGGCGTGGTTCGAGTCGCGCGGCGTCCGGCTGAAAACGGAGGGCGACGGCCGGATGTTTCCCGTTTCCAACTCGTCGCAGACGATCCTGGATTGCCTGGTGAATTCGGCGCAAGCGGCGGGTGTGAAGCTGATGCTCAACTGCGGTGTGGCGCAAGCGGCAAAGTTGCCGGACGGCAGATTCGAAGTTGGGCTGGAGCGCCGATCTCCGACCCGGCGCGTGGAAGGTGGAGTCCAGGACTTAACTTGTTCGGAGACCACAGCCAATCGTGATCTCCAGCGCGCCGGGTCGGAGACCGGCGCTCCGCTCGAAGCGGGAGGCAATTCATTCGGCGGGAAGCTTTCCTGCGATCGACTGGTGCTGGCGACGGGCGGTTGTCGCGCCGCCGGCGCGGGGCAACTGGCGGTTTCGCTCGGTCATTCGCTCGAGCCGCCCGTGCCGTCGTTGTTCACGTTTCAGATCGAATCCTCCTGGCTCCATTCGCTCGCGGGCGTTTCGGTGGAACTGGCCGAGGTATCGGTGCCGGGGACCGGGTTGCGCGAACGCGGACCGTTGTTGGTGACCCATGCGGGTTTGAGCGGGCCGGCGGTGTTGCGGCTGTCGGCCTGGGGCGCCCGGGCGTTGCACGGTTTGAATTACCGGTTCCGGCTGCGGGTGAACTGGCTGCCCGCGTTGAATGCGGAAGGAATTTCGCGCGAACTGAATGCGCGCCGCCGTTCGCAACCGGCCCGGTTGATCGTGAACCTGCCGCTCGCGCCGTTGCCGGCGCGTTTGTGGGAACGGATCGTTCTGGCGGCCGGCATTCCGCGCGACACGCGCTGGGCGTCGCTCACCCGTGTCCAGGCCCACGCTCTCGGGCAGCAGCTGGCGCGCTCGGAGTTTTCGGTGGCGGGCAAGAGTTTGAACCGGGATGAGTTCGTGACGTGCGGCGGGGTGCGGCTGGCCGAGGTGAATTTCAAGACGATGGAAAGCCGCGTCTGTCCGGGATTGTTCTTCGCGGGGGAACTGCTGGACATCGACGGAGTGACGGGCGGGTTTAATTTCCAGGCGGCATGGACGACGGGTTTCATCGCCGGCCGCGCCGCCGCGGACTGAGCGCAAGGCGGATGGCAGGCGGCGGTTTGAACATCGGCGGGAGCTTTTTGCTTTGATTGTCCTTTCCGAATGCGATAGGGAACTCGTACACATGAAACATTCCTTCCGTTGGTTTGGGTTTCTGGCGATGAGTCTGGTCGTGATTCTTGGACCTTCCCCGGGTTTGACGGCTGACAATTCCATCACGCCGGCGCTGCTCCAGCCGAAGCCGGCCGGGGCGATGAGCGCCGCGTCGAATTCCCCTTCCATTTTGCCGGGCAAGGGCGCGGCGCAGCACCCGTTTCTTTATGCGGGCGAATGGGACACGCGCAAGCCTCTGGAGCAATCCCTGTTCGTGGTGCGTGAAGGGAAGATTGTCTGGCAGTATTCCATGCCCCTGCATCCGAAGCCGGGAGCCAATCAGGAGTTTGATGACGCCACCTTGCTTTCGAACGGGAACATTATTTTCTCACGGATGTCCGGCGCCGGCATGGTCAATCCCGACAAGCAGCTCGTGTGGGATTACCCGGCCCCACCCGGAACGGAGATTCACTCGTGTCAATCCATCGGCCGGGACCGTGTTCTGATCATGCGCAACGGCAACCCGGCGCAGGCCATGATCATCAACACCGCCACCGGCAAGACGGAGAGAGAAATTCCAATTCCGACCACGGTCAAAGGCACTCATGGGCAGTTCCGGCACATCCGCATGACGCAAGCCGGCACGATTCTGGTTCCTCACCTCGGCGAGGGCAAAGTGGTCGAGTATGATCTGGAGGGCAAGGCGCTGTGGTCGGTTGAAGCCAAATCACCCTGGCAGGCGGTGCGGCTCAAGAACGGCAACACATTGATCTCCGGGGACTGGAGCCGCTACGCGCGCGAGGTGAATCCCAAGGGAGAAACAGTTTGGGAGTTTACCCCGGCGGACGTGCCCGGCTATAGACTGGGCAACTTTCAGACCGCGAGCCGGCTGGCCAATGGCAACACGGTGTTGTGCAGTTGGATCGCCGGAGACAACAACACGTCACACTGGCCGGGCACGGTGCAGGTCCTCGAGGTGGCGCCGGACAAGAAGGTCATTTGGGCGCTGTCCTCGTGGAAAGACCCCGACCTTGGACCCGCCACTTCCATCCAGTTGCTGGATGAGCCGGGTGTCGTTGAGAACCTCGACCTGCAGCGTTAAGACTTTCAGTCGATGAAGGTCGCCTGAGACTTTCGCCGAGGCGCGGTCGAACCGGGCAGGGGAGCTTGAGACGCGGTTTGGGGGGAATCTTATTTTCTCTCCCGCTTGACCAGGGCGCGTTCGATGCGGCGGTCGGGAACGAGCCAAAGAATGGCCACGAGGACGAAGAGGCCGTGCGAGATCCACGGCTTCACGAACGCGAGCGGAATGGCCGCGAAATAGCAAAGGGGCGAGAGATTTTCTTTCCAACCCGATCCAATCGCCGCCGCGAGGATTGAATTGGGGCCCTGCTGTTTGATGATGGCGCGTTCCAAAATGTAATAGGCAATGGCCGCCATCAGGAGGACAAAGCCATAAACGGCGGTGGCGGTTGGGGCGAGATGATTCGCCCCCACCCAGGCGGTCGTGAAGGGAAAGAGCGACAGCCAGAAGAGCAGGTGCAGATTCGCCCATAAGATACCCCCAGTGACGTATTGGGTGGAATGAAACATGTGGTGATGGTTGTTCCAATAGATGCCGACGTAGATGAAGCTCAACACATAGCTTAAGAACACCGGCAGCAACGACTTCAGGTCGGCCAGTCCGTCGGCGTGCGGCGGCACTTTCAATTCCAGCACCATGATGGTGATGATGATGGCGATGACGCCGTCACTGAACGCTTCGAGGCGGTTCTTTCCCATACGCCGATTTTACCGGAGCCGCACCGTCGGCGCAATCGCGGCACTGGCCGGAGCCGGGCATCCTCGGCGCTGGAAAGGTTCCGCGCGTCGATCCGCCCCTTGAAGCCGGGTGGCGGGATTGGCGGCTGGGGGGCACTTAAATTGGCTTCTGGCAGCAAGTTGCGACTGTAAATATTATGCCAAAATAATGCTTGCTATTTGCGGGGAAGGTGCGATTCTCAACCCATCTCTTAGATAATAGCTTATGGCTTCCATGGCATGGTAAATCTTCAAGTGAACCCAGTTCAGTGATGATTTGAAATCCGATCAACGGGAACAGTCTGGTCAAAGCAAAGTTCAGTCTAGGACAGTCGAACATCACATGAGTAATAAATTGTTTGTTGGAAACCTTTCCTTCAACACCACCGAAAACGACCTGCAGGACGCGTTCGCCGCGTTCGGCACAGTCACGGAAGCGAATCTGATGATGGACCGCACGACCAACCGGCCGCGCGGTTTTGGATTCGTGACCATGAGCACGCCTGAAGAGGCGCAGAAGGCCATCGACGGTTTGAACGGCAAAGATATGGACGGCCGCGCCCTCACAGTCAACATCGCCCGCCCGCGCGAAGAGCGTTCTGGCGGCGGTGGTGGTGGCGGTGGTCGCCGCGAGTTCCGTGGCGGTGGCGGTGGTGGTGGCGGCGGCGGCGGCGGTCGCAACCGTTACTAAGCCATAGCCAATTGAGTTCAGAAGCGACCGTGCGCCATGGCGTGCGGTCGCTGTCTATCTCGGTGGCTTCACGAGTCCGTTTCAAGCGGTCGCCCTTTTTTGGTGACCGCCTAAACCACGGTTCCGACCGGTGCGGCGCCGGTTAGAAGACGGGAAGGAGTCGGTGTCTCTGCAGTCATTCATGGCGCGGGCTCGCTCCCCGATTCCAACCGCATCGAGTCGGTTGAGCCGTAACCATTCATCAGCGCACCGGGTTTTAGCCCATCCGGTGCGGTCGTTTTTTGGACCTGATCGATCCTTCCCTCAACCAGATTCACAACGTGAGCCTGGACGCGGCACGCCGGAGCGTTTTTTCCTGGATTTTACAACTGAATCCGGCGCACGCCTGAAGCTTCGCGCGCGAGCGGTCAACTTTTCGAACCCATGAGTCACAGCCCAGGCATCCACGTGGCGGCGGCCAGGCTCCTTTTTGCGGTTTGCATCTTGTCGGTGGTTGCGCTTCAAGCCCAGGTGGGCGGCGGGCCGCCAACGCCGGTGGCAGATCCGGCGCGCTCCCGGAGCTCCCGTTTGGCGGATCAACAAAGCGCGCCGACGGTCAGGCAGTCCACAGCAGAGTCTTCCCGGGCGGATTGTCGATCCTGTCATTCATTGGAGAACGGCCGGGTGCCTGGCGCTCTGGATTTCCTGAACAGCCGTTCCGCGCTGAGCCGTGAGGAGTGGGCGAAAGAGTCGCTCCTGTCGGTGCGGTGCGGCGCGTGCCATCTGTTGCCCGATCCTTCGAATCTCGCGCGGCGCAGTTGGAAAGAGGCGATCAACCACATGGTTTATATCATGATCGTGAGAAAAGTGACTGTGCCGTCGCACGAGGTGTTGCAGGATATTCTGCACTTTTATTACACGTTCAGTCCCGAAAACCTGCCCCAACTGCCCCCGGATCCCACCCCGGCCGAATCGCCGCTGCAATTCGAGCCTGGTATCTTTGGCAATGCAATGAGCACCAACCTCGCCGACCGCCCCCGGATTGGGAATGCGCTCGTCACCGATCTCGACCATGACAAACATCCCGATGTGGTGGTGTCGGATTTGGGACAATCCGCCGTCACCTGGATTCACCGGACAAACGGGGTTTGGCGGGAGGAAACCCTGGCCAGAGTACCTTTTCCGGGGCACGCCCAGGTGGTGGACACCCGGGGCGACGGGAATTTGGATATTGTGGTCGCTTCTTTGGGAGTCATGTTCCCCAGCGACGACTTGAAAGGAAGCGTAGTGCTGCTGGTCAATGACGGGAAAATGCATTTCACGCCCCGGACGATTATGTCGGGACTGTGCCGCGTGGCCGATGTGGAACCTGGCGATTTCAACGGCGACGGCCGGGTTGATTTCGTGGTGGGTTCGTTTGGATTCATCACCCAGGGCGGAATCGGCTGGCTGGAGCAAATGCCGGATCATTCCTTTGCATATCACCCGATCTCGAACAAGGCGGGAGTCATCAACGTGATTCCCGTCGATATCAATGGCGACGGACATCTGGACTTCATCGCCCTGACCGCGCAGGAATATGAGGAAGTTTCGGCCTTCATCAACGACGGCAAGGGAAATTTCCAGGAGCACGTGCTGTGGAAAGCGCCGACGCCCGCGTGGGGATCCGCCCGGATTCATCTGGTGGATCTCAACCAGGACGGGAAGGTGGACATCCTTTATTGCAACGGGGACGTGGGTGATTTGCCGACGGTGGTGCCGCGGCCCTACGACGGCGTTGCCTGGCTGGAGAACAAGGGGAATCTGAATTTCGAGTATCACGATTTGGGGCGGATTTACGGGGCATACGATGCGGTGGCGGGGGATCTGAAAGGCGACGGTAATCTGGATATCATCGTCACCACGCTCTTCAACGACTGGAGCGATCCGAACCGGGCGAGCCTGCTTTGGCTGGAGAATGACGGCAAACAAAACTTCACGCGCCACACCATCGCCGTCCAGCCCATTCACCTGATCTCGGCGGCGATTGGGGATTTGGACGGCGACGGCAAACTGGACGTCATTACCTGCGGCATGAATGTATTTGGCCCGCTCGACCGGATGGCGAGGCTGACGCTTTGGAGGAATCTTGGCCGTCGCCCGTGATCCACTGCTTTTGCGAAAATTGAGTCGGGATCCGATCCTCTGAATTCGTTCCTCATGGTATCCGGCGCTGGCCGCAGACCTGTTGCGCGACGCTTCCAAACCCGGCGCCAATGAACCGGAAATCATGGCGATGTTGCCCAAGTGCGGATTGAAGACGGATTATCGATTCACGGTCACGTTGCCATCGGTGTCCACCATGATTTCCCTCGCGCCGGCCGGGATGGCACTGGTCGTGGTTTTGCCGCCGGGCCAGCGGACCCGGATTTGCGTCGGTGTCTCCGGGCAGCCCATGACTTGCACCACGCTGTCCTGCGACCAGTATCCCGAACCGGCGTGGATCTCCCGCGCCGATCCCATTCGCGCCCCAAAAACCAGACGCAGGGCCGCCCCCACGCCATCCGGATTTCCGGGCGGCCCGCTCAGCCGCACGCGCAAGCCGGGTTTGCCCAGGACGTTCTGGTACAGCTTGGTCTCCGCTCCGTTCTGGCTGACCGCCAGATCCACCCGCCCGTCTCCGTCAAAATCGCCCAATGCCGCGCCGCGCTGTTCGCCGTAAATCAAGACGCCAGATGTCCGGCCGGGAACGGCTTCAAGTTTGCCGCCACCCGTGCCCCGCAACCACAGGCCGCGCCCGGCGTCAAACCGCAGACCCGTGTCGTCGCGCCGCAGCATTCCCGTTGTCACCGCGAAAAAATTCTGGCTGAGAAAAACGTCCTCGTTTCCGTCGCCGTCGAAATCCCCCACGTTGACGCCAAAGGCCGGGGCGATTTGCGCTTCGTACGGCAGCATGATGGCCTCGAAATGGTTGGTGCGGTTGAAGAAGATCATGGATGCCAGCGTGGTGGCCTGCACCTGCTGCGCCGGTTTCGGCAACGCGGCGAGAATTTGTTCCACGGTCGCCTCAGAATACTTCCTGCGCGTGGGGAACCGGCCGACGAGGGGAGGGAAGGCATTGGCGAGCGCGTCGCGCATGCGGCGAGGCACCAGCGTTTGCGTCGCCGGGTCGTAAACGGTCTCGATGAGGTCCAGAAAACCGCGCTCGGTGAAATCGCCGTAAAACAACCTGGCCGGCTGATCCGCAGCGGCTTCATAATCGCTGTTCAGCCCCCAATTGCTGGCGATAATATCCATGCGGCCGTCGCCATCGATGTCGCCGGTGGTTACGCCGCGCCACCAGCCGGTGTATCGGTCGAGCCCCAGTTCCCGGGTGATTTCGCGCAAATGACCGGCCTCGTTTTTGAAGACACGAACCGGTCCCCAGGTGCAGGCGAGGATCAGTTCGGGAAAACCGTCTCCATCCAAATCGCTCCAAACCGCGCCACTGACCAGGCCGACCTTCTCCAACACGCGGCTGTTTTCCGCATCGAGTTGCAGTTGCCCTTCGACCTTGCGGTAAATTCTGGAATCGGCCGCTTCCGGAAAACGTCCCGGGATGACGCGCCCGCCCACAAACAGGCCCAGGTTCCCATCGCCATAAATATCAGCCGCAGCCAGCGGCCCGGTGGCGGTCCTGGTTTCCGGAAGATCTTGTTGCCAGGGGGTGGGAACAAAACCGAACACGGACGCCGAGGGAGGATTGTTCTGGGATTTGTAATTGTCGCGCCCGACCACCAGCGCCCGCTCATTGGGGCCGCGAACCCATCCCACAATCCCCGTCAATGCTTCCGGCAATAGGGAAGTCGTCGGCAGACGCATCATCCCCCCCTTGCCATCTGGAGCGTAAACGCCCAACTGACCGCCGCGATCACCGCCAATCACCAGTTCCTCGCGATTGTCGTTCAGCAGATTGATCCAGGCAACACCGGGACCGTCCTGGCTCAATTGATAGGGCAGCAGCGGCTGGCGGGCGTAATCATCGTAAAACTCCTGATGATGCCGGTGAGAAATCAGTTGGCTGACATCCTTGAAGTACGGTTTCACTGCTTCAACGGGTGTTTTGATTTCCTCCGGGACGGCTCCCGCCTCTTCGATTTCATAAATCCGGTTGGGTTTCGCATCGCGAACCACACTGCGCTTGCCGCTGCGCCAGGTGACTTCAATCGTCAGACTCCCGCTCTTGCCTGCCGCGAAAACGCGCAGCGCGTCCGAGCCGGAAAGATACAGGCCGCCGCAGGTCACTTCCTGGCTTTGCATGGGCACGGCGCCGCCCAGCACTTTGATTCTCCCGCCGACGCCCTGGGTGTTCGGTGGCAGGCCTTTCAACCGCACCGCGACGCGGGGAGCGACGCTGTTGTTGCGATAAATACCGGCGACACTCCCGAGATTGTTCACCACGAAATCCAGGTCTCCATCCTGGTCCAGATCTCCCGCGGCAATTCCGTTGTGAAGCCCCGGCTGATCCAATCCCCACGCCCGCCCGGCGTCCGCGAACTTCAAGTTTCCCAGATTGCGCAAGGCGACAATGGGGGACTTCAGCGGTTCGGCCAGCCGGTTCCATTGATACAGCTCTTCATTTTTTTGTTCCTGGAGTGTTCGCGGAATCGCTTTCCCATCGGCTCCGATTTGAAGAGGAGCCAGCTTGCCCGCCCGCAACAAAGCCAGGGCCTTTTCCGTCACGTCCAGGTCGTTCACGTCATGGGCGAAACCCGCGGAAATGAGAACGTCCTCGTATCCGTCCAAATCCACGTCAACAAAAACAGGTTGCCACGTCCACCCGGAAGCGGCCACACCGGCATAAGCGGCGATTTCCTCAAAGGTGCCGTCGCCGCGGTTCCGAAAGAGTGCGTTGCGGGGAATCTGCGGGCGATCATCCAGGGTTCCGATTGAGGCTCGCGGCAATCCGGAAGCCATAAACTGACGTTTGCGCTGCTGCCAGTTCTGGCTCAACATGTCCAGGACGAAGAAATCCACCTGGCCGTCCCGGTCGATGTCGGCAAAGTCAACTCCCATCGAGAACAAGCTCGTATGGCGCAACGCGAGCCAGGGACAAGCCTGAAAATGACCTTTGCCGTCGTTGAGCCACAGACGGTCGGGCGTCCAGTAATCGTTGCACACGTAGAGGTCCGGGGCGCCGTCGCCGTTCAGATCGTGAAACGCCGCCGTCAGGCTCCAGTCTCGCGGCGGCTCGGTCAGCGCCTTGCCGCTTTCGTCCAAAAACATCCCGTTGGTCCAGGAAATGGGAGTAAAATGTCCCCGGCCATCATTGAGATAAGCCTGGCTGGGTTGGCCATATTCCCAGATATGCCCGTCGAGGATGACGAAGCGGTCCCGCAGCTCCGGAGGGACGGCCAGATGACCGTTCACATGGAACTGGTCAAGCTTGTCGAACTCGGCGCGATCCCGGGCGTCCTCGGTGCTGTAGTTGGCGACAAACAGATCGAGCGTGCCGTTGCCATCCATATCCGCCAGCGCCATCGTCATCGCGCCGTAACGGCTGAGCGTGCCGGCGTATTCGCTGCATTCAGCAAAAGTTCCATCGCCCTTGTTGGTGAAACACAGCACGCCCGAACCCGTGGTGCTGATCAACAGATCCAGCCGGCCATCGCCGTTGATATCCGCGAAGACCGCCCCCCGGCAAATCCGGTTCGTGCACAGAATGCCGGATCCCTGGGTGACATCCTTGAACCGCATCCCACCGAGGTTTTTATAGAGGGCGTTGTGCCCGTCGAGGCTGCATAAAAAAATATCCGGCAAGCCGTCGCCGTCAAAATCGCCAATGGCCACCCCGGAGCCGCTCGCCAGCACCCGGTTGGCGGCGATGGCGTGCTCATCCAGGGGATTGGTGAAGGTGATGCCAGTCTGTTCCGGCGGCAGCAGCGTGAACCCGGCCCCGCCCTCGCGGGGAACCTGGAGATCAGCCCATCTGAATCCACTTTCCTGATGCCATTGCGGTTCCGCGGCGCACGGAAGAATTCCCATCTCTCCAGCCGGAATTAAGAGTACGAATAAAAAGAGAAGTCTCATTCTATTTCGGAACCGCCGGGTGGCTGCAGGTTCCGCTCAACGCCACAGCGCAGCGGGACCGCGTTTTCCACGGGAGGGTTGACGTCAAATAGGGACATTCACAATCGCTTCGAGCGCTTACGCATGCGCCGGACCAAGTTCAAAATGGTGGAAAAATGTAACCGAAGTGTAACTTGCGATCCGCGTCACGTCCAGCATCCTGTCACGCGGTTGGTGGCGGAATTTGGAAATCCTGGAGCGCGGAGCATTGCTCCGCCGGGTTGGGAATTGAGTTCATGCGGAGCGATGCTCCGCGCTCCGGTCCATTTCAGACACTGCCGTCACGCACGATGTTTAAAAAAATGCGGCACAGGTCTTTCTTCATCTTATTGGCTCTCTTGATCGGGAGGATCGCGTCTCATTCGGTTTTTGCGCAAAGCTGGGTCGCGACGAGCGCGCCCGTCCAGTCATGGACTTCCCTGGCTGCTTCGGCGGACGGAACCCGGCTGGCGGCGGTGGTCCATGACGGCGGCATTTACCTCTCCACCAACTCGGGGTCCGCCTGGTTTGGAACGAGTGCTCCCGCACAATCATGGATTTCGACAGCCTCCTCAGCCGATGGAAGCAATCTGGTGGCTGCGGCCAACGGGGGCGGCATCTTCGCTTCCACCAATTCAGGGCAGAATTGGTTTCAGACCAGTGCGCCCAGCAACACATGGTTCGCGGTGGCTTCTTCCGGCGATGGAACCGCGCTGGCGGCGGTCGTCGACCAGGGCGGCATTTTCACTTCCGCGGATTCGGGATTGAATTGGCAGCAAACTTCCGCTTCCACCCAGCAATGGTCTTCCGTCGCTTCATCCCTTGACGGAACCGTGCTGATCGCGGCGGCCGAGCCCGGAGCGATTTACACCTCGACGAATTCGGGCGCCACCTGGATCAGCAATAATGCTCCCATCCTGAGCTGGTCGGCTGTGGCTGCTTCGTCGGACGGAACCAGGCTGGTGGCGGCCGCCACGCTCAATGGAATTTATGCTTCGACCAACGCCGGCGTGAGTTGGGTCGAAACCAGCGCCCCCACCAACGCCTGGTTTGCGCTGGCTTCGTCGGCTGACGGAATCAACCTGGTCGCCGCCGGCACCACCAGCGGAATTTACACCTCCACCAATTCGGGCCTGACCTGGATTCGGAACAGTGCGCCGACGCTGGTATGGTCTTCCGTGACTTCGTCCGCCGATGGAAGCAAACTCGTGGCGGCGGCTTACAACGGGGGGATTTACATCCCGGGTTTGGCGCTCGTGGGTTTGACCAAAGGAACCTATCAGGGACTGTTTTACGACACGAACGGCGTCGCGCTGCAGAGTTCCGGATTCTTCAGCGCCGTCACGGCAACGAACGGGCGCTTCAGCGCAAAACTGCAGATGACGGGCAAAACGTATTCGTACTCCGGACAGTTTTCCGCCGCCGGGGCCGCGTCCAATGTTGTCTCCCGCGCCAAACTGAGCCCGCTCACCGTCCAGCTGCAATTGAATCCGGCAGGAGACGGATTGAGCGGGGTGATCAGCAATGACACATGGACAGCCGAACTTTTCGCCAATCGCGCCGTTTATTCAAAAACCAATCCAGCCCCGCAGGCCGGAAAATACACCCTGCTCATTCCCGGCGGCGACGGTTCCCCGGCTCAGCCCGGCGGCGATGGCTTCGGCACCGCAGCGGTCGATGGCCTGGGCAATGTCACTTTCAGCGGAACACTGGCGGACGGGACCAAAGTATCCCAAAAGACCTTTGCCTCCGGACTCGGGGAGTGGCCGCTGTACGGGTCGTTGTATTCCGGCAACGGCATGGTTCTGGGTTGGTTGACGTTCACGAACCAGGCGACGAACGACATCACCGGACTGGTGGACTGGATCAAGCTGCCGAAACCCGGCGCAAAATTGTATCCGGCCGGTTTCACCAACTCAACCGAAGTGTTGGGATCGAGATACGTCTTCACCAACGGAATCCCGGTGCTGAACCTGAGCACGGGCCAGGTCTGGCTGGCGAACGGCAATTTGACGCAGAGCTTCACCAACCAAATCGTCCTTGGCGCCAACAATAAAGTGACCGGCACCAACAAACTGAGCCTCGCCATCACCAGCGCATCCGGTTTGTTCAAGGGGACTGTGCCCAATCCGGTTTCGGGCAAGTCGGTTTCCTTCCAGGGAATTATTTTGGAAAAGCAGAATTTTGGCGGCGGCTTTTTCCTCGGCACCAACCAGAGCGGCCGGGTGTTTATTGGCCCATAGGCCGCAAGCGCCCGTTCAAAAACTCTTCGATGCAGGAGCCCGGCGCGAGGAGGCCAAAAGCGCCTTGTGTTGTCTGCGAATCACGTCACGCAGCCTTTGGATTGCTTGTGGTATTCACAACCCCATATTCAACCCTTGACTAAGACCGCCAGCATTTTAGATTCGGTGCAATGTGCAAGGACTGG